>JAQWBK010000005.1:31984-34619 GCA_028706415.1 Oscillospiraceae bacterium | reverse complement strand
CAACCGTCTGAGCTTACAGATATGATTACATATCGTATGATGTATCCCGAGATATTTTATAAGCTTCAGCCCTTTATTATCATGTCATGTGATCAAATGGAATCCAGCGGGGAGCCGACTCAGGAAATGATCGAAATGATGACCGAAAATATTCATCGGGATTTTTGCCGCATGTATCCGGATCTTGAGGAATATGCTCGCGGGCAGGAGATGGAAACCGTCGCAAACCCGGCAGTAGTCGAGGTTCAAAGACCCTTCCGCTCGAGATTTAGGCGCAGAGGACTTCTTAGAGATATTATAGAAATATTATTAGTTTCTGAACTGTTTCGTCGAAGAAGAAGATATCGCTGATATAAAGTGGTTTCCGCCTGCTTTTAGGTTAATAAAAGCAAGCGGAAATTCTTTATTGTCTCAACTATTGGGTTAAAACCTTCGGCTTTCAGCCGAGGGTGGTAGAGTTGTTGGTATTATACTAATCTCAATAATAAAAGCCGATAAAATGGAGTGATGCGTTCTTTAAAGAAGAACGCGACTTGAGCGACAATTTTATCGATCCTTTTATTTGAGATTAGTATTACTATGCTTGTTCGGGGCGCTGAGGGGGGGTATACAATGGCTATATTAAGGATATGCTTTGGTGCTCGATCATCTTGCTACATACATGATCGAATTTGTCGCTTTGGAAATATCCTGTCGAATGGTTTTTGTTCATAGTCCCCGCCAAGATGGTTATGTTCCCTTTGCAAAGTCCGAACCTTCGGCTGAACGGCCCGTCTGTTATTGCAATATTCTGTATCCTACTGTATGTAGTGATGAGGGTCTTCTTGGCGAAAACACCCTGGGTGACAGCAATATTGTTGTTTTGCAGGCCTAACCCCTTTGTTTTAAAGGAGGCAAATCCCGCCAGAAGAACAAGGGCGAGCCACAAGCATCCTGCCCACCAATAACCCACAACGATCGCAGCTACCAAAACAGGCAGCCCGATAAGGGTATATTTAATCAAAACCGACAGGAGGGCGGGGGTGGGGGATGGATTGATGGACTCAGAAAAAATAAAGGCTGGGGCGACCTGCTCTATAATTGTTTCAAGCTCCTGTTTGTTTACCAACAGGCAAAACACGGGGTTTTCTTTTCTTTCTTCATCCCCCATGCCGATGTTAATCAATTCACCGTAATATAAATGTGCTATTCTCGAAAGCAGGGACTGACGAATAATCAGCGCGCTTGTTTTATCAAGCGGCAGGGTGTACTGCTGCTTTGTAAGCAGCCCATACGATATAACCACCTTATTATTCTGCTTGATCACCGTAAACTTGTAATATCGAAGGAAGGGGGCAAGAGTTTGCCAAATAATTAAAATAATAGCAAGGATGCTTGAGCTTGCCCAACCGATTTCTGCTGCAAAGTCCCCTCCCGCAAAAAAGGCAGCGGTAAAAACGCCTGTAAAAACCGAGAGGGTTAATAACATGCCTGTAACCGATATACTGAGCAGACAGTGCCGTATAACCCGGAGCAAGGGGAAGGACACCACCGGTAGATACCCTGTTTGAGTGGATTCTGCCGGATCGTTTGCCGTCGAGGTTTGAAGCCGGGCTTCTTGTTTTAGGTCGGTTATCAGCTTTTGAAATTCGGTTGCATCCTTTTGACCGAAAACAAGATGAAAGTCGGTTTTGTCCGCTGTTACGGCAGAGTTGATATCCAACTGTATGCTGTAGACATTCAAAACCCGCTCAAGTATGTTCTGCTTTAAATTCACCGAGGATATGCTGGAAATTTTCACGGTTGTCTTATTCTTCATTATCTTATATCTTCTGTCTATTATTATCTGTCCATCTTTAATCAAGATATAAGTTTTACGCCAGCGTATCACCTGAAATATAAACACTATAATCGCAGCCGCTATCAGTAATATAGGCAGGAATAAAGGTGAGACGGGATATCCCCCCGGGGTGGATACATCCTCGGCGTCCGGTATAAAATCAAATACAAACAACACCAAAAAAAACCATGTACTCTTCAGGGTGTTTAAAAATGTGATTGAAAAGTGGTTGCGGATTTCTTTTTCCATGATAAAATTCACACCTTTCGGCCGATATAATGCTACACGCGCAAATCTTGTTCTTTTACAATGCTGCGAATTCTGCCCAACAGGCTTTCTACAATCTTTTCCGCCTCTTCCACTTCAAGAAAGCGTATGGTGACGGTGCCGCCTGCAGTTGTGGCTGTAACCTTGCCAAGCCCGAAAATACGATCAATCGGGCCGCGCGCAACCGAAATCTGCTGAACCCGCTCGATGGGTGCAAACTGCTTGGTAATAAACCAAAGCCCCTCCTTGACCACAATCCGCTCCTCATCGATATCATATTTATATCGATGGTATCGAATATAGGGTGCGGCAATGCAATAAACAACCGCATATACCCCCCACAATGCCAATAACACATCTGCCCACAGAGGAATATCTACCTGCGTGCCACTGATAATCACCCTTGCAGCAATAAAAATCAAGGCGAGTATCCCTTGCCCTATGAAGGCTGACAGCCTCATGCATCCGATTGCTTTTTTGTTTAAACTGCGAAATGCCATACTTTATTCCCCGCTTCACAATTTTATTATCTCAACCATTGGTTTAAAA
>JAQWBK010000005.1:23555-31884 GCA_028706415.1 Oscillospiraceae bacterium | reverse complement strand
AAATTGCAAAGTGAGAGCAGCTTTTTTGTGGCTGCATAGCTTTCGGGATGAACCGCCGTATTGTCAAGCACATTTTCACTTTCGGGAACACGGAGAAAGCCGGCACACTGTTCAAATGCCTTGGGCCCCAGCTTGGGAATTTTTCTCAGCTGTGAGCGGGATGAAAATATCCCGTTCTCCTCACGATAGGTTACAATATTCTTTGCAATCGCAGAATTTACCCCCGAAACCCTCACAAGCAGGGGGGCCGAGGCGGTGTTTAAATCCACCCCTACCGCGTTTACACAGTCCTCTACCACCCCGCCGAGCGCCTCCGAAAGATGGTTTTGAGGCATGTCATGCTGATACTGCCCCACCCCAATCGCCTTTGGGTCAATCTTCACAAGCTCGGCTAGCGGGTCTTGTAATCTTCGGGCAATCGAGACCGCCGAACGCAGAGAAACATCATATTCGGGGAATTCCTCGGCTGCCAATTTGGATGCCGAATATACCGATGCTCCGGCTTCGCTGACAACCATATATGAAAGCTCGGTATCCAGCTCTTTTATTAGGGCGGCGGTAAATACCTCGGTTTCGTGGGAGGCCGTGCCGTTCCCTATGGCAACGATTTGAATACCGTATTTTTTTATAAGATTGGTGATCGTTTCCTTAGCCTCTCGTACCTTATTATGCGGGGGCACCGGATATATGACCCCGGTGTCAAGCACCTTGCCTGTTCCGTCAACAACCGCCACCTTGCAGCCTGTGCGATATCCCGGGTCAAGCCCCAGGGCAATGCGTCCCCTTACTGGGGGCTGCATGAGCAGATGCCGCAAATTGAGCGAAAAAACATTTATGGCATCTTCGCTTGCATTATCGGTCAGTTGGTTTCTGAGCTCCCGCTCTATTGAGGGGAAAATAAGCCTGTCATACGCATCCTCGGCGGCGGCCCCCACAACCTGAGTGCAGGGTGAGTCCTCTTTTACATGGTTAGAGCAGGTGATATTAACCCCCTTTATGCGGTCAAAATCTATGGAGACCTTCAAAAATTCTTCCCGTTCCCCGCGGTTTATTGCCAGAACGCGATGCCCTGCCACCCGTTTAAGGGGCTCGCGGAAATCGGAATACATTTCATATACGCCTAAATCCTCGGTGGCGGCTTTAGATGTGAGCTGTCCGCTTTCCATGCATACCACCCGCAGGCGGCGGCGAATTCCGGCATCATCCGATATCATTTCTGCAATTATGTCCTGTGCCCCTTGCAGCGCATCTTCCGCCGTTTGGACACCCTTTTCCTCATCGATATATGTAGCCGCCATGTCAAGGGGGGCGGCGCTGTTCGGTTGTTGTAAATAAATCGCATCGGCAAGCGGTTGCAGTCCCTTTTCCCGCGCCATGGATGCCCGGGTTTTACGCTTTGGACGATAGGGTCGATAGATATCGTCGATTTCGGTAAGGGTGGCTGCCCCATCCAGTGCGGCTGATAATTCATCTGTGAGTGCGCCCTGCTCCTCGATTACCGCCCGAACCTTTTCACGCTGGGCATCCAGATTTCGCAGATATTCAAGGCGTTCCGAAAGCTCACGCAAAACCTGATCGTCAAGCGAACCGGTCATTTCCTTTCTATATCGGGCAATAAACGGAATTGTGTTTCCGTCATCAATCAGCTGCAGTGTAGCTTCAACCTGATTTGGGCGGAGTTGAAATTCCTGTGCCAGAACTGCGGGTATATTCATGCGTTTTGTCTTCCTTTCCTTGCCGTGAAAATTATTGCAAATTAAGCGGTGGCGGTATGAGTAATTGTTTTAAACTGCCATCACTCTATATTTATCGCCTCAAAATCATAGCTTCCTTGCGGGTTGTACAGAGTAAAAGAGAAATCCTTTCCCACCGTTTCTTTGACAGCGGTAATTTGTTGGTTGATCTGCTGTGAATTATAATCAAAGGCTTGGAGCCAGGGCATCATTTCGGGCTGTTGCTCCATGAGCTGAACCCTCAATTTAATCTGTCCGGCGGCAAGCTTTACGGCATCATAGGGGTTTTCTTTCGGGTTTGTAATGGTTGTTTCCCCGGCGTTCAGCCTGTTTCCCAAGGTGGAGGGCAGGAGTATAGGCGCGATGGTATCAGCCCCAAAGGTGACGGGATTGCCGCCAAAGGGCTGGGTGCTGTCCTTAAATGCCGAAAGACCGGGTATGGTATGGATTACCTGACAACCCTCCCCCACGGCCGTGCGTAAATCGCCCACGAACTTTTTTAGCACCTCAAGCGGGGAGAGCGACCTCAGCTCGGAATCGCCGTAAGCTGCCCGGGAGGTCTGGTTGGGGAACTGAACCCCATCCAGCATTATTGAAGTAAACCCGATATCCGACAATTCCTTTGCCAAGCCGATTATATAGCTGTGGGCATCCGGTGCGTATGGATTGAGCCAAGGCTTGCCCCCCATATCGCGGGAGTTATCCAGCCAGGTGTAGGTGGGATAACCTTCGAGGGTTATTTTTGCGGAAGGCAGGTTTGAGGGGGCGGTTGGGTCGCGGAAGGCGAAAATACGCCCCACGGCGGTAAGCCCCTTGCCTTGGAGCTTTTGTAATATTTCCTTCAGCCTTTGGGTGGTAACGGCATCATCCGATGCAGCCTTGGACTGTTGAGCCGATATTGTTTGGGAGTCATAATGCAGGACACCCCGTTCATCCTTTAAATCAAACAGCACGGCATTAAAGCCGGCTGCGGCTGCATCATCAAGAAGGGCGTCCGGAAAATCCGCCTGTGTCAAGCGGGAGAATGGTAGGTAAAATGCACGCAGACTGCCCTGAGGGGTTTGGGGTATCGGCTTTTGGGTGGTGGTGGGTGTGGGGGCAGTCGTAGACGGGCTTGACGAGGCACTTACATTCACGGTTGAGGTCTGCTTGCCCTGTGGGTCGGGATTATCCTCCACCAAAAATTTTGCGGCCAAAAAGCCGGCAGGTATTAAGAGCAGAGCCAAGCATACCAGCCCGATATTTTTCAGGATGGCATTTCTGCGGGTATTCCTATTGAACACGCCAGGCCGGCGGCGATGTAGTTTTCTGCCTTTCAATTTGCGAGACATCTGAATTCCTCCCATTTCTTTTATATCAAAGACACACTGCCCTCAAATCCCATTAAAGCAAGAGAAAGTATGCCAAGGTAGATCAAAATGGAGGGTAGACCGCGGAAAGCCTTGGGAACATCGGGGTTATCCAGACGCTCCATCCCTTCCGCAACCAACCAAGAAATAATCAAAAACCCTGCACAAGCGCCCAGTGAAAGCCCCAAAGCGCCCACAAGCGTTATGGCGAATTTGTGGTTGATAGAAAGTGCAATACCGAATACAAGGTTGTTAAACGCTGCAATCGGTAGCAGCCTGCTTACACGGCTGAAAAGCTTGGGGTGCTGTTCTTTGAGGTAAAAGACCGATATTATATATAATACGGCGGTTACCAAAATAATCATAAGGGGGCGCAGTAATTTTGAAACAACGCCGGTGCCCATTAATCCATCAAGCGGAAAGCATACAATGACGGTCAGGGTGGAATATATGCAAAGAATCAGGCTGAAGGGCAGGATGTTCAAACGCTTGCGGGATATACGCATCATTACCGATGACCCGAATCCGGTAATCAGCACCACATTTTGAAGCACCGCAGCCGCCAGAAAAAAACGAATAAACTCACTCATAAATGTAATTCCTTTCCCCTTTTATCAGTATCAATCCCGCTCAGACGCCGACTTTATCCATTGCAGAAACGCCGCCATAAAGCCCAATAATAAAAAAGCGGCGTAGGGCAGGGCGGCCTCGGGCAGTTTAAAGGCTGAATTGAGGGGGATATTCCACAGTTTCCCGTAGGATGTAATTTCCCTTAATGCGGATACAACACAAATAACAATACCGAAACCAAGTGAAGAGGCTATTGCATCGACAAGTGCCACGGTGGGCTTATGGCTGACCGAAAAGCCCCCTGCACGGTATGACACCAGCGAATTTACCGCCGTAAGAGGTAAAAATATATACAGATTGGCATAAAGCTGTTGAGAGATAAATCTATCAATTAATAGTGCCGCTCCCAGCAGGAGGAGGGTTGAGCCCACCGTGTAAAGCGGGGCGCGCACCCAAGCGGGCAGACGATCACCGAAAAACGACATAAACAGGCTGGAGGGCAACAAAACGGCGGCGGTGCAAAGGGTGAGGGTTACCCCGTTTTGCAGGGTTATCCCTGCCGCCAAAATGGGGGCAATACCAATAGCCTGCACCAAAACAATGTTTCTAGACAGAAAAGAATCGAAAAAAGCATTTTGCAGCTCTTTTGTATTGTTTGCAGAGGATTGCTTGCTTTTATTTCCCGTATTACTCATTCTACCCGCCTTCTTTCCCTTATCCTTTTCAGATTAAGCAAGTACCAGCCAAGCCTGTCAAGGGTGGTTGAAAAAGCATTTACAAGAAGGATGGCAAAGCAGGCCCCTTCTTCAAAACGCCCGAAATACCGCATCAACATAACAAACAGCCCTGCCAGAACCCCGTAAAAAACCCTTCCCAGCCAATGGCGGGGGGAGGTTACCGGGTCGTTAAGCAGAAAAACGCCGGCGAAAAGAAGATAACCCGAGCACAGCTCCACCATAATACTGCCCCCGCTTCCGCCGGATACCCGAGGGAATGCCCAAGCCAGCATTGCACAGGTTGCAAGATACGGCAGGATTATTATGGCGGAAATCGACCGCCTTATAAATAAATATAAAGCAACTGCCAGCAGTATTGCAATTGCGGTGGCACCGATGGGACCGGGGAAATCCCCCAACAGCAAAATTGTCGGGGTGTATAGGGTTTGCCCGCCTTCGGCAAGCTGGGCGGCAGGAGAGCCTTGGGTTATTATACCAGACAAAGCGTTATCTGCCAAGGGCAGAGGAACGCCCAAGCCCGGGTCGGGGTATGTAAAAAGGAAACCTTGAAAACAAAGGGTGATGGCGGCCAGCCCTGCCGCCGCCGGATTGAACAGATTACGACCACTTCCCCCCATAGGCATTTTTACTGCAACAATGGCGAATATTGCCCCTGCTGCCGGAAGCCAGTATGGTGACAAGGGGGATACCAGAGCCCCCACAAGGGCGCCTGTGACGGCAGCGGTGCCGTCGACTATCGACGGTTTGCGCCGCATGAATAAGCAGCACAATGTTTCGCTTATAACCGCCGAGATAATTCCTGTCAAAACCAGTAATATGGGCCGCATTCCGTAATATACCGAGGAAAACACACACAGGGGTACCAGGGCAATCAGGACATCCCCACTCATTATGGAGGCCTGCTCGGTGCGCCGCAGATGGGGGGGCCGGGCAGTTTTATAAGTCATCGCCGTCACCCCATTTCATAAAGATATTTCCGTGCGCCTCCCGCGCCTCCAGCACCTTTGATGTAACATCCAGACCGCAGGGGCAGACATGGGAACAAGCGCCGCAGCCGTCACATTCATACGGCAGGAGGGTGGACAGCCGTTCATATTGCATATTATCAAGCCGCCTCATAATCTCATACGGCAGTAAATCTGCATGGCAGGCACTAACACATCGCCCACAGCCGATACAGGTGTGTATAGGGGGGTGGGGACGGCTTTTCAGGGCAAGCAGGCAGGTTATGCCGGATATTATGGGCACATCGGTGCTTTGTATTGAAATACCCGTCATGGCATCACCCAAAATTATATGTGCGGGTTCTTCAGATAGGCCGCAAAAATGAAGTATATCCTCTGCAGTTGTGCCAAAAGGCACCCGTACATTGCAGGGGTTGGCAACGGCATCCCCTGCAACGGTAACAACGCAGTCGCAGGGGGGTTGTTTGGAGGCCGCCGCATAATAAAGAGCAAGGCAGGCTTGCACCCCGATACGACAAACGGCGCTGCCCCCCTTTTCGGGATATACCCGAGCAGGATATTTCGACTTCGCCTGATAAAGCCCGTCGTCAGGTATTCTATCTTTTAATTTTCTTAAATGCTTATTTTCGAGCTTTACTGCAATATAATGCTTTTTTGCCATAACAGTGCGGGCGGCAAGCTCAAGACCGCTCCAAATATTTTCGGCCGATTCGTTCAGGACAGACCAGGCTGCCGAGCAGTACGGCTCTTGTTCGGAAGCGTCGGCCACCAGAATAATACTTTTGTGCCTGCGGCCCTCCGCCAGCTTGGAGGCCAGCAGTATACCGTCCACCTCGTCTACAATACCCATTCTGAACGCCAGTTCCAGAATTTCTTCGCCCGTCAGTTTTTCAACCGAGTTCTCTTTTCGTTTCTCTCCCCTGGAAACCAAGCAGTCAAGCACCACGCAGGAAACACTTCCCAGCAGGGGATGCAATATATTTCGCATGCTGTTAAATATGCCGGTCACCGGAGAATATATCGGGCAGCCGCCTTGCCCTCTTGGCTGAGCCAAAACATCCCCGTGCATCACCGTGTCATAAACCTTGACAACAGGCTGACTATTGCTCCCATCCCCAGATAACAGAGGTACCACGACCTGAGGGGGAGGGGTAATATCTTTTATCGGGCGGGAGGCCGCCGGTTCTTTTTTGAGGGGGAGAAAAACCCCTCTATTAGTAAATTTCGACATCCTGTTTTTCACCTCTTGCAAAGAGCCTGTCCTCATAATATCATATAATGAGAGTAGTTATATCGGATAACATTATTTCGGGTATAAACACCTTATACCGGTCGATGTTAACGCTCTTTAAATTTGATTGGATTCTTCCGGATTTATTTCCGGGGAAGAAAAAAACATCTCAAACAGGGGGAAGTGCAGTGAAAATAGACCTGCTTGATAACGGTTGCTTGAAAATTCTGCTTACCGAGGAGGACATGCACGATTTTAGTCTATCCTTTGAGGAAATGGATTACAGCAATGAAAACACACGCAACGCGCTTCATCATATTCTTGATAACGCGCGGCGGGAGGTCGGCTTTGATACATCAAACAGCTTGATGATCGAGGCAATTCCGGTGGATGGAGGGTGTCTGCTGCTTTTAACCCCCACCGGAGGGAAACGACATGTCCGCATGAAACGGGTGGTGGGACCCTACATATTTGAGCTGGACGATGTTGATACCGTGCTTCATCTGGCAAAAAGCGTAGGGACAAATACCCCGCCGATGTTTGGTAGCTCACTATACCGTTTTGATAAACGATATAGGCTGATAATATATCCGGGTGTGCCTCTTTCTCGTGAAATGGATAGCCTGTTTAATGAATTCGGGCGCCCCGCAGGTGAAGGGGACATTGCCGTGGCATATACTGCCGAGCACGGCGAATCGATTTCGGTGGGGGATGCCCTGGGGCGGCTGAGCGCCGCCATGAATCCCGGCAAAGGCGGAAGGTTCAGCCATTAAAAAGGGGAACCTTTGTATCTTTGTGTTTTTCGCAGGATGAGCGGGCGTTATATCGCTTGAATTTGATGGGTAAGGGCGGTTGGGTCGGCAGAGGTAAACAGCGCGCTGCCCACCACGGCGGTATCGGCCCCCGCCTTGGCCGCGATAACGGCGGTGTCGGCATTGATGCCCCCGTCAACCTGAAGAATGACTGATAGGCCGCGGCGATCAATTTCGTTTTTTATGGCGGTAACCTTGGGCATCATATCCTGCATAAAGCTCTGCCCGCCGAAACCCGGTTCCACCGTCATGACAAGAATCAGACCGACTTTGTCGATATAGGGGAAAACCGCCTGGGCAGGGGTTGAGGGTTTCAGGGTCAGTCCGGCTGTTTTCCCAAGGGTGCGGATATGCTCAATGGTTTTGTCAATCGGCGAATCACACTCGAGATGAATATTTATTATATCCGCCCCCGCATCCGAAAAGTCCCGGATAAGACGATCCGGGTATTTCATCATAAGATGCACATCAAATGTCATCCGGGTCAGGGGGCGCAGGCATTTAATGATGGGCGGCCCAAAGGACATGTTGGAAACAAAAACGCCGTCCATCACATCGAGGTGCAGCATGTCGGCGCCTGTGCGCTCAACAAAAGCAATCCCATCTGCAAGATGGGCAAAATCACATGTCAGGATTGATGGTGATACTTTCATTTATACAAACCCTCCAAGTCTTTAATAATCCTATCCTTTTATTTTACATTATGTGAGGTTAAAGGTCAACGGTTTAAAAACCGAAAATTAACAGCCGATTTATACCTTATACTGATCTCAAATAAAAATCAAGACATCTTTGCGGTCTGTTTTCCGCCATACAGCGTTGTTGTCGTCGGCGGGCCTTATGGGCGGATTGCAGAAAATCGGCCCCGATTAAATAATGATTATTGGCATTTCAATGAACTTATGTTATAAGAATAATATATATTGCATTTA
>JAQWBK010000005.1:2782-23455 GCA_028706415.1 Oscillospiraceae bacterium | reverse complement strand
TAAAAAAAACGGAAAAAATCGCATTTTCCTCTTGACCCAAAGCAAGGGGTATGCTATAGTTGATAATACCTCAAAAGGGGTTCTTTTTTTGCGCCGGTTTTTGCATAAATATACCCATCCATTCGCAGAAACTGGGACGTTTTGTTCGTTTTGCGGAGCAAATTCGTGCCATGCTTTTTGCACGAAAGAACAAAACTCCCGTTTGAAAGATTTATCTTTCAAACTTCATCCCCACAGAGGGAGGCTGTGCGCGGCCAAGGTACATTATTTTTAGGTATATGCGCCGCACACCACATAATTCCGACCATCGGGAGGTGCCGTTATGAGAGTCAAAATTACAATCGCCTGCACAGAGTGCAAGCAGCGCAACTACAACACCATGAAGAACAAGAAGAACGACCCTGACAGACTGGAAATGAATAAACATTGCCGGTTCTGTCGCAAACACACCGTTCATCGCGAGACGAAATAATTCCGGTTTCCGGAAGTGAGAGGAAGGGTTCCATTGGCTGACAAAAAGATTATGGTTGCCAAAAGCACAAAAGAAAGCGCGGCAAAATCGGACAAGTCACAAAAGCCTGCTAAGAAAAAGGATCCCGGATCTCGCCCGTCGGTCAAGAAGTATTTTCGCGATTTGAAGGGCGAATTCAAAAAAATCATATGGCCCACCAAGCATACCATTCTGCGAAACACCGCCGCTACCTTGGCGATGTGTGCAGTAGTTGGTGTATTTGTCACTTTGTTTGATGTGGGGCTCAGCGCTTTTATTCGGTTGGTGAGTTCGATTAATATCTAAGCGGTATCTGCGAATCCGTAAGGAGGAAGCAACATGTCCCAAGAAGCAAAATGGTATGTTGTTCATACCTACTCAGGCTACGAAAACAAGGTGGCAACAAATCTCGAAACCATAGTCGAAAACCGCAAGCTTCAGGATTGGATTCACGAGGTTAGTGTTCCAACCGAAACGGTTGTTGAAATCAAGGACAACAAAAAGCGGGAGGTTGAGCGCAAGGTATTTCCCGGCTATGTGCTTGTTAAGATGATTATGACCGATGAATCCTGGTATGTTGTGCGTAATACACGCGGCTGTACCGGATTTGTGGGGCCAAACGGCAAGCCGGTTCCCC
Organism: Oscillospiraceae bacterium; assembly: GCA_028706415.1. Lineage (GTDB taxonomy): Bacteria > Bacillota > Clostridia > Oscillospirales > Acutalibacteraceae > Avimonas. The sequence goes on along the minus strand of JAQWBK010000005.1, from coordinate 22,328 downwards.
TCACCGATCAGGAGGTTGCCTCGCTGGGCGTTGAGAAGCGTCAGATCGAAGTTACCTACAAAGTTGGGGATACGGTGCATATTATTGACGGTCCTCTTGAAAACTTCTCGGGGCTGGTAGATGAGATCGATCTTGATAAAAACAAGGTTCGTGTCACCATCTCTATGTTTGGCCGTGAAACTCCGGTTGAGCTGGAGCTTGATCAAGCAAAACTTATGGAATAAAGATTTATAATCTATCTTTATTTACAAAACAAAGCATTAACACTAACCCGCCGAGACGCGTATCGTCCGGCATCCGGGCAGGTGCCCGGCAGTGGGAGGAGGGGCTGAATTTGCCACTCCGCCATCCACCACGATTTTTGGAGGTGCAAGTATAAATGGCTCAGAAAATTATCGGTTATATCAAATTGCAGATTCCCGCGGGAAAGGCCAGTCCTGCTCCCCCTGTTGGTCCTGCACTTGGTCAGCATGGTGTAAACATCATGGCTTTTACAAAGGAGTTTAATGAACGCACAAAGAACGATGTGGGGCTTATTATCCCTGTCGTGATTACGGTTTTTGCTGATCGTTCATTCTCATTTATTACCAAGACGCCCCCCGCGGCTGTTCTGATAAAGAAGGCATGCGGCATTGATAAAGCGTCGGGTGTTCCCAACAAAGATAAGGTTGCCAAAATTACAAAAGAGCAGGTTCGCAAGATTGCCGAAACTAAGATGCCCGATCTTAATGCCGGCAGTGTTGAAGCCGCCATGAGAATGGTTGCCGGTACCGCTCGCAGTATGGGTATCGAGGTTGTCGACTGATATAGTTAGCCCAAACAAGGACACCTGATAAGCGCATTTACGGTTTATTCTGCAATGCTTGTTGCTGCAGAGTCGGGTGGACGGGTGGGAGGAAAAAACGCCGTCTTATATGATGGCAAGGATCGCAAAGTTCCGATTTTACCACTCTTATATGGAGGATATTAACATGAAACATGGTAAGAAATATGTAGACAGTTCTAAACTTGTCGATCGCGCCACCCTTTATGATACAAAGGATGCGCTTGATATTGCTGTCCAGACCGGAAAAGCAAAATTCGATGAGACGGTTGAGGTTCATGTTCGGCTCGGCGTTGACAGCCGACATGCCGACCAGCAGGTTCGTGGCGCTATTGTTTTGCCGCATGGTACCGGTAAAACGGTGCGTGTGCTGGTGTTCTGCAAACCCGAAAAGGCTCAGGCTGCAACAGATGCAGGCGCAGAGTTTGTGGGAGCGGAAGACATGGTTGCCAAGGTACAAGGCGGCTGGATGGACTTTGATGTGGTTATCGCAAGCCCCGACATGATGGGTCTTGTCGGCCGGTTGGGTAAGGTTCTCGGCCCCCGCGGCTTGATGCCCAATCCCAAGGCGGGTACAGTTACCCCGGATGTTGCCAAGGCTGTTACCGAAGCCAAAGCCGGAAAGATTGAATATCGTCTTGATAAAACCAACATCATTCACTGCCCCTTAGGCAAGGTTTCCTTTGGGCAGGAGAAGCTGCAGGAGAACTTTGATGCTCTTCTGGGTGCAATTTTAAAGGCGAAACCCGCTGCAACAAAGGGACAATATATCCGCTCATGCGTGGTTGCAACCACAATGGGCCCCGGCATTAAGATCAACCCAAACAAGCTAATTAGTGCTTGACAAGGGTAAAACCTTGTGATAGTATAACAAATGCTGTTCTTCCACAGACAGCAGGTGAAACCTTAATGGTTTCCTAACGGCTATGCCGCCTGCCGAGGACGATGGCTTTAACAGGATCTGCACCGCCTTTGTGCGATGTCTTTTGTCATGTTAATGCGTCCTCCCTGTGGTAAACGGGGAGGACTTTTTTATTAAAGGTATTTCCGTGGTTAACAGCAACCGATTTATTTCAGGGTATCTATCCGATTTCGTAACACCGGAGGTGAAAATGATTTGCCCAGCGAAAGAATATTAAAGCAAAAGCAGAAACACGTAGACCAGCTAGCCGAAAAAATGAAAGCCTCTGTTGCAGGTGTTGTTGTCAGCTATAAAGGCATCAGCGTTGCAGACGATACCAAACTGCGCCGTAATCTTCGGGAAGCAGGGGTGGAATATGCGGTGGTTAAAAACACCATACTCCGCCGTGCAGCAGAAAAGGCCGGACTTGAGGACCTGGACGCGGTGCTTAAAGGCTCTACGGCATTGGCACTCAGCAGTGAAGATTATGTTGCTGCAGCCAGAATTCTCAGCAAATTTGCAGGTACAAGCAACAGCTTAGAGGTTAAGGCAGGGTTTGTCGAAGGCAAGGTAATTGACCAAAAGAATGTTGCCGAGCTTGCCGAACTGCCTTCCAAAGAGGTTTTGGTGGCACAAGTATTGGGCGGCCTGAACGCTCCGATTTCAGGGTTTGTTTGTGTGCTTAACGCAAATCTCCGCGGTCTTGCGGTCGCATTGAATGCAATCGCAGAAAAAAAGAGTGCATAACCCGAGGTTATGCAAAATTCATTCGTAAACGAATACCTTAATATTTATTAAAAATGGAGGATTATCACAATGTCTGACAAAGTATTGAAATTAATTGAAGATGTAAAAGCACTTACCGTTATGGAACTGTCCGAGCTGGTTAAGGCTCTCGAAGAGGAATTCGGTGTTTCTGCCGCAGCTCCTGTTGCTGTTGCTGCTGCTCCTGCAGCCGGTGCCGAAGGCCCTGCCGCCGAAGAGAAGACCGAATTTGACGCTGTTCTTACCGAAATCGGTGCAAACAAGATTGCTGTTATCAAGGTTGTTCGCGAAATTACCGGTCTTGGCCTGAAAGAGGCAAAAGAGTTGGTTGACAACGCTCCTAAAGCAGTTAAGGAAGGCGTATCCAAGGATGCAGCCGAAGAAATCCAGAAGAAGCTGGAAGAAGCCGGCGCCAAGGTTGAACTTAAATAAATACATTAGTATCAAATGAAAGGGAACGCTTTTTGAAGCGTTCCCTTTTTTATTGTGAACTTACGGGTTCAATACCCCGCTGCGAAGCGGCGGTCGCTGTTTCACCTTTTACTTGAGAACAGTATGAGCGGTATCTTTTGGCTACCCCGCGTCTTGCCGCGGGGTAGTTCATTTATGTCGGTACACTTTTTCCTGATGGGATTTTTATAATTTCTTTTCCGGTGTGAATCCATACATCGATTGCGGACGGATTATATATAATATGCAGGTCGGTGGAATACTCAAGTCTTTCATAAGCCATGGTATAGTCATAAATCTCCATGTTGGTGGCATACCATACCTGGTCATTTGCCGACACAAGCCTCAGGAAATCCTCGATCAAATCCCAGTCATCATATTCTTCAAATTCGTAGCTGTGCCCCCAAAGATAGAATAAATAGGGGTCGCGCTCAGGGGTTTCGGTGAGAAATTTTTGGGCAAGGGTCATAAGCTGTGGATTGCGGTGATGACAGGTTCCCCCCCAACGATGCCAGTCATGGGGCAGGGCAAAGCTCTGGTGTGAATGGACGGTTCTTGAATATGCAATCCCCGCCAGTCTCAGAACATCGACCACCGTGTCATTATATGTGCCATAAGGATATGCCATGCCCCGCACAATGCAGCCAAACTGTCTTTCTAAATTCTCACGATCCTGCAAAATCTGTTTCATAACCGTGGCCGAGGGAAGATTTTCGAGATGAGGATGAGTCAATGAATGAACCGCAACCTCCACCAACGGGTGGTTATATAATGATGTACTTTGTAATTCTGTCAATCGCCGGTGAATTCTACCCGGGGGATGTATTGTTCCCTCGGGCGCATAGATGCCTGAGTTAAGATTAAAGGTACACTTAACCCCGTATGTATCTAGCAGCTTTATAAGCTGAATATCCTGCTCAACACCATCGTCGTAGCTCAGGGTCAATGCCTTGCTTTTCCCTTGCGGAAATCTCATGGGCATATAATTGTCATCTCCCATTTGCGGTATTTCTATTTGACTATTTCACCCTTCATGCCGGGTCTAATTCCTGCGGCATTTGCTTCATCGGTGTCAATATGCACGGCAAGTGAGAAATTGGGGTTTACCCGCACTACAACATCCCCGAATATAAGTGACCTGCCGCCCGAGGTAACCTTTATACCCACCACATCCTTGTCCTTCAGTCCGAATCCCTCAGCATCGGCGGGGGTCATGTGAACATGGCGTTTGGCTATAATAACACCCTTTTCAAGCTCGACCTCGCCCTTAGGGCCTACAAGCTTGCAGGGAGCCGAATCCCGTATATCTCCCGATTCGCGAACCGGGGCATCCACACCAATCGAGCGTGCATCGGTCATTGACAGTTCAACTTGTGTAGACGAGCGAATCGGCCCTAATATCGATACCCCTGCCAGTGTCCTTTTCGCCCCCACAACATCAACACGCTCCTCACAGGCAAACTGACCCGGCTGGGATAAATCCTTTTTATTTGTAAGCTCATACCCCGGGCCGAAAAGGGTATCCAAATCCTCCCGAGATATATGCACATGACGGGCCGAGGTTTCCACTAAAACTTCATTCTTCATTACTGTAACCATCCTTTTCAAAAAAAAGCATGAAAATTATTTACATGCCTATGACCATTTATTTGTCATAAAAATTTTTTCTGTCCCTTATATTGTAACCCTTAAGGTCTGTTATTTCAAGTAAAAGTATGTTATTATATTTTGGTACATGGTTTGTTTGGAACATTAAAGGAGATTGAAAGAATGGCCTATCAGGACTGGAACGATTTGACCGTTCAATGCCAAAAATGCACCGCCTGCTCCCTTGCCGAAACCCGCAATAATGTGGTGGTAGGCGTAGGCAGGCCGGATGCCGAAATACTGTTTGTGGGGGAAGGGCCGGGCGAACAGGAGGATTTGAGGGGGGAGCCCTTTGTCGGCCGAGGGGGGCAGCTCCTTGATAAAATGCTGGCAGCCGTCGGGCTATCCCGAAAGCATAATATATATATTGCGAATATTGTGAAATGCCGTCCGCCGAATAACAGAGATCCTTTGCCCGATGAGCAGGAGGCTTGTATCCATTGGTTGAGGGAGCAGGTATCACTCATACGCCCCAAAATCATGGTTTGTCTGGGACGGGTGGCCGGATGCCGTATTATTTCACCTGATTTTAAGGTGACCCGGCAGCACGGCGAATTTATCCAAAAGGGGAACATACTCATGATGGGGACCTTCCATCCCGCCGCCATTTTACGAAATCCCAACCGAAAGCCCGAGGCTTTTGCCGATTATATAGCTTTAAGAGATAAAATTGAACAGGTTTGCGAGCACACCGTATTTAATTGGGATTAATAATAATATCCGACTAAAATATTGATAAGGTTTCCGAGGATTTTGTGTGTCGGGCAAGGCCGACGACGCAGGCGGGCTTAAAACTATTCCCCCCAGCCGAACCCCTCGGCTTTCAGCCGAGGGTGGTTGAGTTTTTAGCTTTTCCTCGTTTTGGTTGAGGCTTATGCACCGGTATAATGAATTGAAACACCGAAAGCAGCCTCTTACTCATTATCTTATCAAGATGAAGTGAGCCAAAAAACCAGCGATCATATTCCACTTCGGTTTCGATAAGACCGAGGTAGGCATTGACCCCGTTAGTCCGTCTGTTTTTGGAGAGATGACTTGCCGTTTTCCCGGGGTATTCATGGGAAAGGATAAAATTCACCTTGTTTCCCTGTTCGGCCAAACGGCTGCGGCCGTGGAGCATTTCTTCCCCCGAGGGCATTTCCTCCTCCCACCATGTTTTTGTCTGGGTGCGGATATCATGTTCGGGGCCTTCGCCGCCACCAAACACAAAATATTTATCATATTCTATGGTGTATACCTCTCCCCTGAGCAGGTGCATAACATTTTCTTTGATCATCTGTACCTTGCCGCCGTTCCACTCGGTTACCGGTATTTCACCCAACAGATCATAATTCTCGTGGGGTCCGTCAAGAAAAAGAACGGTATATTTAAGCCGTGACAGTTTATTTAATATATGTTGTTCCTCTTTGCTGCCGTTCCACAAAAATCCGAAATCTCCCAGAACTATCATGGTGTCGCCGCGTCTGAGCTTTCGGGCATCGGGGCTTTTAAAACGGGAAAAGTCCCCGTGGGTATCTCCGGTTATATAAACCATTATGAAATCATGCCTTTCAGAAGTAAAAAATATTTGTATAATAAATTTTGCGGGGTTAGAGCGATGCATATCAAAAAAATCACATTAAGAATTGCTGCTATGTTGTCGTGTGGGTTACTTCTCGGCGGCAGGGTATCGGCCTGGACCGAATCCTTATATCAATTGCCTTCAAATACCGAGTTGAGTGCAAAAGCGGCAATCGTCGTAAACCTTGGGGCAAACGAGCAGGAGGATACGGTGCTTTTTGAGCTAAACGCCCATTCAAAGCGTTCGCCGGCAGCCCTTGTCAGGTTTATGGTAGGGCTGACTGCAATCGAGATAATCCGTGAAAAGGGTCTGGATATTGATAAGGTTACCGGAAAATACACAAGTACCCAATTCAATTTGATTACGGGCTCCCAGCTTGCCACGGTGCAGATGTCATATATCAACCAAGAAGAATGGACCATACGCGACCTGCTGTCCATCTCCACAATACAGACGGCGGCGGATGCTTGTGTTACCCTTGCGACCACCCTTGCCGGAAGCAATGAAGAGTTTGTCAACAAAATGAACAGTCTGGCAACCGAGATAGGTTGTAAAAACACATCCTTTTCAAATGTGACCGGACTTGATTCACCAAACCAATATACCACGGCTGCCGATTTATATAAAATAATTCGGTATGGTATGAACTACCCCGAATTTGAACCCCTGTTTTCCGCCACCCAGTATACCATTAATCCTATAAAAGGCGGAATCCCACGGTCATATGGCAGCACCAACGATATGATGCGCCGATCCACCCCCTATTATTATGCCCCCATGGCATTCGGGAAAACCGGATTTACCGACGAGGCGGGGCGTTGCCTTGCGTCCGTGGCGCGGGACAGCGGATATGAATACCTTTGTGTGGTGCTGGGGGCATCCGATACCGATTCGCAAGGGGAAAGAGGAGTTTTTTATAAGGAGACCAAAACTCTTTATGTCTGGGCATTCAATAATTTCACATATGAAACATTACTCAAGAAAAACGAGCCGATTGCAACCGTTAAGGTAAATCTGGCATGGAATAAGGATAAGGTATCGCTGATACCCAAAGAGAGCTTTTCAACCATAGCGATAAAAGGGCTTGATCTTTCAACCATTGTGAAAAGGCCGGTTGGCGTGCCCGAGAGCATTGATGCCCCGGTGAAAAAAGGGCAGGTGCTGGGCAAGGTTCAGCTGATAATACAAACCGACCAGGTGATTGGTGAGGTCGAGCTTGTAGCCAGCGAGAGCATCGAGCGCAGCGAAGTGCTGGATGTTTGGTCAAAGATACTCTCATTTCTGACCTCACCGTGGTTTTATGTAGGCTTGGGGCTGCTTTTGCTGCTGCTTATCGGGTATATTATTTTAAATATTGTTCACAACAGAAAACGCAGGCGCAACCGTATGAAGAGGATAAACAAGTACCGTTAATACCCGCGGCTGCCGTTCAGGGATTCATCGTTTTCAATCCAGTCCTGCACATAAACGGCGGTAAAATGATCGGGTTTATTACGGATGATGACCCGGGAAATGCCGGCATTTATAATCAGCCTTTTGCACATGGAGCAGGAGCAGGCATCGCTCACCAAGTCATTTGTATTGCTGTCAACCCCAACCAGATATAGCGTCGAGCCGATCATTTCGCTTCGGGAAGCACTGATTATGGCATTGGCTTCGGCGTGTACCGAGCGGCACAGCTCATAACGCTCCCCCCGGGGTATGTTCATGCTTTCGCGCAGGCAGAAACCAAGATCCGAGCAGTTTTTACGCCCCCGCGGCGCGCCGCTGTAGCCTGTCGCCAAAATCTGATCATTTTTTACTATAATTGCTCCGAAATTGCGTCTCAGGCAGGTGCCGCGATTAGAAACGGATTGTGCAATATCAAGATAATAGTTCTCTTTGTCCCTTCTGCTCATTCAATTTTCCATACCTTTCATTATATATTTTGTCATAGAGATGAATATTATATTTTCAAATTATATTCTTATGATATAATAGCAAAAAACGCACCATGGTGCAACAGCGGAAATCAGTATTTGACAGATTCTGAGTGAATACTTGGGGGATTTATTATGGATTTATCAAAAGCGGCTCAGGATGAGCTTGTCGTAAGGGCACAGGCTGTAAGATTAAATGCCTATTGTCCCTATTCGGGATTTGCCGTCGGGGCGGCCTTGCTGGCCGAATCGGGCAGGATATACGAGGGCGCCAACTGTGAATGTGCCTCCTTCGGGGGTACAATATGTGCAGAGCGGGCCGCACTGACCGGGGCTGTAAGTGCAGGCGAACGGAGCTTTACTGCAATTGCCGTGGCTGCCGATGGGTCGGTTTCCCCCTGCGGTATCTGTCGGCAGCTGCTTACCGAGTTTGGGGATATGATCGTTTTATCCGCCTCGGCCCAAGGAGAGGCGAAAAAAATCACCACCCTGTCGGCGTTACTTCCGGATGCATTCGTGAAGTTTTAGTTTATGGTGACCTTATAATATTTAAAGATTGGATGAAGGTATGCAGAGCTTGACCGATATTTCGGCGGTGCGGGGGCTTCTTGACCGGCACGGCTTTAGATTTTCAAAATCCCTTGGGCAGAACTTTTTAATTAATCCCACCGTATGCCCCAGAATGGCCGAGGCATGCGGGGCCGACCAAGATACCGGCGTGCTTGAAATCGGTCCGGGTATCGGGGTGCTGACCCGGGAGCTTTGCCTGCGCGCCGCCAAGGTGGTATCGGTTGAAATCGATTCAAAACTGCTGCCTTTGCTGGATGAAACCCTGGAGGAGCATAACAATCTTAAGATAATACACGGGGATGCAATGAAGCTTGATTTGCATGAGCTGATAGAGCGGGAGTTTAAAGGACTGCGAGTTTGTGTATGCGCCAACCTGCCCTATTATATCACCTCGCCGATTATTATGGGCCTGCTTGAAAGCCGAATTCAGGCTGATAGCATCACGGTTATGGTGCAAAAGGAGGCAGCCGTTCGGCTGTGTGCCCAGCCCGGAACCAGGGAATGCGGGGCGGTAACCCTTGCGGTGAGGTTTTATGCCCAGCCTAAAATGCTTTTTCCGGTATCTCGCGGCAGCTTTATGCCCGCCCCAAGGGTGGACAGTGCGGTTATTCAGCTTGATATTAGAAAATCCCCTCCGTTTGAGGTGAAAAACGAGGAATTGCTGTTTAAAATTATCAAGGGGGCATTCGGACAGAGGCGAAAAACCCTTGTAAACGCATTGGCGGGGGCAGGTTTTGATAAGGCTTCTGTGGGCATTCTGCTTGATAAAACGGATATTTCCCGCCTTGCCCGCGCCGAGGAGCTGAGCTTGGAGCAGTTTATAAGGGTGGCAAACACCGCTTGCGAGGTTGACTTGTGCTGACGGGGAGTGGGGCGGCGGGATTGCTTGTTGCAAAAAACCTGTTGATTCGCTTGTATCAATGCATATGATAATGTATAATATTATAGTATAAGTAGGGACTTATGCAGATTACTCATTAAAACGCAATTAGATTGTTAAGGCTTTAGTCGGATATTAGTATCAGATGGGAAACAGGCCGAAGGGATGATATGCTTTTAATGGGTGGGTAGCATCATGTTGTAATAATGCGAATGGAGGAATAGCCATGAAGATGGTTCTCGCGATCGTTAATAAAGATGACAGCAGTACGGTTTCTTCCGCCCTGACAAAGGAAGGGTTTACGGTCACAAAGCTTGCGACTACCGGCGGTTTCCTGATGTCGGGCAACACCACTTTTCTTGTGGGAGTGGATGACAGTCGTGTGGACGAGGTAATGAAGGTTATTAAAAAGTATTCCAAAAAACGCAGCCAGATGATACCAAGCACCACATACGGGAATTCGGCTTATACAACAATTCCGGTAGAGGTGACCGTGGGCGGAGCAACCGTGTTTGTTATGAATATTGAAAAGTATGAACGGCTGTAATTTGCAGTAAAGAGGGGCTTCCATGAAGTTTGGGGAATTTGCCGGTAATGAGGAGGTAAAGCAGCTGCTCTCTTCCTTTGTGGACGGGGGGCGTATTCCTCACGCCCTGCTTATCGAAGGCCCGATAGGCAGCGGACGGCGGACTTTGGCAAGGATTATAGCCCGGGCGGCTTTATGCACCTCGTCATCCGAAAAGCCCTGCGGTGTTTGTGCCCACTGTATCAAGTCGGCAGGAGACAATCATCCCGATATACAAGAAATCGCCGATGATGGGAAGGCCAACCCCTATAAAAAGGCACTTATTAAAGATATGCGTAATAATGCCTATGTGACGCCAAATGAAGCACAAAGGCGGGTAATCATCCTGCCGGATATGCAGCGAATGGATGAGTTGAATCAGAATGTACTTTTGAAAATCCTTGAGGAGCCGCCTGAGTATTTGGTTTTTATAATCACCTGTGAAAACAGGTCACAGCTTCTTGCCACCGTACAGTCCCGCATAATCGGGGTATGTCTCGGTTCGGTGGAAAATGAAATTGCAGCCCGTATAATCAGGCAGATATTGCCGGATACCAGCAAGGCGGATGCCCTGCAAGCGGCCACGGTTTTCGGGGGTATAATCGGGCAGGCGGCGGCAGGGCTTTCGGACGGTTCTTATCGGAACATGCTGGAGCTGGCACCTGAATTTGCGCTTGCCGTCATCAAACCTGATGAGCTTGAACTGCTCCGCCTGACCGGCAAGCTGGAAAAGGGGAAGGACACCGCCGACGGGGTTCTCAATGTACTTGGCACCATTTTTCGCGATGCTATTGTTCGGCGCACCGGTATTATCGAGGATTTATCATGCAGCCCCCAAACCGCCCAGACTCTTGCCGCTTCACTTACAAGTGAACAGCTGATGAAGCTGATGAACGAGGTCGAGTCCTTGAAGCGTGCAAGGAGGCAGTATGTCAATCATAGACTGTTTCAGACACTTATGTGCTGCCGACTGCGTATGGCGGCAGGCAGATAGAAGATAAGCGAATATTACCCGAAAAATTTTATTTTGCCGCATTTTATGCAGGCATGGAAAGGCATGGTAGGCCGAATGGCAGAGATTATTGGTGTTCGATTTAAAAATATGGGGAAGATTTATTACTTTGACCCGGGCGGGCATAACTTTGAGCGGGGGGATATGGCGGTTGTGGAAACATCCTGCGGAATAGAATGCGGTGAGGTTTCGATGATCAATCGGGATGTTCCCGAGTCGGATATTGTAAAGCCGCTTAAAAAGGTTCTTCGCCCCGCCCTGCCCGAAGACATTGCCCGCGCTAAAGAAAATGAGGAAAAAGAAAAGCGGGCGTTTGATGTTTGTCAGGAGAAGATACAAAGCCACGGTCTTGATATGAAGCTTGTCAATGTGGAATATGCCTTTGACAATTCAAAAATATTATTTTATTTTACTGCCGACGGGCGGGTGGATTTTCGTGAGCTTGTCAAGGATCTTGCATCGGTTTTTCGCACCCGCATCGAGCTGCGCCAGATAGGTGTACGTGATGAAGCGAAAATGCTGGGCGGGATGGGTATTTGCGGCCGCCCCTTTTGCTGTTCACAGTTTTTAAGTGATTTTCAGCCTGTCTCAATAAAAATGGCAAAGGAGCAGGGATTGTCGCTTAATCCGACCAAAATATCCGGGGTGTGCGGCCGTCTTATGTGCTGCCTTAAATATGAGCAGGATTCATACGAAGCTCTGTTTAAAATAACCCCCAAGGTGGGCGCCATTGTAAGCACCAAGGAAGGCAAGGGGGTTGTAACCGAATCAAGTCTGCTTACCGGTCAGCTTAAGGTAAGGCTGGATAAATCCCCCGATTCCCCTCCGATATCGGTAGCATTACGGGATATTAAGGTTATCCGCGACACCCAGATGAAGATTGACAAAGCCCAAGAGGAAGAACTTCGTCATCTTGAAGAATAGAGTGTCGAAAAAAGCATTGATTTTTTCGACGCGTATGTTATTATATTATGGAACATACAAAGGAGGTGCTCTTCTATGGCATATAAGATTAATGATGATTGCATTTCATGCGGCGCCTGTGAGGCTGAATGCCCCACCTCGGCAATTTCTGAAGGCGACGGCAAATATGTAATTGATCCCGAACTTTGCACCGAATGCGGCAGCTGTGCAGATGTCTGCCCAGTCGACGCTCCACAACCGGAATAATTAATATTTCGTGGTTTGCGGATTTTTTGCCGGGCTCCCTTTATGGTTGCCCGGCATATTTGTTTTTGGGCATTGATTTCGGCATAATACTAATACTAATTCCGATTAGAAACATGCCAACAGAGCCGTGACAGCCATTCTGCCCGGTTGTCGCGGCTCTGTTAGCCGGAATGTTTCTTATTGATATTAGTATAATACTAATCCGGAAAGGATATGGTTCTTAAAATGGGAGCGGAGGTTGGATTTGAAAATATCGGCGGAGGGATTACCGTCGAGATATCGGATGATTACGGCTTCGGAGAGGATGCGCTTTTGCTTGCCCGTTTTTCATCGCCAAAGCCGGATGAGATGGTGTGTGATCTTGGGACAGGCTGCGGGATCATTCCCCTTGTTTGGTGCAGGAGTGAAAATCCGCCCACAATACACGCGGTCGAGCTTCAGCCCAAGGCTGCCGAGATGGCAAGGCGGTCGGCTAAGCGGTCGGGAATGAAGGATCGCATTAAGGTGTATACTGCCGATTTACGCGAGCTGCAAGGTGTGCTCAAAAAGGAATCGTATAATTTGGTAACCATGAACCCCCCCTATTTTGCAGCGAGTACCGGCGGCAGGAGCACAAATAAAGCTGCCCTTCTTGCTCGGCATGAGGGGGAGGGCTGCACCCTGACCGAGGTTGTTCAAGCGGCAAAGGGGCTGTTATATAACGGCGGGCGGTTCTGCCTGTGTCACAAGCCGGAAAGGCTGTGTGAGGTTTTTGATATTCTGCGCTCGGCGGGGCTGGAGCCCAAAGAGCTGCGCTTTGTTCATCAAAACCCTAATGCCAAGCCATGGCTGTTTTTGTGCCAAGCGCGAAAGGGCGGCTCCCCCGGGCTTTCGGTATTACCCCCGTTTATTGCTTATGATTATAACCGAAAGCCTACCATGGAGAGGGAAGAACTATACGGGAAGTATAAAGAATAGTAAAATATACTAACAATATTGTGGTGTGGAGGAAATTATGGCCGGAAAGCTTACATTGGTCGGAACTCCGATAGGCAACCTTTCGGATATGTCTCCCCGGGCAGTCCAGGCTTTGGAGGCTTGTGATTTTATTGCTGCCGAGGATACCCGGGTTACGATTAAACTGTTAAATCATTTTGGGATTAAAAAGCCCATGGTCAGCTATTATGAGCACAACAAGCGGGAGCGGGGCTCCCAAATATGTTCACGAATAGAAGCGGGTGAGAACTGCGTGCTGGTTACCGATGCCGGAATGCCCGCCATATCCGACCCGGGGGAGGATATGGTGGTCCGGTGCAAGGAGCTGGGAATTCAGGTTGGGGTTGTTCCCGGCCCAAGCGCCGTGATTACGGCACTCGCTGTTTCGGGACTTCCCTCCGGACGGTTTGCTTTTGAGGGATTTTTGAGCATGAACCGCAAAAACAGAAAAGAGCATCTGGAGGCTATTAGTGATGAGCGCCGAACCATGATATTTTACGAGGCACCCCATAAGCTTTCGGCCACCCTTAATGATTTGCATAAGACACTTGGGGAGCGACAAATAGCCATCGTGCGGGAGCTTACAAAGCTGCATGAGGAGGTTATTCGGACCACATTATCTAAAGCAGCCGAACGCTTTGGTGCCGAAACTCCAAAAGGGGAAATAGTGCTGATTATCGAGGGGGCTCCGCCCCCTGCCGCCCCCACCTTTACCCTTTCGCAGGCTGCATCATTTGCCGCCGAATTTATGGAGCAGGGGATGTCGGCATCCGAGGCGGCCAAGCGAGCTGCGGCAAAAACAGGGGTTAAAAAAGGGGATATATACAGGGAGATAACCATTTGAGGGTTATAATACTAATTTCTCATTAAAATCTTACCAATAAATCCGCACAAAAACCCATATATCAAAGCTTTTTGCTTGATTTATTGGAAGTTTTATAATCGGAATTAGTATTATAAAGTAGAAAAAGGGCTGTTGCTTGAATCGCGAGATTCTAAAGCAGCAGCCCTTTAATTTTATAACGATTGATACTGATCTCAAATAAAAATCAAGACATCTTTGCGGTCTGTTTTCTGCCATACAGCGTTGTTGTCGTCGGCGGGCTTGAGGGGGGTGGTTATTACAGGTTGCGGTTGTCGATAACCCGTTTTGCCTTGCCCTCGGAGCGGGGGAGGGTACCCGGCTCAAGCAGGCGAACCCGAGCATGGATGTTCAGGGTGCTTTGCAGAGCGCCCTCTATCCTCTTTTCGGTGTTTTCAATATCGCGAACGGTATCAGAAAACAGCGCCGAATTCATCTCTACTTGCACCTCCATGCAGTCAAGATTATTTTTGCGGTCAACCAGAATGAGATAATTCGGATCCATCTGAAGCTCAAGCAGAACATGCTCCACCTGGGAGGGGAAGACGTTAACACCACGGATAATGAGCATATCATCGCTTCTTCCGTGGGGCTTGGTCATCCGCACAAAGGTGCGCCCGCACGAACAGGGGTCATGGCGCAGGGCACAGATATCCCGTGTTCGATAACGAATAAGGGGCAGCGCTTCCTTGCCGATACAGGTGAAAACCAGCTCACCGTATTGGCCGTCGGGCAAGACTTCACCTGTATCGGGATCGATTATTTCGGGATAGAAATAATCTTCGCAGATGTGCATTCCATCTTGGCATTCACAGTCATACGAGACACCCGGGCCGGAAATTTCGGATAAGCCGTATATATCAAACGCCTTTATATCCAAAAGCTTTTCAATTTCTCTTCGCATATTATCCGTCCAGGGTTCGGCTCCGAAAATACCGCCCCGCAGTTTTAATGTTTTGGGGTCGATACCCATATCCCTGACGGTTTCGCCGATAAACATTGCATACGAGGGGGTACAGCACAGGAAATCTGAACCGAAATCCTGCAAAATCTGCACCTGCCGCTTTGTGTTGCCCGAAGAAACGGGAATGGCGGTGGCCCCCAGCTTTTCGGCGCCGTAATGAATCCCCAGCCCTCCTGTGAAAAGCCCGTAGCCATAGGATACATGAATAAAATCGTCTTTTGTGCCCCCTGCCGCCGCAATTGCACGGGCGGCACATTGGGACCATACATCAATGTCATTTGCGGTGTAACCCACAACGGTCTGCTTTCCGGTGGTGCCCGAGGAGGCATGAACCCGCACAAGGTCGCAGGGCTTGACGGCAAAAAGACCGTAGGGGTAATTGTCCCTAAGGTCGGTTTTTACCGTAAAGGGTAGCTTTGAAACATCGTCGATGCTATGTATATCGGCGGGTGAAACCCCCGCTTCATCCAGCTTGCGCTTATAAAAAGGAACATTGTTATATGCGGTATGTACCATTTTTATTAAACGAGCTGACTGTATAGCACGAATATAATCTACGGATGCGCATTCGATATCCGGCTGATAATAGGGCATGGGATGCTCCCTCCTAATTATTACTTGGCGGCAAAGCCCAGTTCGAACGCTTTTTCATTAATGGCAATTGTTTTTGGGGGGACGGTGCTTCTGACAACATCCAACCAAACCTCTTTATCAAAGCCGAGAAAATGCGCGGCAACCCCAAGCAGTACAACATTGGTTGCCCTTATTGAGCCTGCAGCCGTTGCCAATGCCACCGCATCAATTTCGATTACCTGCACCCCTTTTTCACGAATGGAGGGCAGTATTTTATCGGGGTAGGCGGAATTGCCCGTTATAACCGGCATGGGGTCGATCTTCTGGTTGTCGGATATCAAAATTCCGTCGGGTTTGAGATAGGGCAGCCAGCGCGCAGCTTCAAGCTGCTCGAATGCAATAATAATATCGGCCTCTCCCTTTTCAATAACCGGAGAATAGACCTTTTCGCCGTATCTTACATAGGTGACCACAGAGCCGCCGCGCTGGGACATTCCGTGAACCTCACTCACCTTGACATCAAAGCCCTTTTCCACAAAGGCCTTGCCCATAAGCTTGGAGGCTAAAAGAGTACCCTGCCCGCCAACCCCGACGATCATAATATTTTTAACAGGTTGTGACATGCTTACATTCCTTTCCGAAAAGCCGTTTATAAAACAATTTACTATTAAAAATTGATGGCATCAAAAGAACAGAGCTTGGCACAGATTTCACACCCGACGCATTGATTTTGGTCAATTTCGGCCGTTCCTCTGCCTTTGTTGGCCTCACCGTGTACCTTGATTGAAGGACATCCCGCCTTAAGGCAGCTTTTGCAGCCGGTGCATTTTTCGGTATCCACCACCATGGGGGGATTATGCTTCACTGTTTTAAGAAGGGCGCAGGGGCGGCGGGCGATAACAAGCGAAGGTTCCTCAAACGCCAGCTCGGCTTCAACCGCCTTGCGTGTAGCCTCCATATCAAAGGGGTCAACCACAACTACGCGGTTGATGCCTATCGCGTGTGCCAGCGCCTCAAGATTGACGGCAACGGTTGGGTCACCCTTGATGGTAAGCCCGTTGGTGGGATTGTTCTGGTGACCGGTCATGCCGGTAATCGAATTATCAAGCACTATAACGGTTGAAAACCCTTTATTGTATGCAATATCAATCAGTCCGGTTATACCCGAATGGATGAAGGTGGAGTCACCTATGACGGCAACAGAATTTTTCGCCTGTTGGCTGCCGCGGGCAAGGTTAAATCCATGCAGACCGCTTACCGATGCACCCATACATACGCAGGTGTCAATCATGGATAGGGGGGCTTGGGCGCCCAGGGTATAGCAGCCGATATCTCCGCTGACATACAAATTCAGCTTTTTCAGCGCCGTGAACAATCCCCTGTGGGGACAGCCGACACAAAGCACCGGAGGACGGGGCGGGATGGCTTGGTCAAGCGCGATATGGGGCAGCTCCTCACCCAAAAGAGCCTCGCGCACAACAGACTGTGAGAATTCGCCACACACCGGCAGCAGCAGCTTGCCGATTACCGGAATACCGTGCTTGCGGCAGTGGGTTTCAATGATATCATCCAGTTCCTCGATAACATAGACCTGGCCCACATGACGGGCAAAATCGAGCAGAGATTTAACCGGCAGGGGGTTGACCATGCCAAGCTTGAAATAGCTTGCGCGTTCCCCAAGTGCTTCCCGGGCGCATTGATAGGTTGAGCCCGCACAGATGATCCCCACCCGGGTGTCATTATATTCTACACTGTTTATGCCCGAGGTTTCACACCACTCCTGAAGGGCCTTGGTGCGCTTTTCGACAACCTGATGACGAACCCGCGCCATGGCGGGCATCATCACATTTTTCATCACATCTTTTTTATAGTCCTTAATCGGGTGTTCCTCACGCGGGGAGAGGTCCACCAGAGAGCGGCCGTGTGAAATACGGGTCGAGAGCCGCAGCAGGAACGGGGTGTCGAACTGCTCCGAAAGCTGATAAGCCAGCTTGGTATATGAAAGGCATTCTGCCGAATCACTCGGTTCCAGCATGGGAATTTTGGACGCTATCGCGTGATGGCGGGAATCCTGTTCATTCTGGGAGGAATGCATGCCGGGGTCATCGGCAACCGCGCATACCATACCGCCGTTTACACCTATGTAAGATGCGGTATAGAGGGGGTCGGCGGCAACATTCAGCCCAACATGCTTCATTGCGCAAAAGCTGCGAGCGCCGCCGGTTGCGGCACCAAAGGCAACCTCAAACGCCACCTTTTCGTTGGGCGCCCATTCGCTGTAAACTTCATCATATTGGGTTGCCGCTTCGGTTATTTCGGTGCTGGGGGTGCCGGGGTAGGAGGACACGACGGTGACGCCTGCCTCATATAGTGCGCGGGCAACAGCCTCGTTGCCCAGCATTAGGGTTTTCATTCAGGAACCATCCTTCCGAGTCCGGGTTCACCGGACGAGTCAATTAAATTAAGCATCTTATTTTATCATATAAATTTTAATTAATAAAGACAGAAAATATGTAAGGCGATTATTTTGTCGTTTCTTTTTCTCTTAAGTCAACCACTCTTTGAGCTTTGCCGGTGAAACGCTCGATTGATTTGGGTTCGACAAGGCTGACGGTTATCTCTATTCCGAGAATGGATTTAATACGGTCATGTACTCTTTTCTGTAAAGCCTCAAGCTCACCATACCGCTCCAGTAGCCCGCCGTCAATCAGCTCGACCCGCACTTCAAGGGTGTCGGTGAACTTTTTCCTGCGTACCACCAGCTGATAATGCGGCCCGATTTCGGTAATTCCGATAAGGGCACTTTCGATTTGAGAGGGGAAGACATTGACCCCCCGAATTTTAAGCATATCATCACTGCGCCCGATTATTTTGTGCATACGCGCCGAGGTGCGCCCGCAGGTGCACTGCTCATAGTCGATATGGGTGATATCCTTGGTGCGATACCGCAGCATGGGAATACCCCGCTTGGTCAGAGTGGTAACCACCAGCTCCCCCGTTTCGCCCTTGCCCAGAACATCCAGCGTCTGAGAATTGATAACCTCACAAAGAAAATGATCCTCAGCAATATGTAAACCACAGCGCTTTGTGCATTCGCCTGATATACCCGGGCCGTTGAGCTCGGACATGCCGTAGTTATCGGTTGCAAAAAATTCGCTCCCCCACCTGTTCTCGATCTGTTCCCGCAGTTCGGGGGTGCAGCCCTCACTTCCGAGCAGTCCCAAGCGCAGTTTATATTGATCCATGGGATACTTGCCCGAATCCTCCCAGGCCGATTCGGCGAGATAGAGGCAGTATGACGGGGTGGCGACTATGGTATCGGTGCCGAAATCCCGCATAAATTTTAGCTGCTTTTCGGTGTTGCCCGAGGATATGGGTACCACCGCCGCCCCGATTCTTTCCAGGCCGTAATGCAAGCCCAAGGCTCCGGTAAACATACCGTAACCAAAGCAAATCTGAACAATGGATTCATCGCTTGCTCCCGCAGCCATCACCACCCGAGCCACCTGCTCCGACCAGTTATCCAGATCATCATGGGTATAGCCCACCACCGTGGGGTTGCCGGTAGTCCCGGAAGAGGCATGAATTCTGACAATATCCTTCATTGGGGCACCAAACATTTTGAAAGGATAGGTGTCACGAAGGTCTGTCTTGGTTGTGTATGGTATGTATTGAATATCCGAAAGGGTTTTGATTTTATCTGCTGTAACACCCGCAGCGGCCAGCCGCTTGTGGTAAAACTCAACATTGCGCTCACAGTAATCCACCAGAGCGCGCAGGCGTTCAAGCTGCAGCTTTTCCATATCATTTCGGGACATACATTCCATATCGCGATTCCAAATGGAATTATTCATGTTTAATCCGGCCTTTCTTTTACTCTTTATCGCTTTAAACCATTTTATACATTTT
>JAQWBK010000005.1:0-2682 GCA_028706415.1 Oscillospiraceae bacterium | reverse complement strand
CTAATCGGCGTTTAGTATCAACACTTCTTCCTTTGATGTTTGGATGATTTCTTTTTCATAAAAGGCAGGATTTTCAGCCGAGCCCGACCAACCTGCCTTGGTGGCAAGCTTGCTCACCACAATACAAAGCACAAAGGACATGGCCATGGCGGCACAGGCGAAATGGGGGCCGAGGTCGGCAATCAGCCCAACCCCCGGCAGCTCGGCATTTGGGAATATCAGCTTGCATATAACCGGGGGGGAGGCGATAATGATGCCCCCCAGCATGCCGGCCCAGCCGCCGGCGCGGTTAAGCCCCTTCCAATATAATGACAGCACATAGGGAGCAAGAAAGCTGCCGGATAAAATCCCCCAGGAGTAGGACATCATATCCAAAATGGGGGTTTGGCTGTTTGCAATGACATATGATAACACAACGAAAATCCCGCAAACCGCCTTGGTGACCCGGGCTGCCGTTGCCGAAGACATTTTCGGAAACAGCCGGTCACTGATGAAGTCCATTGTAAGGGTGGAGGAGGCCGAAATGGTAATTGAAGCAAGGGTTGAAACCGAGGCCGAAATAAGCAGCACCAGAACAAGGCCTAACAAAATGTTGGGAAGGCCGGCAGAGTCCAGCATGTTCGGAATCAGGTAGTCGTTTGAATTATTCGGACGCTGGGTAAAGAACAAGTGGGAAAAGCTGCCTATAAAATACCCCCCGCCCGCAATCACAAGGGCAAAAACTGTCGAAATTATGGTGCCGCGCTTTACCTCATGGTCGTCACGGATACCATAATATTTATGAACCATCTGGGGGAGACCCCAGGTGCCAAACGAGGTCATAAGTACGGTTGCCCAAAGCCCCACATGCTCTTTTACACCCAGGTTGAGCTTGTCGGTTTCCTTTGCTATGGCCTCAAGGCCGACAGCAAGCCCACCAACCTGCCCGCTGCGAATCACTGCAAAAATCAGAGCAATCACACCTGCAAACATGACGATACCCTGAACAAAATCGGCCTTCAGGGTGGCAACATACCCGCCCAGCATAACAACGGCTGCTGCCGCGAAAGCAATAATAATCATGCAAATCTGCTCATCCATACCCAGAAGAACCGAGCATACGCTGGTCAGCCCTTTATAAACCGAAGCCGAATAGGGGAGTAGAAAAATAAAAATTATGGCTACCGAAAACCTTTTCATGCCGATGCTGTTAAATCTCTTGTTAAAAAACTGAGGCATGGATTTTATTTCCAGACGGCGGGTGGTTTCACGGGTACGGCGGGCAAGAACAAGCCAGGCCAAAAGCGCACCGAACAAAGCGTTACCGATACCCACCCATACGCCCCAAATACCATATTTCCAACCGGTTGCACCGGCGTAACCCACAAACATAACCGCCGAAAAATATGCAGTCCCATAGGATAAGGCGGATGCCCACGCCCCGGCATTACGCCCCCCGACCGTGAAATCCGAAATATCTTTTGAGTTTCGTGAGTTTAACAGCCCGATTACAAGCATAAATATTATGTATGCTGCAATGGTGATTCCGATAACAAGCTCCTTTTGCATATAGACGCGCTTCCTCTCATTCACAATGCTATGCCGCACTTTTACGCTTTAAACCGCAGCGGTTTAAAGCGAATATGTTATATAGTACAGGATTCTTGTGAAAAATGCAACATAAAAAAAATTAATAAATTAGGGATAATTACCGCTTATACTTGATTAAGGAAAATAAAAGAGATATACTGGTAGGGATATGGAAGAAAGGGAGAGCGTACCCGAAAGGTGTAAGACGCTTAATGAAATCCTTATCAGAAGTATAAAGGGCGTGAGATTATGGCTCTGCAGTGCAGATTTAACCCGGATTATATGGTACCTGTATCATTTAATGCCAAGGAGGATTTCTGTAATCCGCCAGACCAGAACAGCGTTCAAATTATTCATGTTGAGGGCGGGTGCGTAGCCCTTCGTATTAATCAGGAGAGGTGTTTCATTCAAGCAGGTGCACTTATATTCCGCAATCCCGGTGTTATAATCAATAAGCTGTACAGCAACAATTTGAGGGTGCAGTCGATATCGTTTGACCCCGACTTAATTAACTATCAGCGCTCCAATCATGTTTGCATAGATAATAAAAAAGCAGGATATGTATATCCCTATTATCATCTTTTTTATGATTTGAGCTATTCATATTCCGGGATTCTTACCCTTGATCCGGTGGCGCGGTCTAAAGCAAAGGAGCTTATTTCTATCGCCATATCCGAAATGGTCAACCAGCCGGACAGCTACTGGTGCAGTCGGGTTCGGATGAGTCTGATAGAGTTGTATCGGCTTGCCAGGAATGAAAAATCGGTTTATGAGGAGAAAAATGAGTTTAAAACAGCCTTGGCTCGCAAAACGCTGGATTATATTCATGCCAATTATGACAAGGAAATTACCGTTAAAAAGCTGTGTGAGATTTTACATACCAATCACACCACCCTGCTCAAGGAGTTTCGCAACCTAACCGGAACAACAATCAACCAGTATATTTTAGAATACAGAATAAACCTTGTACGGGAGGCGTTGTTGTATACATCCCTTACTGTTGATGAAATTGCCCTTAAGTTCGGGTTTAGGCAGGGTTCATATTTATCAAGGGTTTTTCGGGCACGCACGGGTATGGCTCCCGGCAGTTTCCGCAATCTCGTTGCACAGCAT
>JAQWBK010000064.1 GCA_028706415.1 Oscillospiraceae bacterium | reverse complement strand
GGTTGCATTTGCTGTATATTGTGTACAATTTTGAGATCTTGAATATCTTGAGGCATATATTGGGTATTAATGGATACAATTGTTCATTTCTTTATTAAAAAAACAGAAAATATTGATGCTGATAGGTAATATTTTTGTCAATTTGAATAGATTGTTAAAATTTTAGGCTTGACAAGCAATTGGAAATCGTATACAATTATTGACGATATAGAGGATAATAGTAAATATCAAACGTTGGGGTGGATTCAGTGGCAGTTTCCGATAAATTTACGATTACGGAAACAGCCGGGGATGAGGAGCTGGCGGAGCTCGCACGACAAGGAAGCGAGCAGGCGTTTTCTCTACTGGTTAGCCGTTTTGCGCCCATGATAAAGAGGCAGGTCGTGTTATATCGCGACTCCCAGCTTGAGGCGGAGGATCTTGCTCAGGAAGGGCTTTTGGCGTTGCTTGCAGCGGCTCGCTCCTTTGACTCAAACATGGCTTCATTTCGTACTTATGCTTCGGTTTGTGTTAAAAACCGAATTTTATCGGCCGTCAGGGGCTTGGGTGCTGCAAGGCAGATACCAAAGACCGAACTTATCAGTATTGATGACGAGGAGGAAGCTCCCCTGACAATTGTTGGTTGCTCCGAGGATCCCGCCCAGCTGGTTATTCAGAAAGATGAAGTTCTCAGACTTCAAGTGTGGCTGCGCGGGTTGCTGTCTCCTCAGGAATACCAAGTGTTGTTGATGTATCTTGGTGCATTTACTTACCAAGAAATATCAAAGCATCTCGGTATTGGCGTTAAGGCTGTGGATAATTCTTTGCAGCGAATTCGGCGGAAGATGGTGACCGTTTCCTTTCCTGGTGGCTGAGTACCGTGTCTAAATTATGTATGGAACAGTTTTTACTGTTTTTATATGCCCGGGTAGCTTAAAAAGAGCGTTGTTTTTCAAAGGTGTCGGTCTGAATCCGTCGCGGGGCAAAATTATTATTTTAAGCGAGGTAAAATCATGTACGAAGACAAAACTCTCATTTGTAAGGAATGCGGTGCAGAATTCATCTTTACCGCCGGTGAGCAGGAATTTTATGCTGAAAAAGGCTTTGTAAACGAGCCTCAGCGTTGCAAGAGCTGCCGCGATGCTCGCAAGTCCGCTGCAAAGCCGGATCGCGAGATGCATACAGCAATTTGCGCAAATTGCGGGAATGAAGCAAAAGTTCCTTTCAAACCCCGTGAGGATCGTCCTGTATACTGCAGTGAATGCTTTGCTTCTATGAGAGAAGAGAACTAAAAGGTTTTCAAAAAAATTGCTCCGGCTTTTGGCCGGAGCTTTTTTTGAAGGCAAAGGTTTTTTAAGATATAGTATAAAGTTAGCATTTGAATTATTTTCGTGATACAATAATGTTAAATTTATTTTTAGCAAAATGAAAAGGATGCACAGTATGGATGAAAAGTCCCCGGAATTGCTTAAGGGCAGCGTAGAACAAATCGTTTATCGTAATGAAAACAGTAACTGGACTGTTCTTGAGCTTGAATCGGAAGAAAAGCTTCATAAAGTGGTCGGTGTTCTGCCCATGATAGGTGTGGGGGAGATTTTAAACCTTTCGGGAAGATGGGTTGATCATCCCAGCTTTGGGAGACAATTCAGGGCAGAATACTGTGAAAGGCATCTCCCGGTGGAGGGGGATGCAATCTTGCGTTATCTTTCTTCCGGAATTATCAAGGGAATCGGGCCCAAAACCGCCATTCGGATTGTCGAAAAGTTCAAAGACAAGTCCCTTGAGATAATTAGTAATGAACCTAATCGCTTAACAGAAATTAAGGGTATATCCCCTTCAAGGGCTGAGAAAATTGCCCAAGAATATGCAAGACAGTTCGGCTTGCGTGAGGTAATGCTGGCTTTTGCGGATTATGGGCTTACACCCAGTGAAGCCTTTCGCAGCTGGAAAAGATGGGGAAACACCACTATAGAACAGGTCCGCGCAAATCCGTATTTGCTGTGCAGCAGCGGGCTGTATATCGGCTTTGAACGCGCCGATCGTATATGTATGAATATGGGCCGCCCCGCAGATGATCCGGGAAGAATTGAGGCGGGGATTTTGTATGTGCTGCGCCATAATCTTAACAACGGTCATACCTGTCTTCCTGCCGATAAGCTGATAAATGTAACGGTATCAATGCTGGGCGTGACCAAAGAGCAGGTTTCTGATATGCTGGACGAAATGGTTTCATCGTTTGTTGTCAAGGAAGAGATGCTTGCCGACCGCCGATTTATATTCTTAAATTATATTCACAAAGCCGAGAAATATACTGCTGCCCGAATTCAGTCCATGCTGCAATCCCCTCCGCCCTCTGTCGGCAATGCCGAGAAAAGTATTGACAGGGTTGAAAAAAGATGCGGCATTACATACGCCGAACAGCAACGCCTTGCAATTATTCAGGCTTTAAAAAAGGGGATTCTTATCCTAACAGGCGGACCGGGAACCGGAAAAACCACCGCTTTGGATGCAATCATAACCCTGCTCGAGGAGATGGGGCAGACGGTGGCTATTACTGCCCCGACAGGCAGGGCGGCAAAACGAATGATTGAACTTACCGGAAAGGAAGCCAAAACCATTCATCGTTTACTGGAGGTAAAGTGGGACGATGAGGATACGCCAGCATTTGAGCGCAATGAGAATAATCCGCTTGATGCGGATGCAGTTGTGGTTGATGAGCTGTCCATGGTGGACTCAATTCTTTTTGAAAGCCTGCTTCGTGCGCTAAAGACCGGCTGCCGTTTAATTATGGTTGGTGACTCTGACCAGCTGCCGGCCGTGGGAGCGGGCAGTGTGCTTCACGATTTGATTGAATCGGGTGAGCTACCCACGGTTCAGCTTACCGAGGTGTTCCGTCAGGCTATGCAGAGCAATATCGTCAACAACGCGCACCGAATTGTATCAGGCAAGATGCCTGTGCTCAATTATAGACAGGGCGATTTTTTCTTTATGCCCCAGAATGATACACAGAATGTAGTCCAAACGGTTCTGGATTTATGCAGCACCCGTCTTCCGTCAAAATACGGTATTACCGTAGGAAACGGTATTCAGGTATTGTGTCCCGCACGCAAGGGAGAGCTGGGCACGCAGGAAATGAACCGCCGATTGCAGGAGCTGATAAACCCCAAGACACAGCATAACCATGAGATGGTTGTAGAGGGGGTAACCCTTCGCACGGGAGACAAGGTTATGCATACCCGCAACAATTACGATATTGCCTGGACAAAGGATGGCGGAGAGATAGGGCAGGGGGTTTTCAACGGGGATATTGGTATTCTGGAGCAGGTAAATCCACGAGATAGCGCAATAAGCGTGAGATATGATGACCGGGTGGCGCTGTATAACGTGCAGGATGCGAAGGACCTTGAGCTTGCCTATGCGGTGACCGTTCATAAAAGTCAGGGCAGCGAATTCGAGGCTGTCATTCTACCGATTTTTCGCAATATACCCTTGCTTTGCTATCGCAATCTTTTATATACAGCTGTAACGCGTGCCAAATCTCTGCTAATAATTGTGGGCAGCAAATTGACGATAAAAGAAATGGTTGATAATAACCGAAAGACAATGCGGTATACCGGCCTGAGATATTTTCTTACTCAAGGCCATGATACCCAGCTGTAGCTTCAGGTCACCTCTAAAAACCCCTTCCGGCGTCTTCCGGCAGAATTTCCGCCGGACTGCGTTATACTAATATCCGACTAAATCCTTAACATCTTTCCGGTCTTTTTTGCACCGGGCTTCGTTCTCCTCCTTGCCGGGCGCCAGCCCGCCTGCGTCGTCGGCCTTGCCCGACACAAAAAATCCTCGGAAACCTTATCAATATTTTAGTCGGATATTAGTATCAAACCTCCTCGTAATGCGGAAAGCATTGCTTCGTCGGCTTTCCTTGCCCGACAAAAATTCTGCTAGGAATCCGTTCAAAACAGGTTTTTAGAGGTGACCTTCACTTATTTTGTCTTTAAGGCTATTATAATCCTTTGCCTGATTTAATAGTGCATCTTTTGTGTTTAGCTCGGGATGATAAAGCACCAATTCGGTCAGAGCTTGCAATACCTCTCCCACCATGCGGTTATCGTATCCCATGTCGTGCAGGTCATCCCCGGAAATGTCCAGCATGGACCGATTCCATGGCTGTCCGGATATTTTACTCAGCAGCTGGTATATTTCCTCGTTATCTTCATTTAACAGGACCGAGCGGAGGGATAATATATCACCCCATATTTCGGGCTTTAGGATGCTGAATTTGCGTTTCAATGCGGCCGCGTCGGTGGGCAGGGTTATATCCAACCCCGATAGCAGGCTTTTAACCTTGTGGATTGTTCGATTATCCAGACGCATCCTGCGCAGAATGCTTTGTATTTTTGAAGCCGATTTATCGTCCAGGCTGAGCCATAAAAGCCCCGCAAGTCTAAGTGTCGCCGAATCGGGAATACGGCAGAGAAGGTCGGGCTGTTTTATATGCTCTAAGCCAAAATCAGCAAGCCCTCCATATTCAATTGCCAAGGCGCAAAGCTGGGGGCGAACACCTGCAAGCAGGCGGCCAAGTTCACACGATATACGCTCGGCACTTATATTTTTCAGGGTTGGTGCAAGGTTTTTTATTGATTCTAGTGTGTTGATTTCAATATCAAAATCCAGTTCGGATGCAAAGCGGAGGCAGCGCAGAATGCGAAGGGCATCTTCTTTAAACCGGATGTTTGGGTCCCCGACCGCACGCGTCACCCGTTTTTGCAGATCTGCTTTTCCGCCGAAAGGGTCACAAAGTCCGCGTTTTGGGTGCCATGCCATTGCATTGATTGTTAAATCCCGCCTTGATAAATCGGTTATTATGTCGTGAGCGAGCAGCACATTTTCCGGATGCCGGCTGTCGGCATAATGCGATTCCAGACGGAATGAGGTAACCTCAACCGGAATTGATGGGGTCAGCACGGTTATGGTTCCGTAAGCTTCACCTGTTTTAACTGTTCGGGGGAAAAGGGTATTTGTCACGGCAAAAGGGCAGGAGGTTGCAACATCATAATCCTTTGGTGTAAGCCCGAGCAGGCTGTCACGAACACAGCCGCCAACCGCCCATGTCTCATAGCCGGCCGATTCCAGATTTTCAATTATGTTCAAGACATCATTTGGCAAAATCATGCTGCTCACCCTTTCAAGGTGATTATAACATATATAACCCAAAACACCCATTAAAACATACCGTCTTTTTGAGCTGTTTTCCTCTTGCTTTGGTTTTCCTTCTTGCCGGGCATTTTAAATTTAGCAATAAAATAAAAATGATGTTTATTTTCGGATGCAACAGCAATATAATATTAAGTAGGAGCAAGGCTCTGTAATTTATAATAGGTCACCTATAATAACCTGTTTTGAACGGATTCCGAGCAGTATTTTTGTCGGGCAAGGAAAGCCGACGAAGCAATGCTTTCCGCATTACGAGGAGGTTTGACGCAGTCCGGCGGAAATTCTGCCGGAAGACGCCGGAAGGGGTTTTTAGAGGTGACCTATAGGTAGACTGGTAATATATAACGCAGGAAAGGCATGGATAATATAAACATGGATAACACGGATATTTTACGCAGGGTTAAACGGCTGCATTTTGTCGGCATAGGCGGTTCGGGAATGAGCCCGCTTGCCGAGATATTGCATTCAAGGGGATACATCATAACCGGTTCGGATGTAAACCAATCGGACAATGTTGAAAGGATGCGTTCGCTGGGCATACCGGTAACCCTGACCCAGCAGGAGCAGAATGTCGGTCAAGCCGAACTGGTTGTATATACAGCGGCGATAAATCCTGAAAACCCTGAGCTTGTGTGGGCGACGGATAACGGCATTCCGTTAATTGAACGCGGCAAGCTGCTTGGATTGATAACACAGGAATATGCTCGCACCATAGGGGTTGCAGGAACCCACGGTAAAACCACCACCACCTCCATGCTGGCACAGTTATTGTTGCAGGGCGAATTTGACCCCTCGGTTTTCATTGGCGGGCGGCTCCCCTTGATAAATGCCAACGGCCGCGCCGGAAGCAGCGATATTATGGTATGCGAGGCTTGCGAATATCAGGATCATTACCTATCCATGACCCCTGCTGTATCGGTAATTTTGAATATTGATGCCGACCATCTGGATTATTTCGGAACCCTTGCGAATGTAATTAATTCATTTCACCGCTTTGCAGGTCTTGCATCCAATACGGTTATTGTAAACGCAGATGATGCCAATTCACTAAAGGCGGTTGAAGGGATTGCCGACAGACAGATAATCACATTCGGCCTTAAAGAGGGCTGCGACTGGTATGCAAAAGATATAAAGCTAATAAACGGCTCATACGGGGAATATGATTTGTATTATAAGGGCGAAAAATACTCCCATATCCGTCTTGGTGTACCGGGAATGCATAATGTCCTAAATTCTCTGGCCGCCGCTGCCGCTGCCCATTGGTGCGGTGCGAACGCCGAGCAGATTGCATTCGGGCTGCAGTCATTTACCGGAGCCGGCCGCCGATTTGAATTTCTCGGCACTTTCGGCGGGGTTACCGTAGCCGATGATTATGCACACCATCCCACAGAAATATCGGCCACCCTGAGTGCGGCTAAAGCCATGGGCTATGAGAGCGTTTGGGCGATTTTTCAACCCTTTACCTTTTCCAGAACCGCAAGACATCTAGAAGGGTTTATTGAGTCTCTGTCATCTGCTGACCGGGTAATATTAAGCGATATAATGGGCTCGCGGGAGGAGAATAAATGGGGGGTGTCTTCCGAGCAGATTACCAAGCGTATTCCGGGGGCGCTGTATCTTCCTACATTCGAGGAGATAGCAGTGTTTGTTGCCCAAAATGCATCCCAAGGCGAGCTTGTCCTAACAATGGGGGGTGGGGATATTTATAAATGCGCCAGAATGATTGCCAAGAAATTGCAGCAATCTGATATTAAGCCCCGTTAGCCGACATTATAAATTAATTATTATTGTAAAAATTTGCAATAACAAGTATAATTAAATCAAAATTCGGTAAATTTAAGTATGGAAGGGTAGATATACTGTGAAAATTTGTGAGAGTTGTGGCAAATCAAATAATGATTATAACATATTTTGTATTGGCTGCGGGAAAAGGTTGAATGAAGCACAGCAGGTTAATCCTCCCTATCAAGCTGCTACTCCGGCTGAGGGTATGGCTCCGGCTGGGCAGGTTGATAATGCACCACCGGCTGGGCAGGTTGATAATGCACCACCGGTTGGGCAGGTTGATAATGCACCACCGGTTGGGCAGGTTGATAATGCACCACCGGTTGGGCAGGTTGATAATGCACCACCGGCTGGGCAGGTTGACAATGCACCACCGGCTGGGCAGGTTGACAATGTATCTCCGGATTCAGCCGCTCAGGAAAATCATCAGGCCTCACCCGAACCTCCCCTCAACCCAACAACACCTCCTGCGCCCCCGGCACCACCTGTCACATACACTCCGACAAATTATCAGGTATCTCCCGGGCAACCGACAAACCAGATACCGCCTTCGGCACCACCGGGTCCACCGCCTCAGTTCGGACAATATTATTCAACTCCCATACATTATTCTCCCGGGCAGCCTGCAGGCGATTATTCATTCGCTCCCGTCCAAAACGGCGGCGGATTTATGGCAATAAGGGAATTGATGGGTTCAAATTTAATGCTGGCTCTGGTTATCCTTTATTTGTCGAGTATTGTCTTGTCGGTTATTTCAGCCATGATCGGGTCTGCCGGTGCAAGCCAGATTTTTAATCAACTTGACTTTTTGGACTACGATATCGGTTCGTTTAATTATTTGTTTTCATTTATCGGGGGAATTATCGGAAGCATTCCATCAATTTTAATTCTAATCGGTTTTTTTGTGTCATATCGGTCTGCAAACAGCATAAATAAAATAATGACACCCTCCGGTTTTTCAATTATTCGTGTGGTTACCATTATTCAATTTGTTTTTGCCTGCATTATGATTTTGCTTATATTTATTGCCGGCTTATTAATTGCAAGCGGCACTCTGGATAATTATATTTATGAATTTTTCAATGAACTTTTGAATACATTTGGAGAATCAGGAGAATTTCCATATTCAGACAGTTTTAATGAATTCAATTTCATCAGTTTGCTTGGCCCGACTATTATTCTAATAACTGTCATGCTTGGTACAATAATGGTTTTTGCTTATATTGTGATATTAAAGTTTCTCGGCAGTATCATAAACACAATTCGAACCGGGGTTCCATATTCGAAAGGTGCAACAGCTTTTTATGTAATATCATTCGTATTGGGTGGGTTTTCGGCATTCGGTTTACTCGGCTCATTAAAAAATATCGTATCAAATCCGACATACGGATTGCTCCAATTTGTTACATCTGCTATTCAAGTTTCTTTATACTTTGTTGCAGGCGCCCTGGCTTATAAGTATAGAAAAATGGCTCGATAATACATAAAATCAATTAATAATGCCGCGCCGTTCAAAAACGGCGCGGCATTATTAATTGTAATGAAGAAACCCCGGCTAATTGCACAGCACCCCTGTTATAATTTATTAAACAACAGGGGCTACTTAAGGTCACCTCTAAAAACCCCTTCCGGTGTCTTCCGGCACAATTTCCGCCGGACTGCGTCAAACCTCCTCGTAAGGCGGAAAGCCTTGCTTCGTCGGCTTTCCTTGTCCGACAAAAATTCTGCTC
>JAQWBK010000063.1 GCA_028706415.1 Oscillospiraceae bacterium | reverse complement strand
ATTATCTATATCCTATGTATTGAGCTTAAAATCAGAGAATGTTGCCTCCAGCTTGACGGACGGCATCCGAAGGTTAAGGAGATTTCCGGTTGCAGGGTCGGAGATGATTTCATAATCTCCGGCTGATGAAACCCCTTTGGTTAAAAGACCTTCATCTGTAAGCTCTCCTACATCACGAACACCCAAAGCCGAGTCCAGCGCGCCGAGTATACATTTTCCAAGGGCGCTTTGGGGGACTTTATCCGGCTCAACATTAAATGAAATTCCGTTAAGTTTAATTGATATTTCACTACCGTCCCACTGCATTGATAAATCTTTAAGGGTTTCGGGTTCAGCAATATCAAAGCAGAGTGTTCCGGCGGCAGAACGGGTCAGATACCCTTTGACATTCATTTCATCGTATTTAACTTCGATATTACAGGAAAATCCAATCATTATAGGCTGTTCCGATTTTGATTTTTTTGAACATGATGTAAATATAAGTGATACCGATAACAGAATGAGCAGCAGACCTGTGAGGCGGCGAAGCATGGCTTCAGCTCCTATTTTCTAAGATTAAAAACAGCCCGCTCAGCTCATTTATAATGTCATCGGGTAGGATATAATGCTGTGACAGCTTCTCGGCAGCCCTATCTCCTGCCAGCCCATGCAGGTGAACGCCGCAAATGGCCGCAACCTTCGGTTTCATACCCTGCGCAATAAATGAAGCAATCATGCCGGCAAGCACATCACCGCTGCCGCCGGTTGCCATGCCCGGATTGCCGGTAGTGTTGACAAGAGGCTGCTGCCCGGGACAGGCAATAACGGTATGATGCCCTTTCAATACCACCACAGCGCCGGTTTCATCGGCAAACCGAGCCGCCGTGTTCATGCGGTCGGATTGCACCTGCTGGATGCTCTTACCTGTCAGCCTGGCCATCTCACCCGGATGCGGAGTTAAAACAAGAGCGGAGCGTACTGCTTTTAATTTATTTATATGTCCGGCCACAATATTTATGCCGTCTGCATCCAAAATAATGGGACATTCTGTGCTTTCAATGCAATCAAGAACCAGCGCAGCCGCCCCCGCAGACTGTCCAAGTCCGCAGCCGATAAGCATTGCATCCGCTTTTTTTGCCTGCTCACGCAGGATGGTACGAGCAGTAAGAGCAAAATCCCCTTCTCTTGTTTCTTCAAGAAGACAGAAAACAGGCTGGCAAAGCCGGGTGGCGGCAATCGGGTAGAGGGAAGAGGGGAGGGCCGACACCACAAGCCCTGCTCCGCAGCGAAGAGCGGCTTGGGCGGCAAATACTGAAGCACCCATCATTCCGCGACTGCCACAAAGGGTTAGCAACCGCCCGTAATCACCTTTATTACTGTCCAAAGTCCGCTGTGTAAAGCAGTCTTTAACCATTTCAATGTTAATTTCGGTTTGGTCAGAGGAATACGGTTTTAACAGTTTTTCTTCTATTCCTATGGATACCACCCTAATGCTGCCGCTGAATTCTGCACCGCTCGGGGTAGTCAATCCGATTTTGTTGGCGGTGAAGGTGATTGTCAGTTCGGCTTTTAAAGCATCGATATCCGCCTCGCCCGTATCTGCGTTTACTCCGCTTGGAACATCAATCGCAATTAATGGAGCATTACAGGCATTTACCGTTCCGAAAAATCCGCGAAGACTATCGGGCAGGATACCGTGAAAGCCAAGCCCATAAACTGCATCAATTATCATAAAAGCCCCGCTGACACTACTTGCAGCAACATAGGGTTCGGCTTCCAGGCTGATTATCTCGATTTCGCTGTTTCTAATTCGGGCTAACATCTCTGCCGCACTTTTGGATTTAGGTAAACCGCAGGTCAGGATAACCTTAACATTTGCCCCCTCATCCAGCAGCTTTCGGGCAATAACAAATCCGTCTCCTCCGTTGTTCCCTTTTCCGCAAAGAAGCACAACCGATCTGCCCGAAACACTATATTGAGAGCGTATAATCCTGGCCGCCGCGCTGCCGGCGTTTTCCATCAAACGCAGCTCTCCAAGACCGTCATTTATTGCAGCCTTCTCGACCGACCTCATTTGGGTGGTGGTCAATACATACATTTATACCCCTCCTGAAAAACTCGACCACCCTCGGCTGAAAGCCGAGGGGTTCAGCTGGCGGCTGGAAGCCGTCTAATATTGTTCTCAAGTAAAAGGTGAGACAAAATTTGTGAGGATGTTTTCCGCCATGCAGGGCGGAGGAAGAGAGCGGGCTGACGCCCGCCGACGACAACAACGCTGTATGGCGGAAAACAGACCGCAAAGATGTCTTGATTTTTATTTGAGATCAGTATAAAGCCCTTTTACTAACCTTTGTGCGCCAGCTGTCATCCGAACGTTTAAAACCCACGCTTCCAAAGGGCGCGAAGAATTTATCGGTCAACACCGTCTCAAATTCTTCGCCTGGAAGGCGAAGGTTTTAAACCAATAGTTGAGACAATAAAGGGGAGACAGCCGTCTCCCTTTAAATGAGCAAAATTATTCTGCGGCTTTTTTGTTTGTTTCGCGCAGCACAAGGATGGAAAGCCCGGCTTTAAGCGAATCAAGCACCCGCTGCTCCGGTTGAAACACAACCAAAGTATGGCCGTTTTTTTTGCTTCGGTAGGTGAAGCACCATAGGTCAGGCACATTTTCAGATGGTGCAGCAATAACGCGGCGTTCAAACTTGCGGCTCGAATACTCCTCGATTGTGTAAGGCTCAAGACTCTCAATTTTTGCGCCCGAAACCGAAACAATGCGTTTGCGCTTTCTCTTTGCAATAATTTGGTCAATATCAATATCTCCGTTTGTTATACTGTATTCATATTCAATATTAAGCGATGTTAGAAGCCACCATATACCGTATCCGATGCCTATAAATAATAGAGCTGAAAGCATACCTAAAAAGGGAAACACATATGGAAATATAAACAACAACAACAAAACGGAAATAATGACAGTACCTATAATAATAGCAAAATCCTTGGCACCCTTACGCTTTACCACTATCTGTTCAACAAATGTATCCATGTGAAAAACTCCTTTGTTTTTATAATACTATTTAATACTGCTCTCAAGTAAAAATCAAGACATCTTTGCGGGCTGTTTTCCGCCATACAGCGTTGTTGGGGGCGGTGGGCGTCAGCCCGCTCTCCTCCTCCGCCTTGCATGACGAAAAACATCCTCGCAAATTTTGTCTCACCTTTTACTTGAGAACAGTATAATAATTAAATATTTTGGACAAAAGCAAAGCTTTTGTGAGGATATGCCCTTATACTAATCAGTATACATATTATTTTGCCTTTCGGCAAGTGGTTTATCAGCTCAATAATGGAATAATGTTCAAAAAAATATACATTCTTTATAAAATGAATATTTATATTTAATTATTTGAATAATAATTTACTGTTATTTAAATTGCCTTTAGGTATATATGATAAAAAGCAAGAAAAATATAAAATATAGACTCATTCAATTGCTTTTAGATATATTTTAAGGTACAATAGATATTATAAATTATACTGGGTGATAATAGCTTGTTTTAGCTTTAAATGGATTTAATATACCCGAATAAAGATCTTATTCAGGTATTTGAATTGGAGCCTGGGAAGGATATGGATATGATTATGGGTACAGTTAATATGATTTCTGCTTTGGCAGCAAGTAAGCTTGATATTCTCTCAGAAGCCGGTATGGTTATTGTTATCGGTGTGGTGGTGGTATCCCTTACATTGATTGCGCTTACAGCGATATTTTGGCTGTTCGG
Source organism: Oscillospiraceae bacterium (assembly GCA_028706415.1). Classification (GTDB taxonomy): domain Bacteria; phylum Bacillota; class Clostridia; order Oscillospirales; family Acutalibacteraceae; genus Avimonas. The sequence continues at coordinate 5,158 of JAQWBK010000063.1, read as the reverse complement.
CAAGGTTTTCAGCGGTAATTCAAACAACACACACAATAATTTAGATTTGGAATCGCATGATGAAAAAGCAGGAAAATACTCCCCTCCACCTGCTTTGAATTCCATGGTATATAAGCCTGCGACTAATAATGGGGTAAGCGATGAGGTTGTGGCGGTCATTGCGGCTGCTGTGGCAGCCATGGCACCCGATGGTTGCCGTTATTCGGTTCACAGCATCCACCGTGTCAAGAGGGAGAGAACAGTCTGGGCGGCAGCCGGATTGGCTGAAAGCACTCGACCGTTCTGATAAAATATTATCTGCTTATTTAATAAGCGGTAAACAACTATTAAATAAGAGTTAAAGGATTGAAACAAATGGATACTCTGTTTAGAACAATTATGGATATATGGGAGCAATCGGGCTTTGTAAGACTATTCACACTTGGAACCGAGGGCAACCTTTTGGAGCGGATTGCTTATGGTGGTTACGGGAACCTGATAATGATTGCGGTCGCTTGCTTTTTAATATATCTTGCCATAAAAAAGCAGTTCGAACCCTTGTTGCTGCTACCGATTGCGTTTGGCATGCTTCTTGTCAATCTGCCTCTGGGCGGAATTATGGATCCTCAGATGAATAAGCTGATTCCATTGTCTGAGGTTGAGCTTGAACATTATTTACGGGGTGTAATTGATCAGAACTATCCGATATTTGAGATGAACGGTCGCTATTTCTGGCAGAAATTCGAGACCGGCGGCTTGTTGTGGTATCTGTATCAGGGTGTCAAGTTCGGAATTTATCCTCCCCTCATATTTCTGGGCATAGGTGCAATGACCGATTTTGGCCCCTTGATTGCCAATCCAAAAAGCTTTTTGCTTGGTGCAGCCGCACAGGTTGGTATTTTCGTTACATATTTCGGGGCGGCCGCCTTGGGGCTTACAGGCATAGAGGCCTTAACCTTCTCTTCGCAAGAGGCGGCGTCGATTTCGATAATCGGCGGGGCTGACGGCCCAACTGCAATTTGGATTACATCCAAGCTGTCACCCGAACTACTCGGGCCGATAGCCGTTGCCGCATATTCATATATGGCGTTGGTTCCCATCATACAACCGCCGATCATGCGTTTGCTTACCACAAAAAAGGAACGGTCGGTAATTATGGAACAGCTTCGCACCGTATCCAAAACCGAAAAAATATTATTCCCGATTCTTGTTACACTGGTGGTTGTATTGCTTTTACCGAGTGCGGTACCCCTTGTGGGTATGCTGATGCTGGGCAACCTGTTCCGTGAGAGCGGAGTGGTGGAGCGTATCACAAAAACAGCCCAAAATGAGCTTATGAATATTATTACCATTTTCATTGGATTGACGGTGGGTGCAACCGCAAATGCAGCTACATTCCTTCAGCCCAAAACCCTGTTGATAATTGTTCTGGGGCTGGTCGCTTTTTCTTTCGGCACAGCCGGAGGGGTTCTGCTGGGCAAGCTGATGTATCTCTTGACCGGCGGCAAGGTAAATCCTTTAATAGGTTCTGCCGGTGTTTCTGCCGTACCCATGGCGGCTCGTGTTTCACAAAAGGTGGGGCAGCAAGAAAAGCCGGGCAACTTTCTTTTAATGCATGCCATGGGGCCGAATGTGGCAGGTGTTATCGGTTCGGCGGTTGCGGCCGGCGTTCTCCTTACATTATTCGGATAAATAGCAATTCTTTAAGGGGAGGGAAAGAGGTTTGATCTTTCCCCTTTTTTATTGGATGATACCATTAACATACCGGGATGTTTTTTGAAAGGGATGTCGGGGAAATGCCGAACAATACAGGTGAATTTCTTAAACTAAGAAGAAAAATAATGGAACGGGACTTTTCCCGAATGAACGATATGCAGCGGGAGGCCGTATTCTGTACCGAGGGGCCTCTGCTGATACTTGCGGGGGCGGGCAGCGGCAAAACCACCGTACTTATAAATCGTATAGCCAATATGGTTAAATACGGTAAGGCATATGAAAGCACCCAAACTCCGGATGTAATATCGGATGATGATATGGCTCTGCTTAACGCGGCAGCGGCAGGAAAGGCATCGCCCGAACAGCTTTCACGGGTGGTGTCACTTTGTGCGGTTGACCCCTGTCCGGCGTGGCGGTTACTTGCCATCACCTTTACCAACAAGGCGGCAGGTGAACTTAAAGAGCGACTTTCCCGTATGCTGGGTCAAGACAGCGGTGAAATTCAGGCTAGCACCTTTCATTCTTTTTGTGCGCGTATCCTGCGGCGGGATGGAGATCAACTGGGGTATTCAAACCATTTTACAATCTACGATACCGATGACAGCATCCGGCTTATGAAGGACTGCATGAAGTCCCTTAATATTGCAGATAAAACGCTGGGGCATAAAGCCATACTCTCCGAAATAGGGCGGGCGAAGGATAAGATGCTCGCTCCGGATGAATATCTGGCAAGTGCCCAAGGGGATTACAGAAAAAAGCTTATAGCAGCTGCATATTCAAAATACCAAGGCCGCTTGAAGGAAGCTGATGCCATGGATTTTGACGATCTTCTCTTTCAGACGGTCATCCTTTTTCGAAAAGCACCCGGCGTGCTTGAAAGATACCAAAAAAGATTTCGGTATATCATGGTGGATGAATATCAGGATACAAACCATTCTCAGTATGAATTTGTATCCATGCTGGCTGAGTTGTCGGGCAACCTGTGCGTTGTAGGGGACGATGATCAGAGCATATACAAATTCCGCGGCGCCACCATTGAGAACATACTCGGATTTGAAAAACGATATAAGGGTTGCAGGGTAATTCGTCTGGAACAGAATTATCGTTCAACACAGAATATATTGGATGCCGCCAACGCGGTTATTTCAAAAAATCAAAATCGAAAAGGAAAAACCCTTTGGACAGATAATCCCAAAGGTGAAAAGCTGGAGGTTCATTCTCTGGATAACGAGGATGAAGAAAGCCGTTTTATCGCCGATACAATCCAAGACGGGGTGGCCGGCGGTAAGGGTTACGGTGATTTTGCGGTTTTATATCGGATGAATGCCCAGGCAAACGCCATAGAGAGGGCGCTGGTTAAAAGCGGGATTCCTTATCGTATTATCGGAGGGCATCGCTTTTATGATACCAAAGAGGTACGGGATGCGATGGCATACCTCAAGGTTATAAACAATACAAACGACAGTGTTGCCCTGCGACGCATAATTAATGAACCCAAAAGAGGAATAGGGGATACCACCCTTGATAAAGCAGCTCAAGTTGCCGACGCGTTGGGGATTTCCCTGTATGAAGTGATCTCAAATGCAGATAACTATGCTGATTTAAGCCGCGCTGCCGTAAAACTGAAGGGCTTTGCAAATATGATTGAGGGGCTGAGGGAGAAGAATGCTGATCCCGAAAGTTCAATTCATCAGCTGTATACCGACATGCTTGAAGCTACAGGATATCTTGCCATGTGGGAGCAGGCGGGGGAGACCGAAGTCGGGCGGGTGGAAAACCTTAACGAGCTTGCTTCCTCAATCATAAATTATGAAGAGAACAGCCCGGATGAAATCCCCGAGCTTGCAGGATTTCTTGAGGAAGCCGCCCTTATGACCGATTTCGATAATTATGATGCGGGGGCGGACACCGTTGTGCTGATGACCATGCACGCTGCCAAGGGCCTTGAATTTCCGGTGGTATTTCTGCCCGGGTTTGAGGATGGCGTTTTCCCCGGTATGCAGACCCTTTTTAATCCCGACGACATGGATGAGGAACGCCGCCTTTGTTATGTTGCCATCACCCGTGCAAAGGAAAATCTGTATATTCTTAACGCTGCCAGCCGTATGCTGTACGGCTCGACAACCCGTAACCGCCCTTCGTGTTTTCTGAGTGATATTCCGCAGGAAAATATTGAGCGACATGACAGCACCTTTTCTTCATATAACCTATATCAGGCCCAATCGCCTGCTTATGAATATAAGCAGAGCTTCCCTAAATCCTTTAATCGGCGGGATATTGCAGGCGGCGGTATTTCGGGTTCAACCAGCCAAGTGCGTTTTGATTCCGGTAAAAAAGGATATGAAAAATCGTCTGCATCATCGATAGTTTGGAAGTCGGGAGATATGGTTTCACATAAGGTGTTCGGCAAGGGTGAAATATTATCGGTAAATCCGATGGGCAACGACACCCTGTTGGAAATTCGTTTTGAACAGGTGGGTTTAAAGAAGATTATGGCCAATTTTGTCCGCCTGACCAAAGCAGATAAATAATTGTATGAATATCCCGAAATGCGGTTGTTTTTCGGTGGTATAAGTTCGAAATCAATCACACAACTCCTCCCGAATCATAAGATGTAATGAAGTTGAAATACCCATTAACATTTTACGGGAGGATTACTTATGCCTGATAACAAATTCATGCACGATAGCGGCTGTAAAGAGGCCGTTTGCATCGATGCGGGTCGTGTATATGACTCATGTTCGGATAAAGATTGCCTTGAGGATCTTAGAGTTTATTTCACCGAACGTGAACAGATGGTGATTGACCGCGCTGTCAGCGTGCGCGCAAAAAAAGCTTGTGTCATCACAACATACATTGATATTGAGACACTTCCCTTTAATCGCGGATATTTTTCCTGTGACCTGACAATCTTCTTCCATGTCGAAGTAGAGGCATTTACAAGCCGCAACTGTCCGCCGGCAGAGCTGTGCGGTATCTGCGTATTCCGTAAACGCGTTATTCTCTTCGGCAGTGAAGGTAATGTTAAGGTGTTTAGCAGCGAGTTCCGTGAGGACGATCCAGATAGGCAGCAGCCGATATCCCGAAATCTGCCCGTCTGCAAGGTTCAGGTTGCCGAGCCCATCGTATTGTCTGCCTGTGTCGTGGATGCCTGCGAACGGCGTAAATGCAAATGCGACTGTGACTGCGGCTGTAACTCAATACCGGAAGGAATCTCCAATAACTATGGAGGCGCCTTTATTGACCCCGATGAGGGCAAGGCTGTTTATGTGACGCTGGGAGTTTTCACGATTGTTCAGCTTATTCGCAATGTCCAGATGCTGATTCCGGTCTACGACTTCTGCATTCCCACCAAGGACTGCTCTGAAACAGGAGACGAACCCTGCGATCTGTTTCGCAAAATGCTGTTCCCGATTGATGAATTTTTTCCGCCCAACCATGACAAAGACAAACCCGGCTGCGG
>JAQWBK010000062.1 GCA_028706415.1 Oscillospiraceae bacterium | reverse complement strand
CCCAACAACCTTGGCAGGATAATTCGGGCACTTGAGCTTGCGAGTGTATCAGGAATAAGCATGAGCAGGCAAGTAGAGCTCTCGCGCAGCAAGCCCTCTCCTTATGATGCGTGTATGCTGGTTCTCGACTGCCGAAGCAGGGAATATTTATACCATCGAATAAACACACGGGTGGATCTTATGATGGCGGCAGGCCTGCTCGACGAAGCGAAAAAGGTGCTGTCCGCTCCGACAGCTCCCACCGCCATGCAGGCAATAGGTTATAAAGAGCTGGCACCTTTAATAAATGGTGAGATAACGCTTGACGAGGCGATAGAAAATTTGAAAAGAGCCACCCGCCGGTATGCCAAAAGACAGCTCAGCTGGTTTCGACGCCGCAAAGATTCACATTTTCTTTATATAGATGATTATTCAGATGCCCAAGCTATTGCAGATGCCGCAGCATCCATTTTGGAGGGATATGTAAATGGACACTTTTGTTAAAAGAACAATCACCCTTTGCATATCTTTATTTCTTATAGCTTATGTTGGTTATCAAGCATTTCAGGTGCTATATAATCCTGTAAAAACCGAGACGGTTTACAACGCAAGCGTATACGATACTTTGGATGCCGAGGGTATTACCATTCGTAATGAAAAACTGATTTCGGGCGAAAAGAATGGTTATTTGTATTATACAATCGAAAACGGCAGTCGGGTTTCCAAAAATGGAACGATAGCAGAAGTGTATCCCACCCAGGCCGATTCACGCTCCCAGTTGCAGCTTGACAGATTGACCGAAAATATTGCGCAGTTAAAGGAAATTCAAAGTCAGGGAACCGCAGGAAGGGTAAATCTCGATGTTATAGATAAGCAGATTAGCCAGACCATCATTGAGCTTGCGGTCGGGGTAAATACCCCCAACCTAAAAGATATGGATTTATGGCAGTCAAAATTGCTTGTCCTTATGAATAAAAGACAGGTTACGGTTGGGAAAACAGTAAGTTTTGAAAGTCGTATTAATTCGCTCACCCAGCTTAAAAATCAACTGGTTTCTTTATATTCGGTTGCAACCTCATCCATCAAATCACCGGTTGCCGGGTATTTTGTGAGTAGGATTGACGGTTTCGAGAATATCACCGATTATAATAAGGTGAAAACACTTTCCACAAAGGAGCTGCAGGCTTTACTGAATACCCCACCAAAAGTCGCCAATTCAGATTTAATCGGCAAGGTGGTTGGGGATTATAAGTGGTACCTTGCATGTGTAATTCCGGCTGCCGATGCAGCACAGGTAAGGCTGGGAACCAAACCCGATATATTACTTCCCTTTGTTTCGGATGAGACAATCCCGGCCGAGGTGGTTGCAGCCAACAGGGACCAGAGCGGCAATGTTGCGGTTGTTTTTGAATGCTCATATATGTCGAGCCAACTTTCTTCAATTCGCCGTGAATCGGTACAGATAAGATTAAGAAAATATGAGGGTCTTCGGGTTTCAAGCGATAGCATCATAACAAACGAAAAAGGAGAGCAGGGAGTATATGTTATTAACGGAGATACCGTTGTTTTCCGTAAGGTAGAAATATTGCACGCACTGCCCGGTTATGTTATCTGCAAAGAAACCGATAAAAAAGGCTATCTTGAGTTATATGATGATATTGTTGTGGAAGGAAAGGGGTTATATGATGGGAAAATGGTCAGATGAAGCTTCGGATGTTGTTCAAAACCTGCGGGAAATCCAACACAACATATCCGAAGCCTGTATTGCTTCCGGCCGCCGCCCCGAGGAAGTAACCCTGCTGGGAGTAACAAAAACAGTTCCGCCAGCCAGAATAAATTCCGCAATATCGGCGGGACTTCTACATATAGGCGAAAATCGAGTTCAGGAATTTTTAAGCAAAAAGGAGGAAATAAATCTTGAAAATGTTAAGGTGCATTTGATTGGGCACCTGCAGACCAACAAAATTTCGCGCATTATCACAAATGTGGATATGATTGAGTCGGTTGACAGTCTTCGTTTGGCAGATGCAATAAATAAGCAATCAATAAAGATAAACCATGTTACAAATGTGCTGGTAGAGGTAAATATCGGTCGAGAACAGGCTAAAAGCGGCGTAATGGAGGAGAAATTGGATGAGCTGCTTTATGAAATCAGTGGAATGAAGGGCCTTAATGTGTTAGGATTGATGACTGTACCCCCGATATTTGACACAGAACATGAAAAAAGAGCAGTATTTTCACATATGTATAAACTGTTTATTGACATCAGAGGCAAAAACATAGATAATATCCATATGGATATCTTATCTATGGGAATGTCATCCGACTATATTGAAGCTATTAAGGAGGGAGCAACCATCATCAGGGTTGGTTCCGCAATTTTTGGCAAACGAGGATAAACAGATTTTAATATTATAGGAAAACAAAGGAAAGGCAGGTTTATATCATGAGTATATTCAATAAGTTTAAGGATTTTTTAACCGATCCGGAAAGTGACGAGTTTGACGAAGAGGTTGATGACGGTATGGATTTCGTTTCTAAGTCAGAAGTTAAGGCATCGTCAAATAATCCACAAGATAAACGAAGCAACAAGGTGGTCAATATTCATGCAACCACACAGCTTCAAGTGGTTCTGGTAAAACCGGAGCGGTTTGACGACGCAAGTGCGATTGCTGATCATCTCAACGCCAAAAGAACCGTGGTGTTAAATCTTGAGGGTGCGAACAAGGATGTTGCCCGTCGTATTCTCGACTTTTTAAGCGGTGTTGCATATGCGAACGACGGACAGATTAAGAAGGTTGCCAACTGCACCTTTATTATTACTCCGTATAATGTCGGCATTATGGGCGATCTTCTTGATGAGCTAGAGAATAATGGTCTTTATTTCTAATCAATATATAAATAAGAGAGGGGTACCTTATGCTTACGGCAAATGAAATTCGTAATATTCAGTTTACGAAAAGTGTGGGTGGTTGCAAAGTTACCGAAGTTGAGGAATTTATTGAGCAGTGTGCAGAAACTGTAAGCGAATTAACAGCTTCAAAAGCTGAGTTAGAAAAAAAGCTTGAGATTTTGGCAGACAAACTGGTGGAATATCGCAGTGATGAGGATAATATAAGAACAGCTTTGTTAAGTGCGCAAAAATTGGGCGACACGGTGGTAAGAGAAGCTAAGCATAAAGCCGGCCTGGTACTTGACGATGCAAAAATCAGGGCAGAAAAAATTCTTGAAAATGCTCAAAGCAGCATATCAAACGAAGAAGGCGAACTGGATCGCATAAGACAGGAAGTTACAAACTTTAAAGCTCGGATGCTCTCGATTTATAAGGAGCATTTGGCTCTTATTGATGTGCTGCCCGGACTTGACGATAAAAAAGAAAAGCAGGCCAAACCGGTTGCAGTGCCCCAACCTGTCCAAGAATCCCGCCAAGAGGCTGCTCCTTCGGTTGTTCTGGATATTCCCGAGCTTAAGGATGAGGACGAAAACAATGCCGATTCGCAAGTCACCGATGATGGTATGAGACCTGTTTCAAGGTTTGGTGATCTTAAGTTTGGAGATAATTACGATATATCGAAGGATAACGAACAGGATACTTCAGGATTTTTTCATCGCAACAAATAATGCAATTGTTCAGCAGGCATATAAAAGGAGATTTACTTGATGCAAGAAAAGGATTATAACAAGACAATGAATCTGCCCTCAACCGAATTTCCGATGAGGGCCGGTTTACCGCAGCGCGAACCCGCAATGCTGGCCGAATGGGAAAATGACCGCCTTTATGACCGTCTCATGAAAAAAAATGAAGGCAAGCCGCTTTGGGTTCTGCATGACGGCCCTCCCTACGCTAACGGCGATATCCATATCGGCACGGCAATGAATAAAATTATAAAGGATATAATTGTCCGTTATCGCAATATGTCGGGCTATAAATCTCCTTATGTCCCCGGTTGGGATACACATGGTTTGCCAATTGAGCTTAAGGCGCGTTCCAAAGCAGGGGTTGAAAATGCCGTCCACATGCCCCCCGAAAAGCTTCGAGCTGTCTGCCGTGAGTTTGCGCTCGGATATGTGAACGACCAGCGCGACCAGTTTAAACGCCTGGGGGTATTGGGAGAATGGGATAATCCCTATCTCACATTAACTCCCGAATTCGAAGCGCGCCAGATTGAAGTATTCGGTGAGATGGCCATGAAGGGCTATATTTACAAGGGATTAAAGCCGGTTCATTGGTGCCCTGAATGTGAAACAGCGCTTGCCGAGGCTGAAATTGAATACACCGAGGATCCCTGTTATTCGGTATTTGTTAAATTTACGGTAAAGGATGACAAGGGACTTCTGAAGAAGGCCGGTATAGATCCAAAACGCACACATTTTGTGATATGGACCACCACCATCTGGACCTTGCCTGCCAATACTGCAATATGCTTAGGACCCGACTTCACATATAATGTGGTGGAGTGTGACGGGGAGCATTTTATAATTGCAGAGGCCCTTTATCAGGAGGTCATGGCGGCAGCCGGAAAAACCGATTATAGGGTGGCGGCATCATTCAAGGGCTCCGAGCTTGAGTATATGCAGGCACAGCATCCCTTTATCGACCGCCAATCCCTTATAATTGTAGGGGATCATGTGACCCTTGAAAGCGGTACAGGCTGTGTACACACCGCTCCGGGACATGGTGTGGATGACTTTAATATATGCAAGAATTATCCTGAAATCCCGGTTATTGTGCCGGTGGATGACCGCGGCAATATGACCGAGGAAGCAGGTCCCGAATGTGCGGGTATGACCACAAATGATGCAAATAAGGCTCTTGCCAAGCATATGGAATCTGTGGGTTGCCTATTTGCAACAAAAAAGATTGCTCACCAGTATCCTCATTGTTGGCGCTGCAAGGAGCCTGTGCTGTTCCGAGCAACCAAGCAATGGTTTTGTTCGGTAGAAAGCTTCAAGGAACAGGCAGTCGAGGCAATTAAAGATGTCAAATGGATTCCTTCATGGGGGGAGGATAGAATTACCTCCATGGTTAGAGAGCGTAGCGACTGGTGCATCTCTCGTCAACGCCTCTGGGGGGTTCCCATTCCGATATTCTATTGTGAAGATTGCGGGAAGCCGATAATTGAGCGTTCCTTTATTAATTCTGTATCCGAGCTATTCCGACGCGAGGGTTCGGACGGGTGGTATACCCATTCGGCCGAGCAAATCCTACCCGAGGGGGCAACCTGTCCCCACTGCGGTGGTAAGCATTTTCGCAAGGAAAAGGATATTATGGATGTATGGTTTGACTCCGGTTCCTCCCACGCGGCGGCCTTGGATGTCCGTCCTAATCTTAAATGGCCTGCCGACCTATATCTTGAAGGGGGAGACCAGCATCGCGGCTGGTTCCAGTCCTCACTGCTTACCGCAGTCGCCTGGAAAGGGAAGGCCCCCTACAAGGCGGTGCTTACCCACGGATGGACGGTGGATGGTGAAGGCCACAAAATGTCCAAATCCCTTGGTAATGTGATAAAGCCGGAACAGGTTGTTAATGAATACGGTGCGGATATTCTTCGTCTTTGGGTTGCTTCAATAGATTATCGGGTGGATGTTCGTCTTTCCAAGGATATATTGAAACAGCTTTCCGAGGCATATCGCAAAATTCGCAATACCGCCCGCTTTATTCTGAGCAATTTAAATGATTTTAATCCGGATACCGATTTCGTTGCCGACAATAAGCTGGAAGAGATTGACCGTTGGGCAATGATGCGGTTGGATGATTTGGCGGCACAGGTTAATGAAGCCTACGATACGTATGAGTTTCATGATGCCTTCCATAAAATTCACAATTTCTGCGTGGTGGATTTATCAAACTTCTATCTTGATGTTCTTAAGGATCGCTTATATGTAGAGAAAGCCGAAAGTATCACCAGAAAAGCCGCCCAGACGGTTATGTTCCGTCTTCTCAACATGTTGACCAAGATGCTTGCTCCTATCCTTGCATTTACTGCGGAGGAAATCTGGGCATTCATGCCCCATGGAAGCGGGGAAGATGCCAAGTCTGTGCTATTTAACGAGATCCCGAAACCCGGCTTTTTTGCACAGGATAACGATTTTCTTTCAAAATGGGAGAAGATACATGCTCTGCGTGATGATGTTAAAAAGGCGCTGGAGCTGGCGCGTAACCAGAAAATAATCGGCAGCTCGCTGGATGCAAGTGTAACCCTATATTGCGATGGCGAACTCTTTGAATTTGTGCAACCGGTATCCGACCTGTTGCCGGCGGCGAATATCGTGTCGCAGGTTACAATAAAGAAGGGTGCCGGAGGAGATTTTAAAGGGGAGATCCAAGGGCTTGGTATTTCGGTTGCCCCTGCCGATGGAGAAAAATGTGCCCGCTGCTGGACATACAGCCAAACAGTTGGGCAGTCGACCCACGGTGATTTGTGCTCCCGCTGTGCGTCAATTGTGGGCTGAATTATTGCTAATAGAAAACGGCGTACCGGTTAACGGCTCGCCGTTTTTTAAAGATTACAGGGATTATACTGTTCTCAAGTAAAAGGTGAGACAAAATTTGCGAGGTTGTTTTTCGTCATGTAATACTAATATCCGACTAAAATATTGATAAGGTTTCCGAGGATTTTTTGTGTCGGGCAAGGCCGACGACGCAGGCGGGCTGGCGCCCGGCAAGGAGGAGAACAAAACCCGGTGCAAAAAAGACCGGAAAGATGTTAAGGATTTAGTCGGATATTAGTATAAGGCGGAGGAGGAGAGCGGGCTGACGCCCGCCGACGAGAACAACGCTGTATGGCGGAAAACAGACCGCAAAGATGTCTTGATTTTTATTTGAGATCAGTATTAGTATAAATTGTGAAATAACCAGCACTGATACTGATTCCTCATTAAAACCTTACCAATAAATCCGTGCAAAAACCCATATATCAAAGCTTTTTGCTTGATTTATTGGAAGTTTTATAATCGGAATTAGTATGAAAGGAATATCGCAAGCATGAGAAAACACATATATATATTTGTAATAATCGCCTGTGCAGGGCTGCTGGCCGCGTTTGACCAGTATACAAAATCCTTGGCAATTGAGCATTTGATGGGTAAACAGCCCATAGTATTAATAAGCGGGGTTTTTGAGCTTTCTTTCACGAAAAATCCCGGAGCAGCCTTTGGAATTCTCAATGGAAATCAGATGTTTCTTTTAATCATCACGATTGCGACATTGTTTGCCTTGTTGATTGCTTTATTATTGGGTAAGCTCGATAATAAAGCAAAAATGGTTAAGATTGCATGCACACTTATTTTGGCAGGCGGCATAGGCAACCTGATAGACCGGATTTCAACTGGGGAAGTGGTCGACTTTTTTTATTTTAGTTTGATTGATTTCCCGCTGTTTAATATGGCCGACAGCTATGTTGTTGTGGGTGCATCTCTTATGCTGATATTTTATTTGTTTATATATAAAGAGGATAAGCAGCCTATAAAAAATCTGTCCGAGCGGGAGGGGGATGCAACAGATGAATTTGAAAACGCTGATACCTCCAGCCGAGAAGACGGGGGAAAGGCTTGACATTTATTTAAGCCAAGCTCTGGATATAACCCGTTCACAGGTTCAAGATTGGCTGAAACGGGGATTTGTTCAGGTTTCGGGCATTGACCGTCCAAAAAATTATCGTTTGCGCAGCCGAGACGAGATTACCGTGCAAATTCCGGAACCTGTCAGCTGCGAGGCAAAGGCCCAGTTTATTGCTCTTGATATTGTTTATGAGGATTCTGATCTGCTGGTTGTAAATAAGAAAAAAGGGATGGTCGTGCATCCGGCTGTAGGGAACAGAGATGGTACCCTGGTAAATGCGCTGCTGGCACATTGCGGCGACAGCCTTTCGGGTATTGGCGGGGTGCTGCGACCGGGGATAGTCCATCGTATAGACAAGGATACCAGCGGACTGCTTATTGTTGCGAAAAATGATATATCCCACCATCATCTTGCAAAACAAATCAAAGCCCACAGCTTTTTAAGGGAATACCAAGCCGTGGTAACGGGACGGGTGAAGGATGACAAGGGCACCATTGATGCCCCGATTGGTCGTCATCCGGTCCACCGTAAAAGGATGGCGGTACTATCAAACCAAATGTTGACGGCCGGCAAAGCTAAAAACGCCGTAACACATTATGAAGTTATCGCGCGTTATGCCGGATTTACTCATGTGCGCTTAAGGCTGGAAACGGGAAGAACCCATCAAATTCGGGTACATATGTCATACCTGGGCTATCCGGTGGCTGGTGATATTGTATATGGAACATCAAAACTAAATTCAACACTTCAAAACTTAAAAGGGCAATGCCTTCATGCGTATTCAATAGGATTTGTTCATCCGCGTGACGGAAGGTGGATGGAGTTTGTTGCTGATCTGCCTGCTTATTTTAAGGATTTTTTGAATAAGCTTGGTCAGCCGATTTGACGCTAATATTTGATGGCTTTTTTTTGCAAAACGGCAAAGGATATTTGATGTGCTTTTTATGATGTTCAATACATTTGACACAGTCACCATGTCTTTTACAGTTATTCCATTTGCATGGGCAGTTTGTTGACATCGTTATGATCCGCCTTTCCGGGATATCCGGTACATTTATATAAATATAGACTTTTAATACCATTCACAAACTCCATTGAGCAAATTTGGACTTGGTTACGGAAACACGGCTTCAGAAATGATATTTTCGAAACCCTGGATAAATTGGTTGACCGACTTTGTGATACAATTTGTTCTTTGACGAAATGCACCGTAAAGAACATTACCGGACATGATTGGATTTTACAATGTTTTTATTTTGTAATTCGTATTAGATGCTCGTTTTGTTGATAACGGTTTTTATAGTGCCGGTGTCTTTTATAAATAAAAAGCTTCCTTTCAGATATGAATTATTTCTTACCCTAATTCTTGTATGAAAAGAAGCTTTTATTTAATTTTATATAAGAATTAT
>JAQWBK010000061.1 GCA_028706415.1 Oscillospiraceae bacterium | reverse complement strand
ACTAATTCCGATTAGAAACATGCCAACAGAGCCGCGACATCCATTCTGCCCGGTTGTCGCGACTCTGTTGGCCGGAATGTTTCTTATTGGAATTAGTATAATATCCGACTAAAGCCTTAACATCTTTGCGGTCTTTTTTGCACCGGGCTTCGTTCTCCTCCTTGCCCGACACAAAAAAACCTCGGAAACCTTATCAATATTTTAGTAGTATAAAAAGTAACCGTATAAGCACAACCGCCCTCGGCTGAAAACCGAGGGCGGTTGCGTTTATATGCAAGTTTAATACTGTTCTCAAGTAAAAGGTGGGACAAAATTTGCGAGGATGTTTTTCGTCATGCAAGGCGGAGGAGGAGAGCGGGCTGACGCCCACCGACGACAACAACGCTGTATGGCGGAAAACAGACCGCAAAGATGTCTTGATTTTTACTTGAGATCAGTATAAATCATCTCTATAAAAACTTCTGTCAAATCGGAATCAATCCATAACGATTTACAATTTATATAACAGTATATAATACTAATTTCAATAAGAAACATTCCGGCCAACAGGGCCGCGATAACCGGGCAGAATGGCTGTCACGGCTCTGTTGGCATGTTTCTAATCGGAATTAGTATAAATTATAAAAGGTCATCAAACACAGCACCTGTCGACCCGCTGGTGACATGCTGTGCATACCGTTTTGCATATCCGCTCAGATTTTGAACGGGAGGCTTCCAGTTTGCGCGGCGGCTTTCCAAAACCGATTCTTCGACAAGCAGCTCCAATTTCCGCTCAGGAATATCGATGGAAATTATATCCCCTTCTTCTATCAGACCAATAATCCCGCCGGCAGCCGCTTCGGGCGATACATGACCGATTGACGCGCCCCGTGTTGCCCCCGAAAATCTCCCGTCTGTTATCAACGCGACACTGTCGTCCAGCCCCATACCTGCAATATTAGCAGTGGGAGAGAGCATTTCACGCATACCCGGCCCTCCCTTGGGTCCTTCATAACGAATTACCACCACATCACCCGACTTGATTTTACACTCGAGAATGGCTTGGTTTGCATCCTCCTCACTTTCAAAAACGCGGGCGGGACCGCTGTGTACCATCATTTCAGGTTTTACAGCCCCCTGTTTTACAACCGCACCATCTTTTGCAAGGTTGCCGAAAAGAATTGCAATTCCCCCATCCTGACGGAAGGGGTTTTCAAGCTCGCGAATTACCATACCGTCGGCGGCGGGAGCTTTGTCAAGCCGCTCACCCACTGTGCCGCTGACCGTCCGAATATCACGGTTTATTAGGACTGCACGATCAAGCTCTCTCAGCATTGCCTGAATTCCGCCGACATCATTCAGATCCGTAAGGAAAACCTCACTGGCAGGACTTAGCTTGCAAATCTGAGGAGTGGTTTTCCCGATGCTATCGATATATTCAAGCGAAATCGGGCAGCCTGCGGCATAAGAAATCGCGGTTATATGAAGCACAGTGTTTGAAGAGCAACCAATTGCCATATCGGCGCGAAGTGCATTTTCAAATGCAGCCGGAGTGAGAATATCAAGGGGACGCAGATTATTTTCAAGCAGGGTAATCACCTGCTCGCCTGTTTCCTTGGCAAGACGAATTCGGGCAGCGCTAACCGCAGGTATGGTACCGTTTCCGGGCAAAGCCATCCCGATAACCTCGGTCAGGCAATTCATGGAGTTGGCGGTAAACATACCGGAGCATGAACCGCAACCGGGGCAGGCTTTATCCTCCAGCTCCAGCATTTCAGACTCCTCCATACTCCCCGCAGCACAAGAACCAACCGCTTCAAACATATCGGTAAGGCTAAGTCTGCGATTCCCGCTTTTGCCCGGCAGCATGGGACCACCGCTGACAAATATAGAAGGTATGTTCATTCGGCAGGCAGCCATAAGCATACCGGGAACAATCTTATCGCAGTTGGGAATAAAAACAGCGGCATCCATTGGATGGGCGGTTAACATAACCTCTATCGAATCGGCAATAAGCTCGCGTGAGCTAAGGGAATATTTCATTCCTTTATGATTCATGGCAAGCCCATCGCATACGCCGATTGTGTCAAACCTAAAGGGCACGCCCCCGGCGTTGCGAATCCCCGCTTCAACCGCACTTGTGATGATATCAAGGTGGG
This sequence comes from Oscillospiraceae bacterium, assembly GCA_028706415.1. Lineage (GTDB taxonomy): Bacteria > Bacillota > Clostridia > Oscillospirales > Acutalibacteraceae > Avimonas. The sequence continues at coordinate 6,871 of JAQWBK010000061.1, read as the reverse complement.
TGTGACCGGGAATGTAATCACTCTTTGAGCTGATTACTGCTATAAACGGGCGTTTCATTTCTGTATCGGTAATTCCCAGTGCTTTAAGCAGTGAACGATGGGGAGCACGGGATACGCCTTCTTTTAAAAGATCGCTGCGCATAATAATCAGTACCTTCCTTTAACATAAGTTTAATTGCTTGTGGTTTTTGGGGCAGACAGTGGCTTTTTGGTTATATATGCACGCAGCAGCTCCATGCACTGTTCATGCATTTCTTTACTCTTCTTATTTTCTGATGTTCCGCCGATGCTGCGAACACCAAAGAATAAATTCTCCGGCATACCCTCCATGGCTTTATCCTTGCGAAGCTCATCCTCTTTCCAGTTCCAGTAGCGTCCGTCTCCCTCTAACCCTGTAACCTGTACCCCTACCGGCGTATAAAAGTGATAACCTTCTTCTTCCATTCTTACAATCTTGGAATCGTATGTCTCTTTTTCGAAAATAAAGAACATAATGTCGCCCGAAGCAAGATGAGCAATAAATTTAGAGTTGTTTGCCGTGTCAAACTGGGTATCGGTATTTAGTGATATTGTGTCTATCATCACTTCCACCTTGCCGTCCTCGTCAATATCCCGCCCGTATGCTGCAAGCTCGGACTCAAGCTTCGCTTTGGTTGGGTCGCCCACATAGTTTTGGGTTGCAAGAACAATCGTATAGTCCGGGTTATCCTTTGTTACCATCTGCCATATCAAGATGGTCAATACAAATACAATGAAAACGGTTATAATTGTATGCCATTTATAATGATACCAATAGTTCTCAAATTTGCCTTTGGGAGTTTTGGGAGGCTCGGGCTTGGGGGCTGGTTCAAAGTCATCCTCGCTTATCCCTCTTAATACCCATTCTCTTGCCATGACGAGCACCAGACCTTTCCGTATACTGAAAAAACCACTTTATTTTTCTTTGGGCTTCATGGTGGGGAAAAGCAATACATCTCGGATGGAATACTGGTCGGTAAGCAGCATCACAAGCCTGTCCAAACCAAAACCGAGTCCGCCGGTAGGCGGCATTCCGTATTCCATGGCTGTAAGGAAATCCTCATCAACCTCGGCATTTGCACCCATTGCCCGCTTTTCCGCAACCTGTTTAACAAAGCGCTCCCGCTGATCGACAGGGTCATTCAGCTCTGAAAATGCGTTGCCCATTTCTCGGGCAGTTATGAAAAATTCAAATCGTTCGGTAAACTCAGGCTGGTCCGCCTTACGCTTGGCAAGTGGAGAAATTTCTACCGGATAGTCGTATATAAATGTCGGCTGTACAAGCTTTTCTTCGACAAACGAATCAAAGAATGCAGCCAATATATCCCCTTTGGTTGTCGCATTTTTATCGTAATGTACCCCTTTTGCGTCCGCAGCATTTTGAGCATCTTCATCCGATTTCCAGTCGTTATAGTCAACCCCTGAATACTTTTTGACTGCCTCAACCATGGTCATGCGTTCCCAGGGCGAGCTCATATCTATTTCAACCCCTTGATAGGGTATTACTTCACTCCCGCATACCTTTTGTGCAAGGAAAACATAAAGCTCCTCAACAATATCCATCATATCCTTATAATCAGCATATGCTTGATATAGCTCAACCGAGGTAAATTCAGGATTATGCTTAATGCTCATACCTTCGTTGCGGAAAATACGGCCGACTTCATACACCTTTTCAAAACCACCCACAATCAGCCTTTTCAAATAAAGCTCGGTTTCGATTCTTAGGTACATATCAAGATCAAGGGTGTTATGATGGGTTACAAAGGGACGGGCCGCCGCCCCGATTTCAGAGGTATGAAGCACCGGGGTATCAACCTCAAGATATCCTCTTGCATCAAGGAATTCTCTAATAAGCGTAATAATCCGACTGCGTTTAATAAAGGTATCCTTAACCTCGGGATTAATAATGAGGTCGACATATCTTTGACGATACCGTGTGTCGGTATCCTTCAACCCGTGAAACTTGTCGGGCAGAGGAAGCAGTGACTTTGAAAGAAGCTTTAAAGAATTTGAGTGAACCGATATTTCACCGCGTCTTGTACGAAACACGGTACCCTCAACCCCGATAATATCCCCAACATCCCAATGCCCGAATTCCGCGTATACATCCTCTCCGACATCATCGATTCGTATATATACCTGAATGCGTCCGGAACCATCACGCAAATCAATAAAGCTTGCCTTGCCCATGTTGCGCCATGTCATAATACGGCCTGCAATTGTAACCGGTTTCCCCTCCAACAACTCGAAATTCTCAACAATTTCTGCCGAGGAATGGGTTCGGTCCCATTTTGTAATTTTAAACGGGTCATTGCCCGCCTTCTGCAAAGCGGTCAGCTTATCATGGCGTATTTGGAGGAGCTCGCTTAACTCCTGTTCACTAAGCTCGGGCGGCTGGCCGTTCGTGTTGTTGGTGTGGTCCACAGTATCGTATCCTTTCTTTATAAAGCTCCAAAAAACGGGCGGGTAACCTATGGTCACCGCGCCCAAACATTACCGGTGCAGAGCCGGATCATTTTAATATTTCCAATATTTCGTATTTAAATGCTCCGTAAGGGGTATCGACCTCTACTTTATCGCCGTTTTTGTGGTTAAGAAAACCCATTCCGACAGGTGACTCGTCTGAAATACGGCCGTTCATTGGGTCGGCTTCGGTAGAGCCGACAATCTGATAAGTTTCGGTTTTCCCTGTTTCAAAGTCTTTCACCTTAATACGGGAGCCTATATGCACAACCTCTGTGCTTAGTTCGCTTTCATCCAGAACCAAAACATTTTTAAGCTGGTTTTCAATTTCGCTGATGCGACCTTCTATCATGGCTTGTTCGTTTTTTGCTTCATCATATTCACTGTTTTCCGACAAATCGCCAAAGGATAATGCTACTTTGATCTTTTCTGCGATATCTTTTCGCTTAACCAGTTTCAGTTCTTCCAGTTCACTTTCAAGGCGCTTCAAGCCCTCATCGGTAATTACTGTCTGTTTGTTCATTATGCACGGTCTCCTTCGGAGCGAATTTTAAGTCAAAATTCAACAATTTTATACCTGAGCCGACAAAGACGCAGGTTTCATGGCAGTAATTATACTAAACAGATATACCAATGTCAAGACCTGCAAGCCTCCACGCCGCATCCTTCAGTGTGATAGTATGCCCGCTGGTTTGTAAAAATTCGGGAGGCCTCACCGCAATTTCACGAATACCGCTCAATTCATAAAGACCTGAAAGAAATTGTACAGCGTCACAGCCCAATGGGGTTGAAGATAAAAGGCCATGAGAAACCTTGGGCAGATATCTGTATATGACCCCCTTTTTATGCTCAACAGGGCTGTCCGCCGTCATTATCCATCCGCGTGGCATTAAAATATTATCCCCCTTTGAAAATCCTTCGGGGGCTATTAAAAGAAGACTTCCACCGGTCTCGGCCGGATCATCCGTAACGGATAAAACAGCCCCGAACTGCTGCATTGCCATAAACTGCTGGGCTTTATAGCGATCGAATCTGTTGGTTATCACCCTTACATCCGAAGCATACGGTATAAATTGAATCGGCAATTCGGGCATTACCCCCCGCGGGTCATATATCGCAATCTTTACCAGCCGCGGATTAATAGCAACAATTTTTAACAGCTCAACAGCGGCTGAAGTCATAAGCTGCCGTGCAAGCTCGACCCCTCTAAAGGCTGCAATCCTGCTACCCGACGGAGGAATTATCCCTCTTGGTATGAGCAGTCGGCTTGTTTCACGGCCTGCTGCCTTTCTCACTCCTACCCAATCTATCTGACCGTTTCGTCCCTTATCGGCTGTTATTTTCAAGTAACGGCCGCTTCCGGCAGTGACAAGCTCAGATTTTACAACAGGTGGACGGCGGCGAAAACTCATCCATCTTCTCCTCGACTCACCCACACATAAAGCAGCAAGCATTATCTTCAGCCCCTCCTTATAAAGGTCACCTCTCAAAACCCCTTCCGGCGTCTTCCGGCACAATTTCCGCCGGACTACGTCAAACCTCCTCGTAATGCGGAAAGCATTGCTTTGTCGGCTTTCCTTGTCCGACAAAAATTCTGCTCGGAATCCGTTCAAAACAGGTTTTTAGAGGTGACCTAAAGATAGTTAAATTTATGCTACCGGTTACTTAATAATGTTCCAAAAGTCAGCTGATTTAAAATAATTAAAATATTCAATAAAAACCATGATATGCATAATCGAGAAAAACATTATAATTCCGGCTTACAGGGCATAATTATAATTATGAATGAAGGGGCATATACCAATAATTTTTAATTTGCCTATCCGATTATATCGATCAGGCAAATTCGGAAAGGATATGAACATTATAATGAATTCAACCGTGCTGCCGAGAAGATACTTTCAATTCAAGGCACTGCTTTTTTTCACCTTACTTACATTGGGCGTCGGCCTGTTTGGGGGACTTGTCGGGGGAGCCTCGCGATTTGACGAGCTTGAAAAACCTCCTCTGACCTGCTCTACAAGCATATTCCCGTTTGTTTGGACAATCTTGTATATTTTTATGGGCGTTTCAGCCTATCTTGTGTGGAACGCCAACGACATCGACGGAGGGCGGGTTTTACGGCTGTATTTTGTTCAGATGCTTTTCAATTTCCTTTGGCCTCTGATTTTTTTCAAGCTGCAATGGCGGTTGGTGGCATTTTTCTGGCTGATAATCCTTATTGCCCTTGTTTCCTTGATTTTGACAGGCTTTAAGTATATAAGAAAAATCGCATATTGGCTGACAATCCCCTATTTCTTCTGGCTAATATATTTGGCTTATCTTAATCTTGGCTTTTATTTGTTAAACAGGTAGGCATAATACAAAGGGTTTTACCCTCACTCCGGCACTATAGCAATGTGCACCGCACATCTGCGTTTATTCATCCTCCCCCTCCCCCACCGCTAAAATTATATTTGTGCCTCGCCTAATAATTAATAATTTATGGTTGCTATACAATACTAATTTCAATAAGAAACATTCCGGCCAACAGAGCCGCGACAACCGGGCAGAATGGCTATCACAGCTCTGTTGGCATGTTTCTAATCGGAATTAGTACAAGATGAAAATAAACCTGCCCCTGCATTGAACAATATATTTATCGTTATTCGATAAATATATATTGACATTAGATAATATCTGTGGTACTTTAATATCCGGTTAATCATTTAAAACAACGGAGGAAAGAGTATGATTGAACAGGATAAGAACCCAGAAAACTTTAATGAATTAGAGCAACCGGACAAACCAAGTGATAATGAAAACGCATATTTGAGCAATAATTCCGGCGGGGTCAACAATGGTTATTTCCCATATCCGGCATTCAGCCCTACCCCTTATAAAAGAATTGATCAAGACGAGATATTCGAACAAATCACCAATCGTCAAACATTTATAGTGGTGATATTATGTTGGATTTTCGGCATCTTATTTGCCGAATTGTTTCTAGCCGGTGGCTTTGGGCTTTCGGTACCCATACTCACCGCTGTTTTTTATGCAATTGTTTTTTGGTATTTGACAAAAAAGAATGTAAAAATAAGCAAATCATCCCTTGTATTATTAATTCCAATTGCGCTGCTTTCCCTGGGTTATTTCGTTCAGGATAATGAAACAACCTACCTAATAAACACCCTGCTACTGCTTGCATTAATTCCGCTGCAGCTATGTCATATGAGTAAAGCCTCGTACGGGCTCATGTTTTCTCTGCAATCGGTATATGATACGCTTGTTTCATTTATTGCACGGCCGCTTATTTATTTAGACATTCCCTTCAAAGCAGTAGGCAAGAATATTGGTAAAAAGGCAAAAAGCTCAAATTCAACCATGATAATTCTTGGGCTGGTAATTTCGTTACCCTTGGCTGCACTTTTTCTGTCCTTGTTCATTAAAGCGGACGAGGTTTTCGGTTTTCTGGCAAACGAAATTTATGGGAATTTGAACATCTCTTTCGGCAGGATTTACTTTGATCTTATATTCGGAACAGGCACAGCGATTTTTATAGCTTCCTGGTTAATAACCCTGCGGGCAAGAAAAACGCCCGAGAAAAAAGTTATTTCGCTAGGTAGCGGAATTAACGGAATTTTGACCGCAACCGTTTTCATAATAATTGATTTGATTTTTATACTGTTTGTTCTTATTCAGCTTGGTTATTTGTTCGCGGGCATAGAGCTCCCAGGCGGAATGTCTTATGCCAATTATGCTCGTTCAGGCTTTTTTGAGCTTTGCGGCGTCCTTTGTATATCTGTGATAATAATAATGATTTGTTTGATTTTTGTTCAGAAAAATGATAAAAATAGACTTCCCGGATATGTTTCATTTCTTCTGAGTGTATTTATCTTGTGCAACTATGTGTTAATTGCCTCTTCGGCTTACAGAATGATTACCTATATTTCGGCTTACGATTTATCGGAAAAGCGTGTTATGGTCACCTGGCTGGATGCGGTTTTCGCCATCTGTATGGTTGGTGCGATTATTAAAATCTGGTGTCCGAAATTCAAGGCATTTGGTTTTACTGCTCTGACGGTAATTATCATGTCTGTCGCTTTAAATGCGGTTAATGTTAAGACGCTGATTGCGGATTATAATGTAAATAAATATCTGGAAAGCAGGGCAGCATCTACTGAGCGCGAAATTGATGTAGAGTATTTGGGAGATTTGGGACCATCCGCAGTAGAGGCCACTCACAGGCTTTATTTGAACAGTGATTATGAAATTAAGGATAGGGCACTTAAATCACTAAAGGTCCAAGAAACTCTCTTGAGTTATAAAACCTGGAAAAATTACAGCCTGCCGGATATACATGCATCGAGATTGCTGAGACAAATAAATCTGCCGGATTATAACCAAA
>JAQWBK010000004.1:30720-36056 GCA_028706415.1 Oscillospiraceae bacterium | reverse complement strand
ACCTCCTGCAAATGTGTGCTTGCCAACGAGGAGGTTGTGGCGGGATCGTGCGAGCGTTGCGGTGGCCAGGTTGTTCGAAAGGTTAAAAGCCAGTGGATGCTCAAAATAACCCAATATGCTCAGCGTTTGATTGACGACCTTGAATTGGTGGATTATCCCGAGCGGGTTCGTGCACAGCAAATTCATTGGATCGGGCGCTCCACCGGCGCTCAGGTGCGGTTTGATACCACGGCAGGCCAACCCATCGAGGTGTTCACCACCCGCCCCGATACCTTGTTTGGGGCTACCTATATGGTAATCTCCCCCGAGCATCCCCTTATCGAGAAGTGGGCAGATAGGCTTGACAATATAGATAGCGTTCGGGAATATCAGGCAGAGGCGGCTAAAAAATCCGACTTTGAGCGTACCGAGGTTGCCAAGGATAAAAGCGGGGTTGAATTAAAGGGTGTTCGGGCGATAAATCCCGCTACCGGGCAGGATATGCCGATATTTATATCCGATTATGTTCTGGTATCTTACGGAACAGGCGCCATAATGGCGGTTCCCGGGCATGATGGCCGGGACTGGGAATTTGCGAAAATATTTAAATTGCCCATTGTTGAGGTTGTAAAAGGCGGGGATGTTGAACAAGAGCCCTTTACCGATTGCTCCGCCGGTGTTATGGTCAATTCCGATTTCCTTGACGGAATGACGGTGGACGAGGCAATTGAAGCCATGACAAAATGGCTTGCGGATAAAAAAATCGGGGAGAGCAAGGTAAACTTTAAGCTGCGGGACTGGGTGTTTTCGCGTCAGCGTTATTGGGGAGAGCCCATTCCAATCGTTCACTGTGACGCTTGCGGTTATGTTCCCCTGTCCGAAGAAGAGCTGCCCCTTCGCCTGCCCATGGTGGAAAGCTATGAGCCCACCGAAAACGGAGAATCCCCCCTTGCCGCCATTGAGGATTGGGTTAATGTTCCCTGCCCCAAATGCGGCGCCCCCGCAAAGCGTGAAACCGACACCATGCCACAGTGGGCGGGTTCATCCTGGTATTTTCTGCGGTATGTCGACCCTAACAATGATAAAGAGTTGGCATCTAAAAAAGCGTTGGAATATTGGACCCCCATAGACTGGTACAACGGCGGCATGGAGCATACCACCCTGCATCTGCTTTACAGCAGATTTTGGCATAAATTCCTCTTTGATATCGGCATTGCACCTACGGCGGAACCGTATGCCAAGCGCACCAGTCACGGTATGATTTTGGGTGAGAATGGCGAGAAAATGTCGAAATCCAGAGGTAATGTTGTAAATCCGGATGATATTGTTAATGAATACGGTGCCGATACCCTGCGGCTGTATGAAATGTTTATCGGAGATTTTGAAAAAGCAGCCCCCTGGTCAAGCTCCAGTATTCGCGGCTGTCGGCGTTTTCTGGACCGCATCTGGGCATTGCAGGGGTGCGTCAGCCCCACCGGCAGCATTCGCCCCCAGCTTGAAACCACTCTACACAAAACCATCCGCAAGGTGGGTGAAGATATAGATGCCCTGAAATATAACACCGCCATTGCCGCCATGATGGCACTGTTAAACGAAATTACAGACACAAACAGCGTTACAAGAGAGGAATATCGCATTTTACTTATCCTGCTAAACCCGTTTGCCCCCCACATCACCGAAGAACTGTGGGAAATCATGAAATACGGCGGACAACTTGCTCATGCCGGATGGCCGGAATATGATGCCGCAAAATGTATTGAGCAAACCATCGAAATTGCGGTGCAGGTAAACGGTAAGGTGCGCACCCGCATCACCATCCCCACAGATTCGGATGCTGCGGCTGTAATTGCCCAAGCGAAATCGGATGAAAAAGCGGCGATTTTCCTTGAAGGTATGCAGATTGTCAAAGAGCTATATGTCCCCTGCAAGCTGGTAAACCTTGTGGTCAAGCCCGCTCAAGCCTAATTACTGATTTTAAGGTATTGACTAAAACGGATGCCCGTTGTATAATATTCTATAACAGTTTGGTTAAATACCCCTGCCTGTACGGCGGAGGGAGGGAATAAAGAATGTCAGAAGTACGTGTAAAAGATAACGAAAGCTTGGACAGTGCACTTCGCCGCTGGAAAAAATCCTGTGCGCGTTCAGGTGTTCTTGCGGAAGTTCGCAAGAGAGAGCATTATGAAAAGCCCTCGGTCAAACGCAAGAAAAAGTCTGAGGCTGCTCGTAAACGCAAGTTTAAATAATTCAAAAAAGCGGGCAGCAATGCCCGCTTTTTGGTTAATACTGTATAATATTAGTATAACAAGGGGTAGCTTGGCCTCCCTTTTTCAATACGGTTTTATCTGCTTTCCAGGCGTAATACTGTTCTCAAGTAAAAGGTGAGAACGGTATAAAACCCAGAAAGGACATGGATTTTTTATGTCTTTATTTTATCCCGATATGCTAAAAAATAAAATAACCGATATTACGCCCGATGACCTAAAAAAGCTGGGGGTACGCGGTTTGCTTCTTGATGTGGATAATACCCTGACAACCCACGGCAGTCAGGTGCTTGACCCTGCCATTTCCGAATGGCTTGATAACATGAAGGCCCTTGGATTTATGCCAACCATAGTATCAAACGGCGTTTCAAGGCGGGTGGCTCCCTTTGCAAAAAAGTTAGGGCTGCGGTATATTTCCTTTGCCTGCAAACCCCTGCCGATCGGATTTATCCGTGGGGCACGGAGGTTGGGCATGAAACGGAGGGAATGCGTTGCCATCGGCGACCAATCCTTTACCGATATTATTGGGGCCAACCTTGCAAGAGTGCGTTCAATACAGCTTTTACCGATTTTGCCCGAGCATCAGATTACATTGAGGTTTAAAAGGCGTTTTGAAGGGCATATTTTAAAGAGGTACCGAAAAAGCAAGAATAAATAATTACTAATTGTTGATAGTTTAATATAATATACCGGAAGTAGAACATTAATGTAGTGGGAGGGCTCCGATTTGGAGAAGCAAGCACGGTTCGGCCCTGCGGGAAACAGCGAAGAATTTATCTCATCGGGGCGAAAATCGACCCTTCAGGCACCTGAATGGTTGGCGGGGCTTGGGCTGAATGCCTATGAGTATCAGGGCGGGCACGGAATAAATACAAGCGAAAAAACGGCACGGGAGCTTGGCGCCAACGCCGAGCAGCATGGCATTGCCCTGTCGGTACATGCTCCTTATTATATTTCCCTTGCATCTGATGACCCGTTAAAGCGGGATAACAGTCTGCGTTATATCCAACAAAGCGCACAGGCGGTTTCATGGATGGGGGGCAATCGGATTATTGTGCACCCCGGCGGGCTGGGTGGGCTTACACGCTCAGATGCCACACTGCTTGCGGCCAAAACGCTTAAACGGGCGCAGGAGCTTCTTGATGACGAGGGCTTATCAGATATTCACCTCTGTCTTGAAACCATGGGCAAGATTAACCAGCTTGGCAATCTTGATGAGGTAATCGAATTGTGTCAGCTTGACGAGCGCTTTCTTCCATGTGTGGATTTCGGTCATCTAAATTCCCGAACCGGCGGAGGTATGAACTCCCGAGAGGATTTTGCATTTGCGCTGGATGCCATAGCAAATAAGCTTGGGGTACGGCGTGCATCCGAAATGCATATCCATTTTTCAAAAATTGAATATACCCAGGCGGGGGAAAAAAGGCATCTCACCTTTGAAGACAGTAGGTTCGGGCCGGAACCCGAGCCTTTGATGGAGCTTATTGCCCAGCGCGGCTGGACACCTACCGTTATATGCGAATCAAGGGGCACCCAAGATGCCGATGCACGGGTATTGAAATTATTATATGATGGATATAATATACTTTACTAATTAGAACCCCCACGGAAAGGAATGGCTTATATGAAAAACATTCTCATATTAAACGGCCCCAACTTAAATCTGCTGGGAATGCGCGAGCCCGGGGTATACGGGACCGACAGCTATGACCAGATTTGCGAGCTTATCGCACAGCATGCCGAGGCGCAGGGGCTAAATGTAGATTTTTATCAATCCAACAGCGAGGGCGGGATTATCGACAGGCTGCATCAATGTGTCGGCAGTGTCGACGGGGTCATACTCAACGCCGGAGCATATACCCATACAAGCTATTCGTTGCGGGATGCCATTTCGGCGATCGGCCTTCCTGTTATCGAGGTGCATATGTCCAACATCCACGCCAGGGAGGAGTTTCGCCATAAATCGGTTATTTCTGCAGTATGTCGCGGGCAGATTGCCGGCTTTGGTGTTTCAAGCTATCTTTTAGGGGTCGACGCGCTTCTGGCGCTTGAATAGCCTGGATTGGCCGACTTGTTGAGTTTTTTCGTGATTATCTCACCGAAAGGCAAGGGTTCTGTATATGTCTAAAGCAAAACAGCTTTCATTACTGCTTCCTGACGAGGTTGACGGCGCGTTAATAACCAGCAGTCATAACAGAAGGTATATAACCGGCTTTCCGTCAAGTGCCGGGACGGTGCTTATAACAAGGCAGCAATCGTATTTTCTCACCGATTTCCGCTATTTTGAAGCGGCACAGCGGGTTATAACCGATATAAAATGCGTCGAATATAAAAAGCGATCGGATACTCTCAGGGAGCTTTTCAAAACCCATAAAATCAGCCGTTTGGCGGTCGAGGACGATGATTTAAGCTGTGCTGAATTTAAGCGGCTCGAGGCAGAGCTTAAGGATGTTGAGCTGTGCGGCGGTATTCTGGACGGGCTTTTAAAGAACCTCCGGCTGGTTAAATCCCCTGAGGAGTTGAAAAGGATCGAGCAGGCACAGCAGCTTACCGACCACGGTTTTGAATATATACTACCCCGCATCAAGGTCGGCCGCACCGAGCGGGAAATTGCTCTGGAGCTTGAATTTGAAATGCGCCGTCAGGGAGCCGATGCGGTTGCCTTTGATTTCATTGTTGTTTCGGGTGCAAATTCGGCCCTGCCCCATGGTGCGCCCTCGAATAAATCAATAGAGCAGGGCGACCTTGTTACAATGGACTTTGGCGGGGTGGTTGACGGCTGGTGTTCGGATATGACCCGCACGGTTGCGGTGGGAAGCTGTTCGGATGAACAGCGCAGGGTTTATGATACGGTACTAAAGGCACAGGCGGCCTCTCTTCTGGTTCTTCGGGCAGGGCTTCCTTGTATCGAGGGGGATGCTGCCGCACGCAGTGTGATTGACTCGGCCGGATACGGCGGCTGTTTCGGGCATGGAACCGGACATGGGGTGGGCATAGAAATACATGAAGCTCCCCGAATGTCTCCCATGTCGGGGGATGAGGTTTTGCGGGAGGGTAGTGTTGTCACCGTCGAGCCCGGCATTTATCTATCCG
>JAQWBK010000004.1:0-30620 GCA_028706415.1 Oscillospiraceae bacterium | reverse complement strand
TATCAGCAGGTGATTTCCGTAACGGTGTTACCTTTGAAATGGACGGAAATGTATATCAGATAATTGAGTTTCAGCATGTTAAGCCCGGCAAGGGTGCCGCTTTTGTCCGCACCAAGATTCGCAATGTAATTGCAGGGTCGGTGGTCGAGCGCACATTTAACCCTTCGGACAAGTATCCAACCGCCTTTGTTGAAAGAAAAGATATGGAATACTCATACAATGACGGCGATTTGTATTATTTTATGGATCTTGAAACCTATGAGCTTTTGCCGATTAATAAGAGCATTCTGGCCGACAGCTTTCAGTTCGTGAAAGAAAACATGACCTGCAAGGTAATCTCCTATAAAGGGAATGTCTTTGGCGTTGAGCCCCCCAACTTTGTCGAGCTTGAAGTCACAACCACCGAACCCGGCTTTAAGGGCGACACCGCAACGAATGTTACAAAACCCGCCACCCTGGAAACAGGCGCCCAAGTCAGAATTCCGCTGTTTATCGAAGAGGGCGAAAAAATCCGTGTCGATACCCGCACCGGCGAATATATGGAACGGGCATAATTTTTTAACTAATATGTAAGTTTCATTTTTTTGCGTGCATACTATCCATACGGGTGTAGAAACCGCCGTCTATCTAAATGACCTGCGTTATTATGCGCGGTCTTACTTAAAAAAGGAGTGACAACATGATGTCAGTTACAGAAAAAGTGGCTTATCTCAAAGGTCTGGCCGAGGGTCTTGGTGTTGACGATGCAACAAAAGAGGGCAAGCTTTTAATTGCAATTATTGATGCGTTGGGCGATATTTCAGAGAATATGGATTCTTTGGAGGCGTACGCTTCGGATCTCGGAGAACAGGTTGATGCAATTGATGAGGACCTCGACTCGCTTGAAACAGATTTCTACGGGGACGATGAGGACGATGACGATTACTACGATATGGACGGCGAAGATGAATATTATGATGTCGTCTGCCCCAACTGTGATGAAGAGTTCAGCGTAGACGAAGATACCTTGCTTGAGGGTAGCATCGAATGCCCCAAATGCGGCGAAAAGCTGGAGTTCGACATTGATGAATGCGACGACGAATGCTGCAGCTGCCATTGCGACGAGGAAGACGAATAATCCTGTCATAACTCAACCCCCCTCGGCTGAAAGCCGAAGGTTTTAAACCAATAGTTGAGACAATAATATTTTAGGGCTGTAACAGAATGAATTACCATTCTGTTACAGCCCTTTTGTTATGGTACAAACCCGGGATTTAGATGATCTTTCAGCTTGCTTATGGGTATTGTAAATTCAACAATACCCATATTCCCCCCAAACCATGTCATGGTGGGAATTATTAGAGTAAGGGCGGTGTCAGTAAGATAAAAGGGTTGATTTGCGTTTACAGCGGGCTTGGAACAAACAAGTGCCGAGCCAAGTCCGCGTGAGTCAACCTGCCGCAATATCTCCTCATTTATCTGTATTATGCCTTCTTCACTGTTTAAAAAAAGCTGCGGCAATTTAATCGTTTGGCCGTTTCCGGTAAAAAAAGAAAATCCGGTTTTCAGCTGGGTGGTTTGGGCCTTGCCGTCATAAACGGTTTCGATTAACAGCAGGCTTACTACTCCATTGCTGTTTCGTTTTACCTCATAATCAAAAACCCCTTCTGCTTTAAACTGCTTCGACCGGTCGTCGGTTGGCAATTCGGCTGCGGCGCACTTGGTATGAGACAGGACTGTTTCAAACCGTTCGTGCATTACGGCATTCAGCTTTTCTTCGGTTCGGCTGTTGCCCATACCTGAAAAACGCGGACGGTTGCCGGAAAAAACGAAGTTATTGCCGTCTACCCTTTCGCTGACGGGACAAACCGCAATATCACCGACATTGGTTAATGGCGCGGTCAGGATCGTCATCAGGGCGATAATTGATGTCATAATATGGCTCATCGGTTTTCCCCCTTAAAAAAAGCAAGGCGGATTTTGTACCAAGAGAACAACCTTGTTCTCCTTGATATAATGCGCTTTAAAAACGGATTTTGCCAAGGTAATATAATGCATAACGCACCTAATACTAATCTCAAATAAAAGGATCGATAAAATTGTCGCTCAAGACGCGTTCTTCTTTAAAGAACGAATCACTCCATTTTATCGGCTTTTATTATTGAGATTAGTATAAATATTTATCTTTACGAAGTTTGTGGTGTGCGTCATTGTAAAAGCAAGGCTTTTGCCCGAATTTTGTATTTTAATTTATAACTACTTGTTTGATAATTTATCCGCCCTCTTTCGGGTATTTTAAGCTGTTTTATTTCATAAACATTAAAACGGTGGTTTGTAAGGATCGGAAAGGCGTGAATAATAAAATGGTGATTTTGATAAAAAGAAAAAGGCTGCTGCGCTTTGCAACCTTGTTTTTTGTGCTGATATTGCTGGCGGGGGGCTGTTGTCTGTTTTTTGTTCAGACGGCGGCGGTGAATGCACCCAAGGATGAGCAGAAGGATTTTATAAAATGGGTAGATTTTAATCTTCCGTATCAGGCAATGGAATATGCCATAAAGCTGGACGTTAATTCGCAGGAAGGTGAAATACAGCTGAACTTTATTGAAATGCTTGCATATCTTTCGGCAAAAAACGGTAATAATTTTAAACGCTTTAAGACCGGCCAGCTGGATTTGGTTGCAGATCAGCTAAAGCAGGGCAAGACCATGGCAGAACTTGCCGATGGGCTTAAATATTATGATTATTATCTGGATGCGTATAATGCCGCTCTTTCGGGGCTAGTGGGCGCTTATGAAATTGAGGTTAAGGAGGAAGCCTCCGAAACGGGCAAGAGCTGGGAGAGGAAATACGGGCTCAAAGCTTTTTCGCCGATTGCAAAGGGATATTATTATAACGATTTTGACGATTTCGGGGTAAGTCGTTCATACGGCTTTACCCGCCGTCATCTGGGGCATGATATGATGGGTTCTGTGGGAACACCCATCATTGCCGTGGAGGGCGGCACCGTCGAGGCTCTGGGCTGGAATCAGTACGGCGGGTGGAGAATAGGCATACGCAGCCACGATACAAAGCGTTATTATTATTATGCTCATCTGAGAAAGGATTTCCCTTATAACAAATCGCTAAAGGAGGGCTCGGTGGTACTGCCGGGTGATGTAATCGGATATCTGGGCCGAACCGGATACAGCCTGAATGAAAATGTGAATAACATAAGGCAGCCGCATCTGCATATTGGGCTTCAGCTTGTGTTTGATGAATCACAAAAGGAATGCAACAACGAGATCTGGATAAACATTTACCCCATAATAAAGCTGCTTTATAAAAACAAGAGTGAGGTGGTTAAGGACCCCGAGACCAAAGAATACAGCAGGGTATATAACATAAGAGAAATTTCAGGCGACTAATTTCCTTGCATAACAAAAAATCTCCCACAATCGGGATTGTTCCGATTGCGGGAGACTTTGTTTTTTTACCTATCTCGCTGATAAGAGAGGGGTATTATTGAGTTTTTTATCTTCTTCTGTTGTTGTTATCACGACGGGGAGGACGGGGGGTGTCCGAAAGGGTGTTTTCAGGAACCAGCCCTTCAACCTCAATCAATGCATCCCGGCGGGAAAGATTCAGCCTGCCCTGCTCGTCAATTTCGGTTACCTTTACCATGACCTCATCCCCGACTGCAACGACATCCTCAACCTTTTCGGTGCGTTTAACATCAAGACGGCTTATATGAACCAGGCCCTCTTTGCCGGGAGCAATTTCAACAAAAGCGCCGAAGTTCATCAGACGGGTTACCCGCCCTTTATAAATAGCGCCCACCTCGGGGTCTTTGGCTATTGTTTCGACGATCGCCAGGGCACGATTGGCATCATCCGTGCTAAGTGCCGAGATAAACACGCTGCCGTCCTCTTCAATATCAATCTTGCAGTTGCATTCGGCTTGGATTTTTTGTATAACCGAGCCGCCCTTGCCTATAACCTCGCGGATTTTGTCCACATCAATTTTGGTGCTCAGCATCTTGGGGGCATAAGGCGACAGCTCCTCCCGTGGGGACGGGATGGCTTTAAGCATAATTTCATCAAGAATGTAAATGCGCGCCTTATAGCACTTGTCAAGAGCTTCACGAATTATTTCAGGTGTAAGACCATGAATTTTCAGATCCATCTGGATGGCGGTGATACCCTTGTGCGTGCCGCCAACCTTAAAGTCCATATCGCCGAAGAAATCCTCCAGCCCTTGAATATCAACCATTGTCATAAAGCGGTCGCCCTCGGTAATAAGACCGCATGAAATACCCGCAACCGGTGCCTTAATTGGCACGCCGGCATCCATTAACGCAAGGGTGGAGCCGCAGATGGCGCCCTGTGAGGTTGAGCCGTTTGACGAAACAACCTCGGATACAAGACGGAGTGTATATGGGAAGTCCTCCATCGAGGGGAGAACCGGCAGTAATGCCCGCTCGGCTAATGCGCCATGGCCGATTTCGCGACGGCCGGGTCCTCTTGACGGACGGGTCTCACCCACCGAATAGGAGGGGAAGTTGTAGTGATGGAGATATCTCTTGCTCTCTTCCTCGTCAATCCCATCAAGAAGCTGAGCATCCCCGCTGGAACCCAGCGTGGCAATCGTCAGCACCTGTGTCTGACCACGGGTAAACAGTCCGGAACCGTGGGTACGGGGCAGAATGCCCGTCTCGGCGGCCAGGGGACGGATATCATCAATGCCGCGGCCGTCAACGCGTTTGCCATCATCCAGAAGCCAGCGGCGCACAACATATTTCTGGAGCTTATATAAACACTCGTCAATTTTTCCGGTCATTTCGGGATATGCTTCCCCAAACTTTGCGTGAACCTCGTCGTATACCGGGCTTAACCTTTCGTCGCGGATACGCTTGTCGTCGGTGTCAAGAGCAAAACGCACCTTTTCAATGGCAAATTCCTTTATGGCTTCATACATTTCGGGTTCTGGGTCGTTAGATTCAAATGAAAACTTGGACTTGCCGATTTCATCAACAATGCCGTTAATGAAGCTTACAATCTCCTGGTTGGCGGTGTGGCCTGCCATAATGCCGTTAAACATGGTGTCGTTGTCCACTTCGTTGGCTCCGGCCTCGATCATTGCGACCAGGTCGGCGGTAGAGGCAACCGTAACATGCATCTGTGATTTTGCTTCCTGCTGAGCAGTGGGATTGATGACATATTCACCATCAACCAGCCCGACTGCAACCCCTGATATAGGGCCGGCCCAAGGAATATCTGATATCGAAAGGGCAACCGAAGTGGCGATCATCGCGGTGGTTTCGGGGGGGCAGTCTTGATCGACGCTCATCACCGTGCAGACAATGGATACATCGTTGCGCATATCCTTGGGGAAAAGCGGACGAATAGGACGGTCAATAACCCGGGAGGTGAGAATTGCTTTTTCGCTGGGGCGGCCTTCTCGCCGTTGGAACGAACCCGGGATTTTGCCCACCGCGTATAATTTTTCTTCGTAGTCCACCGAAAGGGGGAAGAAGTCAATGCCTTCCCTCGGCTTGTCGGATGCCGCTACAGCGCACAGCACAACCGTGTCACCGTAGCGAACCAGACAGGAACCGTTGGCCAGTTGGGCGACCTTTCCGGTCTCTACAACCAAAGGGCGGCCGGCAAGTGTGGTTTCAAATACTTTGTAATTTTCAAACATAGGTATCCTCCGTTTTAATAATATATTTCCAATATTAACGGAGCCGAATGGGATTTTAGCAATAAAACCGCAGTTCACCAACCGCTGAACCGTCGTTTCATCGCTAAATCCAAGCCGCCCCGATTATGGACAGTGAGATGGGATTTCCGTAAATTGTAATAGAGGCAGGAGGGCTTGAACACCCGCCTGCCTCTGTCTTTGTGTTATTTACGGATGCCTAATTTTTCGATAATCGCACGATATCTCGTGATATCCTTTTTCATAAGATAATTGAGCAGGTTACGGCGATGACCGACCATTTTCAGCAGACCGCGTCTTGAGTGATGATCCTTCTTATGGATCTTCAGATGTCCGGTCAGATCGTTAATTCTCTTGGTGAGAACGGCAATCTGAACCTCGGGGGAACCGGTGTCACCCTCATGTGTTGCATAGGTCTGCATAATAGAAGTTTTTTCTTCTGGTAGCATAATTATTCACCTCTTTAAAATTTTTCTCCGAAAACCCAGTGCGGGGAAACGATGAGTCCCGGGATAAATCCCTTTTTGGGCATACTCCACCGTCCGGGAATTGGAACACGGGGCTATTTTAACATAGTTTACCGTTCTTGTAAACCCCAAAACAAATGTTATTGTTTATATACGCGAATTTCCATGTCTTTTTTGGCTTTCAATTCTTGACATCATAAACGCCGCATGATATATTAATAGGGCTGTAAATAGTATGACTAAAGATGGGCGTTAATATGCTGGTGTAGCTCAGCCGGTAGAGCAGCTGATTTGTAATCAGCAGGTCGGGGGTTCGAATCCGTCCACCAGCTCCAGAAAAAGCGACAAAGTTCAATACGAACTTTGTCGCTTTTTCAACGAAATAAATCCTTTCGGATTTGTGAAATGCGCTTCGCGCGTGAAATACGCCTGCGGCGGAGGTGACCTTAATCCAATTCACGGAAAATCTCATGACGAATTTATTGATTGGCTGCATAGTTGCAAAACTGATTCTGAACAAATTTGTGCTATTAATAAATTATTGACACAACCCTACCGGTTTTTAACTTTTAATACTGTTCTCAAGTAAAAGGTGATACAAAATTGGCGAGGATGTTTTTCGTCATGCAAGGCGGAGGAGGAGAGCGGGCTGACGCCCACCGACCTCAACAACGCTGTATGGCGGAAAACAGACCGCAAAGATTCTTGATTTTTACTTTAGAGCAGTATAAACGGCACACAAGGGCACGGAATGAACCCGTGCCCTTGTGGCTTTAAGGCTGTTTATCAAGTAGGCTTCATAAACATTTGTGTCCAATACAAGGTGCCATTAGCCTTTTTAGCGGCACCAACGCCTGTTTGGGTAAATGCCCGGGACAGGATATTTGCCCGATGACCGGGTGAATTCATCCATGCGTTTACGACTTCACGAGCGGATCGCTGACCATAAGCGATGTTTTCACCGGCGGCAGAAAATCTTAGACCGAAGGCTTCCATCATATCAAAGGGTGAACCGTAGGTTGGGGATTGATGTGCAAAGTAATTTTTGTCAATCATATCCTGCGACTTATATCTGGCAACCCTTGAAAGCTGCCAGTTTGTTGTCAGGGCAGGAACGCCACGGCTTGTTCGTTCGATGTTGATAAGTCTGATTACTTCGGTTTCGAAGGTCTGCAGAGGTGCAGCTTCGGGAATTTTGATTTTTTGGCCGGGATAAATCAAGTTGGGGTTTCTAATTCCCGGATTGGCTTTAATCAGCTCGGATACTCCGACTTCATATCGGACTGCTATTTTCCACATGGAATCTCCGCTGCGAACGGTGTAGGTTGTTCCCTGAGCGGATGCAAAAATTCCGATTGATAAAGTAATTATGAGCGCGGCAAACGTTGAAATGAGCTTCTTCAAATAATCACCTCCCGACATATTTTTTCCGATAAAAGATTTAATAACCCTGCAAAATTTTGAATTATTTACAGCATAATTATATGCCGCTCTATGACTGCTTTTTTAAGTATAAACCGAGCCCCCTGAATTGTTTTCAAATTTTTAACAATTATACTCTGTTAGCCCCTTGAACTTTGGGTGATTTCGGGCTATTATAGATTAGCACTCGAGAAGCCTGAGTGCTAATCTATGAAATTTTGAGGGATGTGCATGAAGACCAAACAGTTTAAGGCCGAGTCAAAGCGGCTACTCGACCTGATGATTAACTCCATTTACACCCATAAGGAGATTTTCCTGCGCGAGCTGATATCCAACGCCAGCGATGCCATAGACAAGCTGTATTATCGCTCGCTTTCCGAGGGTCTGACCGGGGTTGGGCGGGACGGATTTTTTATCCGTCTGGATATTGACAAGGATGCCCGCACCCTTACCATAACCGATAACGGCTGTGGAATGACCAAGAACGAGCTGGAGAACAATCTTGGCACCATTGCCAACAGCGGGTCGTTTAAGTTTAAACAGGAGAACGAGGGAAAAGAGGATGTCGACATAATCGGCCAATTCGGTGTCGGTTTTTATTCGGCGTTTATGGTTAGTGATTGCGTTACCGTGGACAGCCGTGCTTTCGGTTCGGATGAGGCATGGTGCTGGAAGTCAAAGGGCGCCGAAGGATATACCATTGTGTCGAGTGATAAGGGGGAGCATGGAACCCGCATTGTGCTTTCGATTAAAAAGAGCACGGATGATGAGGATTATGACCAGTTTCTTGAAAGCTTCCGCCTTCGTTCGATAATTAAAAAATATTCCGACTATATTCGTTATCCTATACAAATGGATATTGAAAAAAGCGTGCCCAAGCAGGGGGAAAAAGACGGGGAAGAGGATAAGTATGAAACCGTCACCCAAACCGAGACAATAAACAGCATGGTTCCCCTTTGGCGGCGAAACAAGAACGAGCTTACGGATGAGGATTATAACAATTTTTATAAAGAGAAGTTCTTTGATTATGAAAATCCCTCCAGGGTGATCCACAGCAGCACCGAAGGGGTGGCGACTTATCAGGCGCTGATGTTTATTCCGTCTCGCGCTCCGTTTAACTATTATACCCGGGAATATGAAAAGGGATTGCAGCTTTATTCCAACGGCGTGCTTATTATGGATAAATGCGCCGATTTGTTGCCCGATTATTTCAGTTTTGTGCGGGGGCTTGTGGATTCTCAGGATTTATCCCTGAATATATCGCGGGAAATGTTGCAGCACGACAGGCAGCTTAAAACAATAGCCTCCCGCCTTGAAAAAAAGATAAAAAGCGAGCTTTCATCCATGCTTGAAAACGAGCGGGAGAAATACGACGAGTTCTTTAAGAATTTCGGGATGCAGTTAAAATACGGCATGTACAGTGATTACGGCCAGCATAAGGAGCTGCTTGAGGATTTGCTGCTGTTCTATTCCTCAACCGAAAAGAAGCCGGTTACGCTTAAAGAGTATGTTGAGCGGATGAAGGAGGAGCAGAAGTTTATCTATTACGCCTGCGGGGACAGCGTTGAGAAGATTGACAAGCTTCCCCAGGCCGAGGCGGTGCGGGATAATGGGTTTGAAATCCTTTATTGCACCGAGGATATTGATGAATTTGCGCTTCGTGTGCTGCATGAGAGCGGGGGCAAGGAATTTAAATCGGTTTCTGCCGGCGATCTGGGGATTGATATCCCTGAGGAGGAGCAGGAAAATACCGAGGAAAACAAGGAGCTGTTTACGGCTATGACCGAGGCGCTTGAAGGAAAGGTCAAGGCTGTGAGGCTGTCTAAACGGTTGAAGACCCACCCTGTCTGCCTTTCCAGCGAGGGTGAGCTATCCCTTGAAATGGAGAAGGTTCTGAACGCCATGCCCTCTGACAACAAGGTTAAGGCTGAGCGGGTGCTGGAAATAAACCAGAGCCATCCGATTTATGCCTCCATGCTTGCTCTTAAGGATAACCCCGAAAGGCTGAAGGATTATTCACAACTGTTATATACCCAGGCACTGCTTATTGAGGGAATGCCGATTGAAGACCCTGTCGAATTCTCAAATAAAATCTGCGATCTTATGGCGACCACCGCTTAATACTGTTCTCAATTAAAAGGTGAGACAAAATTTGCGAGGATGTTTTTCGTCATGCAAGGCGGAGGAGGAGAGCGGGCTGACGCCCGCCGACGACAACAACGCTGTATGGCGGAAAACAGACCGCAAAGATGTCTCGATTTTTACTTGAGAGCAGTTTTAGTATAAAAAGACTGCATTAAAGGTTTTATCCTTTAGTGCAGTCTTTCTTTAATACTAATAAATCGGTAGTTCCGGTCAGCTTATAAAAGGTTTATATTTACGCTTACACCAATTCAATAAATGCCATTTCTGCCGCATCACCGCGGCGCGCTTCTGTCTTGATTATGCGGGTATATCCCCCGTTACGCTCGGCATATTTAGGTGCAATTTCGTCAAAAAGCTTTTTGCTGACACTTTCCTTGGTGATAAATGAAAATACAATACGCTTGTTTGCCAGCGACGGATTTTTCGCTATTGTAATCATTTTTTCTGTCATGGCACGCACCTCTTTGGCACGGGTGACGGTTGTTTCAATGCGTCCCTTCTCAAGCAGAAAGGTAACCATGGCACGGAGCATAGCCAACCGGTGGGCGGTAGGCCTACCGAGTTTTCTGGTTCCGGGCATATAAATTCACTCCTTTTCCTTAAGGTTAATTGCGATGAGCAAAACCAGCTGGTTTGGGGCGCGCAGCGCGCGCCTTTATAACGGTTTGGGGTGCTTATCGCATTCCCCGACGGGCGGCCGTTATATCCGAAAATCCTATTCTTCTTCTGTTCTAAGGCTGAGCCCAAGAGAGTCCAGCTTGTTTACAACCTCTTCCAGGGATTTCCGTCCGAGATTACGCACCTTCATCATATCGGCTTCGCTTTTGCTTATCAAGTCTTCAACGATATTGATGCTCGCGCGTTTGAGGCAGTTAAAGGAGCGAACCGACAAATCGAGCTCTTCAATTGTCATTTCAAGAACCTTTTCTTTACCCTTATCATCCTTCTCGACCATGATGGAATCTCCGGCGTATGTTTCGCCTGAAAGATCCACAAACAGGTTAAGATGATCGTTGAGAACCTTTGCCCCTAGAGAAACGCCCTCTTTCGCAGAGATGGTGCCGTTTGTCCAGACCTCAAGGGACAGCTTATCATAGTCGGTGATCTGCCCGACACGGGTATTTTCAACCGTATAGTTGACCTTTAATACAGGCGTATAGATCGAATCAACCGGAATAACCCCAATAACCGGAGCCATGTTAAGTTTGTTGCGCTCGGCGGTCACATAGCCGCGACCTTTATCAATGGTTATTTCCATAAACAGCCGTGCACCCTCACCCATTGATGCAATATGCATATCCGGATTGAGAATTTCAACCTCGCTGTCACATTTGATAGAGCCGGCAAGAACTTCGCCTTCTCCCTCAGCTTCGATATAAACAACCTTGGGGCCTTCTCCATGAATTTTCGCGGTCAGACCCTTGATATTGAGGATGATTTCGGTCACATCCTCCTTGACGCCCTCGATGGTGGAGAACTCATGAAGAACGCCTTCGACTTTGACAGAGGTTACTGCTACTCCGGGCAAGGATGAAAGCAATACGCGACGCAGACTGTTTCCGAGCGTTGTACCGAACCCTCTTTCAAGGGGCTCCACTATGAATTTACCATAGGTTCCTTCCGGCGCGGTTTCCACCACTTCGATTCTGGGCTTTTCAATCTCAATCATTCAAAACCCTCCTTATTAAGAGCGGGAATCACAGCCTTTAAGCGGCGGCGGTTCCACATAAATTTGGCAAAAAGCCGTCGCAAGATATGCGAACAGCCTCGGCCGATGGATCCGGGCTTATTTCGAGTACAACTCGACGATGAGGGTTTCTTCGATCGGAAGATCGATATCCTCACGGTTGGGCATCGAAACAACGGTAGCTTCGAGTTTTTCGCGGTTAAGCTCCAGCCACTTGGGAATAGGACGGGATGAATTAGCTTCGATAATCGACTTAATCTTCTCGTTCTGACGGCTGCTTTCCTTAACTGTGATCACCTGTCCCGCCTTGGTAAGGAGGGAAGGGATGTTGACCTTGCGGTCGTTCACCCTGAAATGTCCGTGGAGAACAAGCTGACGTGCTTCTGCCCGAGAGCTTGCAAGTCCAAGACGATAAATTACATTGTCCAGACGGGATTCCAGCAAAGCAAGCAGATTTTCACCTGTTACACCCTGCATTTTCTCCGCCATTTCGAAATAATGGTGAAACTGCCCCTCAAGCACCCCGTAAAAACGGCGGGCAATCTGCTTGGTGCGCAACTGTTTTCCATATTCCGAAACCTTTTTCCGCCCCTGTCCATGTTGGCCGGGAGCATAAGCGCGGCGATCTATTCCGCATTTTTTGGTATAGCAGCGTTCGCCCTTTAAAAACAGTTTCTGTCCTTCGCGGCGGCAAAGCTTGCACACCGCACCGGTATATCTAGCCATATTGGTTGCACCTCCTGTATTTGATTATACGCGTCTTCTTTTGGGAGGACGGCATCCGTTGTGGGGGACGGGGGTCACATCTTTGATAAGACTGACCTCAAGCCCTGCGGACTGAAGGGCACGGATTGCAGCCTCGCGGCCGGAACCAGGCCCTTTTACATAAACCTCAACCTGCTTGAGACCATGCTCCATGGCGGCCTTGGCAGCGGTTTCTGCTGCGTTCTGCGCGGCAAAAGGAGTGGATTTCCTTGATCCGCGGAATCCCAGCTCTCCTGCACTGGCCCATGAAAGAGCATTGCCCTGGGTGTCGGTGATAGTTACGATGGTATTGTTAAACGTGGACTGAATATGCACAATGCCACGTTCAATATTCTTGCGTTCCTTGCGGCGGCGGGTGCTTGCACCCTTGCGCGCATTGGTTTTTGCAGCGGCCATTCTTCTATCTCCTCCTTATTTCTTTTTGTTGGCAATGGTCCTCTTGGGACCCTTGCGGGTGCGGGCGTTTGTCTTTGAACGCTGGCCGCGCACAGGCAACCCCTTGCGGTGACGAATCCCGCGGTAGCTGCCGATTTCGATCAATCTTTTAATACCAAAAGCAATGTCCCTACGAAGGTCTCCCTCCACGGTGTACTTGCGATCGATAACATCCTTTAGCTTGGAAACGTCATCCTCGGACAAATCTCTCACCCGAATGTCGGGGTTAACCCCTGCCTCGGCGACGATGTCGGTGGCGGATTTACGCCCGATCCCAAAGATATAGGTTAAGCCAATTTCAATTCTTTTGTCTCTTGGCAGGTCTACACCAGATATACGAGCCATGATTATTCCTTCCTTTCTGTTGCTCGGCAGTTGGCAGAGCAATGAATGAGAATATTTAAATACAGTTTGCGGGCAAAGCTCCGGATTTATATCCGTGTTTTTAACCCTGACGCTGCTTATGCTTGGGGTTTTCGCAGATAACCATGATGCGGCCCTTGCGCTTGATAATTTTGCATTTTTCGCATACTTTTTTAACAGAAGGTCTGACTTTCATGGTATGGATCATTCCTTTCTTGAAACAGGCGGGGGATTGCGCCGTATGGGGTAAGCCCTATCAGAAAAACGCAATCCCGGCTTGATGTTGCCATCAGCCCTGAATAAATTTAAAAATGCAAGCGGCCCAGCCTGCAGAACTTATTTAGTTCTCCAGGTGATGCGGCCTTTGGTCAGATCGTATGGTGACATCTCGACCGTGACCTTGTCTCCGGGCAGAATTCGAATGAAGTTCATGCGCAGTTTGCCCGAAATATGAGCGAGAATAACATGCCCGTTGGCCAGCTCCACTTGAAATGTTGCATTCGGAAGAGCTTCGACAACGGTACCTTCCAATTCGATAACGTCCGCTTTGGACATTGAATAACCTCCCTCTGGTGAAAGGACCCGGGTGCTTTCGCTACCCAAGGTCGATTTGCAGCCTTATGGCAGTTGCCATAGGTTACTTGCCGACTGTCTCTCCCATGGTGGCAAGAGCGCGGCGTAACTCACGATTGGTCGCCATTGAGGATTCACCCAAAAATGAACCGGTTAGAACTACATGGCGGGGGTTTTTGCGTTTAGGCCGCTGGATTGGTCGTCTTTTGCCGTCTGCCACCCAAACTCCGTCGGGGGTTGCATCCAGCACTGCCATGGCCTGCTGAGCGTCCCGCCCTCTTAGCGATATAATCACACAGCCCCGTCTTATCAACCTACCACCCCTTAATCACGGAAGCGTTAAAATAACCGGTCCGTCTGGGGTAATTGCAACCGTGTGTTCATAATGTGCGGACAGCTTGCCATCCGCCGTCACAGTAGTCCAACCGTCCTCCAGTATTTTTACCTCGGGACCGCCGGCATTTATCATGGGTTCAATGGCTAAGGTCATTCCCGGAATCAGCCTTTGGCCGCGACCGGGAGTACCGTAATTGGGAACGCTTGGGTCCTCGTGCAGGTTCGCGCCTACTCCGTGGCCGACAAACTGCCGTACAACCGAGTAACCGCGCACCTCGACATACCTTTGAACGGCGGAGCTTATATCTCCGATGCGATTTCCCGCCTGCGCTGCCCGAATTCCTTCGTACAGGCTTTCGCGGGTTGCAGCCATTAGAGCCTTTGCTTGGGGTGAAACATCCCCAGCTGCAAATGTCGCTGCATTGTCGCCGTGATATCCTCCAATATATGCGCCCACATCAACGCTGACTATATCTCCTGCTTTGATGATGCGCTTGCCCGGTATGCCGTGGATAACCGTTCCGTTTACCGAAACACAAGCACTTCCGGGAAAACCGCCGTAGCCGAGAAATGAGGGCTTTGCGCCCTGACTCTCTATATAATGGCGAATTTCACGATCGATCTCGGCTGTGGAAACGCCTGGTTGAACGGCCTTTCCTGCCCTTTCAAGTGCCCGTGCAGAAATTATGCAGGCTTCCCGCATAATTTTTAGTTCACGACTGTTTTTTATCAAAATCATTTACTCACCTTGCCCCTCTTGTCAGCAGGGTGGGGGTTTGTGCGGCAACCTCTTGCGGACAAATCCGCCCCGGACTGGCAACCGAAAACCTTGTTTGTATCAATCCTTTGCCTCAAGTGCTGCAAGGGTCAGGCGGGTTGTATCCGCCGTTTCCTCCTGCCCAATAACCACAAAAAGCTTGTTTTGTGCGGTGTAATAGTCCTTTAGAGGCTCGGTTTGTTCTTGATAGACCCGCAGTCGCTCCCGAACGGTATCAGGATGGTCATCCTTGCGCTGAATAAGGGTATCTCCGCAGCGATCACATACTCCCTCGACGGTGGGGCGGTTGTAAACGGTGTGGTAGGTTGCTCCGCAATCGGAGCAGACACGGCGACCCGATAGCCGCCGGGCAATAACTTCATAATCAACCTCAAGGTTGATGACTCTGTCAATGTTAATGCCCATACGGTCGAGTGCCTCGGCCTGAGGAATGGTGCGGGGGAATCCATCAAGTATAAACCCTTTTTCGCAATCGGGTTGGGCAAGCCGTTCACGGATGATGCCGATGACAACATCATCCGGCACCAGCCGTCCGCTTTCCATATACTCTTTGGCCTTCCGCCCCATCTCGGTGCCTCTTTTCAGCGCTTCACGGATAATATTACCCGTGGAAATGGTGGGGATTTGCATATGCTTGCTGATAACATCGGCTTGGGTTCCTTTGCCGGCGCCGGGTGCGCCGAGTATTATGATCTTCAAAAGATCTTTTCCTCCTTATACTAAATCGCTTATCACATAAGTGGTTAGTATTATTAGTACCGGCAATACCTTACTCAAGGAATCCTTTGTAATGCCGCATCATCATCTGACTTTCTATCTGCTGGGTGGTTTCGATCGCAACGCCGACTATAATCATAATCGAGGTTCCGCCGAGCGCCAGCCCGTCAATCCCCGATATAGAACTGAATATGATCGGGAAGGTGGCGATTACGCCAAGGCAGATAGCACCGATAAGGGTGATTTTATTGAGTACACGCTTTATATAATCAACCGTGGGTCTTCCGGGGCGGTAGCCGGGGATTGCGCCGGAATTCTTACGGAGATTGTTGGACATCTCCAGCGGATTATACTGAATTGTTACATAGAAAAATGCAAATCCGATAATCAGCATGAAATAAAGTGAGGCGTATACGGGATGGGTTGGGTTAAAAACTGTGAAAATGAAGAGCCCGATCTTGCCAAATATGCCCTTGCCCACGGGTGTACCGGTAAATGAAAAGATTACACTGGGGACAGACACCATCGAGGCGGCCAAGATTATGGGCATAACACCCGACATATTGACCTTTATGGGAATATAGGTGTTCTGGCCTCCGTACATTTTCCTGCCCACCACCCGTTTTGCATACTGCACCGGGATACGGCGTTCGGCGTCGGTAATTACCACAATAAATGCAATAATTGCAAGGAACAATATCAGAATGACCGGAACCAGAATGACAAACTTCAGGCCTGTGCCGCTCTCCAGATTCTTTATTCCGTCAGTATAGAACAGATTCCAAAGGAAGATGGCGGCATTGCGAGAGCGGGATAGAATACCCGCAAACAACAGCATTGAGATGCCGTTGCCTATGCCCCGTTCGTTGATCTGTTCGCCCAGCCACATCATCAGCGCCGAGCCTGCGGTGAAACAGAGAACGATTACAACGGCTGAAAACCAGAATGCCCAGCCGGTGGTTTTCTCCAGCGCATTATACTTATTCTTGATCATGAGGAAATAAGCAATACCTAACATAATACCAAGAGCTATGGTGGTATACCGGGTAATCTGTCCTAACTTCTTACGGCCGGATTCCCCCTCTTTTGCCAGTCTTTCCAGGGGTGGAATTGCAACCGTCAGCAGCTGGATGATAATGCTGGCGTTAATGTAGGGGGTTATGGACAGAGCAAAGATACTGGCATCCGAGAAGCCGCCGCCTGACAGCAGCATCAGCATGCTCAGAGGGCCTTCGATATTCTTTACTCCTTCGGCCATTTGATCGACATTAATGAAGGGAAGGGTTATGGCCGAGCCCAGACGAAAGATAAGGACAATAAAGAGGGTATACAGAATCTTTTTTCTAAGGTCGGTTATCTTCCAAGCGTTACGCAGAGTCTGAAACATCTCAGATCACCTCTGCCTTCCCGCCGGCAGCCTCGATTTTAGACTTGGCAGATTCGGAAAACGCCGTCACTTTAACGGTAAGGTTCTTTTCCAAATTTCCGTTGCCTAATATCTTAATGCCGTCGTATATTTTCTTTACCAGCCCGGCTTTTTGCAATGCTTTGGCATCTACAACCGAGCCTTTTCTAAAGGAATTCAGCGCAGCGACATTTACAATCGCGTATCTGGTCTCGAAAATGTTGACAAAGCCCCTTTTGGGAACCCGCCTTTGTAAAGGCATCTGGCCACCTTCAAATCCCAGGCGTACACCGCGGCCGGCGCGGGCCTTCTGGCCTTTGTGCCCTTTTCCTGCGGTTTTACCCTGACCTGAACCATGTCCTCTGCCTATTCTCTTGATCTCCCGAACCGAGCCGGGAGCTGGAGAAAGCTCATGCAGCTTCATATTGTTCGCACCTCCTTGCTCGATTGCTTACGCATTTGTTACCTCGACGAGGTGGATAATTTTTGCCACCTTACCCTGTGTGGCGGCGTTGTCGGGCTGGCTTGTGCTGTCGCCGATTTTATTCAGACCGAGTGATTCCGCTGTAGCAATCTGATCCTTTTTGCTGCTGATCAGACTTTTTACAAGGGTGATCTTCAGGGCGTTACTTTTCGTCTTTTTTGCCATATAAAACCATTCCTTTCTAGCACGTAAACAGGCCTTTCTATGAAAGGCGCGGGCTTCTGCGCGTTTCGCTTAAATCGAAACCCGGCCGATAACCGGAAAGCACAAGCCCCGATTTACCCTCCCGTTTAGCCTAGTATTTCCTTGGCGGTTTTTCCCCTGGTTGCAGCGGCCTCTTCTGCCGTGCGCAGCCGGGAAAGACCTTGCATCGTCGCACTGACGATGTTGCAGGGATTGTTGGACCGAATAGCCTTGGTACGGATATCCTTGATTCCGGCTGCTTCAACAACAGCACGAACAGGACCGCCGGCTATAACTCCGGTACCGGGTGCGGCGGGCTTTAATAATACCCGAGCTGCCCCGAACTTACCGATTATTTCATGGGGAATGGTGCTTCCCTTGAGTGAAATATTAATCATGTTTTTCTTGGCATCCTCGATGCCCTTGCGAATTGCATCCGGCACTTCACCGGCTTTGCCTAATCCAAAGCCTACCTTGCCGCTGCCATCGCCCACAACTACCAGAGCCGAGAACTTTATTACACGACCGCCTTTAACTGTCTTGCTTACGCGGTTTATAGATACAATCCGTTCCTTCATATCTTGGTTGTTTGCGTCATATCTAGCCAAAGTATTTCCTCCCTTTCCTAGAACTTGAGGCCGCCCTCGCGGGCGCCTTCGGCCAGCTCACTGACGCGGCCGTGATAAATATAGCCGCCGCGGTCAAAGACGACCTCGGTTATTCCCTTTTCGGCGGCACGTTGTGCAATGAGTTTACCGACCTTACGGGCGGATTCTTTGTTACCGCCTGCTGTGGCGAAATCCTTTTCGACACTGGATGCGGTGGCAAGTGTAACTCCCGCTACATCATCAATCAGCTGGGCATAGATGTTGTTCAGGGAGCGATACACGTTGAGACGGGGGCGTGCTGCCGTTCCGCTGATCTTGCCGCGAACGCGGACATGACGCTGCAGGCGGGCCTTATTGTTGCTGGTCTTTCTCACCATGGGTTTTCACTCTCCTTATTACTTGCCCTTGCCGCCGGTTTTGCCTTCCTTGCGGCGGACAACTTCTGCGGCATACTTGATTCCCTTGCCCTTATACGGTTCGGGGGGGCGCTTTTCGCGAACTTCGGCTGCGAACTGCCCTACCAATTGTTTATCTGGACCCGAAATAATGTTTTTATTCGGAGCCGGAGCTTCTATAGTTATGCCGGGAACCTCGCTGACAATAACCTGATGGCTGTAGCCCAAATTCATCACAAGATCGCTGCCCTGTTTTTGCACGCGATAACCGACGCCGTTAACATCCAGCTCCTTTTTGAAGCCGTTTGTAACCCCTTCAATCATGTTAGCGATCAGGGAACGGGTCAGGCCGTGAAGTGAACGACTTTCTTTCAGATCGTCGGGACGGGTGACATTAACCACACCATCCTCAACCGTAACCGTCAGCAGGGGATGGATCTTCTGTGTCAGGGTGCCTTTTGAGCCCTTGACGGTGACCACCCCGTTATCAAACTTAACATCGACACTCGCAGGCACGGGTATCGGTTTGCGTCCTATTCTAGACATTTTTCTCCGCCCCCCTTACCATACAAAAGCCAGGACTTCGCCACCCACATTTTCAGAACGCGCTTTTTTATCGGTCATAACGCCCCTGGATGTGGAAACAATGGCGGTGCCGATGCCCTTCATGACCCTCGGCATGTCCTCACTGTTGGAATAGATGCGCAGGCCGGGCTTGGAAACGCGTCTGAGACCCATAAGCACCGGGGATTTTGATTGACCCTGGTACTTAAGGAAAATGCGGATCGTGCCCTGCTTGTCATCGCTTATGAATTGATAATTTCTAACATATCCCTCGTCAACAAGAATCTGGGCAATAGCCTTCTTCATGTTGGAAGCGGGGATATCCACCGAGTCGTGCTTGGCCGAGTTTGCATTGCGTATCCTCGTCAGCATATCGGCAATTGTGTCGGTGATTTGCATTCCGTCAACCTCCTTTAGCTATTGCTTACCAGCTTGCCTTCCGCACGCCGGGAATTTCGCCCTTATAGGCAAGCTCCCTGAAGCAGATGCGGCAGACACCGTATTTGCGCAGATAGGCGTGGGGACGTCCGCAGATCTTGCAGCGGTTGTATCCTCGCGTGGAGAACTTCGGTTCGCGCTGTTGCTTATTCTTCATTGATGTTTTTGCCACGTGATCCCCCCCTTTATGCTTTGAACGGAGCGCCCATGAGTGAGAGCAGCTCGCGTGCTTCTTCGTCGGTGTTGGCAGTGGTTACAAAACATATATCCATGCCGCGTACCTTGTCTATCTTGTCATAGTCGATTTCCGGGAAAATAAGCTGTTCCTTGACGCCCATGTTATAGTTGCCGCGACCGTCAAACGAGTTGGCGTTAATTCCGCGGAAATCTCGAACACGGGGCAGTGCTGTATTGAACAGTCGATCAAGAAATTCATACATGCGCTCGCCGCGCAAGGTAACCTTGGCACCAATATTCATCCCCTCGCGGAGCTTGAAGTTGGCCACCGATTTTTTCGCCTTACAAACAACCGGGCGTTGACCGGTAATTGTTGATAAATCGGTGACAATGGCATCGATTATCTTGGCATTATCTCTTGCTTCTCCCGAGCTGACATTGATTATAATCTTTTCCAGCTTGGGGATCTGCATTACGCTTTTGTAGTCGAATTTCTTCATAAGGGCAGGAGCAACCTCCTGCTTATAAAAATCCTTCATTCTTGCCATTCGCTATCAACCTCCTTACAGGCTTTCGCCGCAGCGTCTGCATATGCGCGACTTGGTTCCGTCGGCGAACTTTTTGTTACCGACGCGGGTCGGCTTGTTGCAGTGGGGGCAGATTACCATAACCTTGGAGGCGTACATAGCGCCTGCCGACTCGATAATCCCACCGGGATCTCCCATCTTGCGAGGCTTTACATGCTTTTTCACAATGTTACGCCCCTCGACGATGATTTTTCCCTCTTTGGGGCTCACCTCGAGCACCTTGCCCTTTTTGCCGCGGTCATCACCGCTGATTATCAGGACATTGTCGTCCCTTTTTACTTGTAATTTCTTATTCATTTCGGCACCTCCCATCATAGTACTTCGGGAGCAAGGCTCAGGATTTTAAGGTAATCCCGTTCACGAAGCTCTCTTGCCACCGGCCCAAAAATACGTGTGCCTCTGGGGGTTTTATCATCACGGATGATAACCGCCGCGTTTTCGTCAAAACGAATATATGTCCCATCCTCGCGGCGAACGCCCTTGGCCGTACGAACGATAACGGCCTTAATTACTTCACCTTTTTTTACAACGCCGCCGGGTGCTGCTTTTTTGACCGAAGCTACCACGACGTCACCAATATTTCCATACCTTCTGCCCGACCCTCCCAGAACGCGAATGCACATTATCTCTTTCGCTCCGGTGTTGTCGGCAACTTTTAGGTAGGTCTGTTGTTGAATCACAGGTTGTTCCTCCTTTCAGTAGAGCCGACTTTACTTGGCTTTGGTAATTAGCTTAGATACACGCCATCTCTTGTCCTTGGATAGAGGGCGGGTTTCCATCACTTCGACACGATCACCAATACCGTATTCATTGTTCTCGTCATGAGCCTTCAGCTTAACGGTGCGCTTGATGATCTTTTTATAAAGCGGGTGGCGAACCTTATCTTCGATAGCAACAACCACGGTTTTATCCATTTTGTCGCTAACTACGACCCCCAGCCGAACCTTTCTGAGATTTCGATCGCTCACTGTTCACTCCTCCTTCCGTTACGCCCCTGCGCCGTTCTTAAGTTCATTTTCGCGTAAAATTGTCTTGATAATCGCGATTTCCTTTTTGACGGCCTTCAGGCGCATCGGGTTGTCAAGCTGATTGATCGCGTGCTGGAACCGCAGGTTGAACAGCTCAGCTTTAAGCTCCTTAAGCTTGGACTGAAGCTCGGTATCGTTAAGCTCGCGAATTTTTTCTAACTGATTGGCTTTCATTCCTGCTCACCATCCGTTTCTTCCACGCTTGCAGCCGAACCAGCAGCACCACCGGTTTCTAATCCGACCCTGCTGACAAACTTACATTTGATGGGCAGCTTATTTGCTGCAAGTCTCATTGCTTCTTGGGCAGCTGATTGGGTAACTCCGCCGATTTCAAACATCACTCGGCCGGGCTTTACCACCGCAACCCAGTATTCCGGAGATCCTTTTCCGGAACCCATGCGGGTTTCGGCAGGTTTTTCGGTAATGGGTTTATCGGGGAAAATCTTAATCCAAACCTGTCCGCCACGCTTAATATAACGGGTCATTGCGATACGGGCAGCTTCGATCTGGTTGGACGAAATCCAGGCGGGCTCGAGGGCAACAAGACCGTAATCTCCATAGTTGACCGTGGTTCCGCGGCTGGCCTTACCTGTCATACGACCGCGATGCACGCGGCGGTATTTGACTCTTTTGGGTAAAAGCATTTACCTGCTGCCTCCTTCCCTTTTGGGCTTGGCCGGTGCGCCTAATACCTCACCACGATAGATCCACGTCTTAACGCCGATGCGTCCGTAGGTTGTACGGGCTTCGGCAAAGCCGTAATCAATGTCGGCACGGAGTGTCTGAAGCGGAATTGTGCCTTCGTGATAATGCTCGGTTCGGGCGATTTCTGCACCGCCCAGACGACCGGATACCTGTGTTTTTATTCCCTTAACACCCATCTTCATGGCGCGCCCGATGGACTGCTTCATGGCGCGGCGGAAGGATGTTCTTTTTTCGAGCTGTGCCGCAATGCCCTCAGCAACAAGCTGGGCATTTGTGTCAGGGCTACGCACCTCAACGATGTTGATAAGTGTGGGTTTGCCAAGCATTTTCTGGCAAACCTTGCGCAGCTTCTCGATCTCTGTGCCGCCTTTGCCGATAACAATACCCGGACGGGCGCAATGAATGTTTATGCGCACCCGGGAGGCATCCCGTTCGATCTCGATGGACGGTACACCGGCGGTATAAAGTGTTTTTTTCAGATATTCGCGAATTTTATGATCAGCTATCAATGTGTCGGCAAACTCGCTCTTCTTGACGAACCAGCGGGAACTCCAATCTTTGATAACTCCGACTCTCAGTCCGTGGGGATTGACTTTCTGTCCCATATTATTCCTCCTCCTCGCTTATTCCTGTTCCTTGAGCACAAGGGTAATGTGTGAAGTTCTCTTATTGATGCGGAACGCACGACCCTGAGCTCTCGGACGGATACGCTTGAGTATGGGGCCGGGGCAGGTGAAGCATTCGGCAACATAGAGGTTTTTGCTATCCATGTTGTGGTTTGTTTCTGCATTCGCCGCGGCCGACAGAAGCAGCTTCTCAAGATATTCGCTGGCTGCCTTGGGGGTGTTTCGCACGATTGCCAGCGCGACATCAACCGGCTTGTTGCGGATGAGGTCGAGAAGGATCTGCACTTTGCGGGGGGAAATACGGGCGTATTTTATATGAGCCCTTGCTTCCATTGCGTTTCTCTCCTTTCAGCCGCCTACTTGTTGTTTGATGTCTTTGATCCGGCGTGACCGCGGAAGGTGCGGGTGGGGGCGAACTCGCCCAGCTTGTGTCCCACCATATCCTCGGTGATATATACCGGAACGTGCTTGCGGCCGTCATGGACCGCAATAGTATGACCTACAAAATCCGGGAAAATGGTGGATGCTCGGCTCCAAGACTTTAAGATGCGCTTTTCACCGGATTTGTTCATTTCCTGAATCCTTTTCAACAGCACTGGCTGTACGAAAGGACCCTTCTTTACGCTTCTACCCATAAATGATGAATCTCCTTTCGTTTACTTGCTGTTACGGCGTTTCACAATGAACTTATCTGAACGATTGTGATGTGAACGGGTTTTATATCCGAGAGCAGGCTTGCCCCAAGGGGTAACCGGTCCCGGTAATCCGACAGGCGCTTTGCCTTCGCCGCCGCCGTGTGGATGGTCGTTCGGGTTCATGGCGGAACCGCGAACTGCCGGTCTCCAGCCCATGTTACGCCTACGGCCGGCCTTGCCTAATTTTACATTCTCGTGGTCGACATTGCTAACCTGGCCGATTGTAGCTATACAGTTAAGGGGGATGTACCTCATTTCACCCGAGGGCAGACGAACCAGTGCCATGCTGCTCTCTTTTCCCATGAGCTGTGCCATGGTTCCGGCGCTTCGGGCAAGCTGTGCGCCCTTGCCGGGGTACATCTCAAGGTTGTGGATGAAGGTACCGGTCGGGATGTTGGACAGCGGCAGGGCATTGCCCGGCTTTATGTCGGCCTTAATTCCGGAAACAACGGTATCTCCCACTTTAAGTCCCTGTGGGGCTACAATGTATCTCTTCTCGCCGTCCTCATACTGCACCAGCGCAATGTGAGCGCTACGGTTGGGGTCGTATTCCAGGGTCAGAACCTCGGCGGGAATGTCGAGCTTGTTGCGCTTGAAATCAATTATACGGTACTTACGCCGGTTTCCGCCGCCGCGATGACGGATGGTAATCCTGCCATAGCTGTTGCGACCGGCACTTTTTGAAATCGGAGCCAAAAGGCTCTTTTCCGGTTCCACCTTGGACAGCCCGCTGTAATCGGTAACTGTCATTCCGCGCCGTCCGGGGGTGGTCGGCTTATAGAACTTTATTGCCATGTTTGTTTCACTCTCCTAATATTTGGCTTTGCGGGACTGCGGAAGCATTAGGCGCCACCCGCGTCCCATACCTTGCCAGACCTGTTTGGTCTAGAACATGCCATCAAAGAATTCGATTGTCTTGGAGTCGTGGGTAAGGGTCACGACCGCTTTCTTCCATGATGCGGTATATCCTTCGGAGCGGCCTTGACGGCGCAAATGCCCCTTCATGCTGATGGTGTTGACCTTGGCGACCTTGACTCCGAAAATCTCTTCAACAGCCTTGGCTATTTGAATTTTGTTGGCGGATTTGACCACCCGGAAGGTGTACTTATTTTCACTCAGCACGCCCACCGACTTTTCGGTGACAACCGGTGCCAGAATAATGTCACGAGGGTCCATTATTTGTACACCTCCTCGATTTTTGTTACGGCATCCTTAACCACAATAAATTTATCGGCGTTGAGAATGTCATATACATTGAGGGTGTTGACCAGAGCGGTCTTAACCCCGGTGATATTGCGAGCTGATTTAACAACCATGTCGTTTTTCTCGGGTATAACCACAAGAGCCTTGCGGTCGGCGCCGAGAGCATCCAGAATGCTCACCATTGTCTTGGTCTTGATTTCGGTCATATCCAGCGCGTCCAGTACAATCATGTCACCGGATGCAACCTTGGATGAAAATGCCGACTTCATTGCAAGACGACGAACCTTCTTGGGCATTGTGAAACGGTAGCTGCGGGGCTTGGGACCAAATGCAATTCCACCGTGTGTCCACTGGGGAGCGCGAGTTGAGCCCTGACGCGCATGGCCGGTGCCCTTCTGTCTCCACGGCTTTCTGCCGCCGCCACGCACCTCGGCGCGTGTCAGAGTGGACTGATTGCCCTGTCGCTGGTTTGCCAGATAGTTTACAACCGCACTGTGTAGAACGGTCGCATTTGGATTAATGCCGAATATTTCTTCGCTGAGCTCGATTTTACCGGTTTCTTTGCCGGTTATATCATAAACAGATACTGTGGGCATTTCGATTTCCTCCTTCCCTTACGCCTTCTTGACGGATTCGGAGAGAACCACCACGCTGCCGCGAGGGCCGGGAATGGCACCGCGCACGGCAATTAGATTGTTCTCTGCGTCCACCTTGACGACGTCAAGGTTCTGAACGGTCACTCGCTCGTCACCCATATGGCCGGCGGCCTTTTTACCCTTAAATACACGGGAGGGTGACGAGTTGGCACCCAGGGAGCCCGCATGGCGGGACACAGGGCCGGTACCGTGGGATTCCTTCAGGCGGGCAAAGCCCCAGCGTTTAATAACACCGGCATAGCCCTTACCTTTGCTTGTTCCTGCAACATCAACCCGATCGCCGAGCTGGAACATGTCGGCTTTAATGATATCCCCGACATTGAACTGGTCACAGTCTTCAAAACGAAATTCACGGAGCGATTTCTTGGGAGCAACGTCCGCTTTATCAAAGTGTCCCTTCATGGGTTTGGTCACTCTTTTAACCGAAACATCGCCGAAACCCATCTGTACTGACGCATAACCGTCATTCTCTACCGTTTTCTTCTGGACAACGGTGCAGGGACCGGCTTCAATTACGGTTACCGGGATAACATTGCCCTTTTGGTCAAAAATCTGGGTCATGCCGACTTTTTTGCCAATGATGCCTTTTTGCATTATCTATACCTCCTTGGTTATTGGTTGATCTCCCCGGCATTTAAGCCAAAGAAAACCAACTTGACCTCGCCGTGAAATCTGGCAAACCCTAAAGTTTGATCTCGATTTCTACACCGGCGGGGAGTTCAAGGCCCATGAGAGCCTCCACTGTTTTGTTCGAGGGACGCAATATGTCCACCAAACGCTTGTGTATGCGCATCTCAAATTGTTCACGGGAATCCTTGTATTTGTGAACTGCCCGTAAAATGGTAACCACTTCTTTTTCTGTTGGTAGCGGCACCGGACCCGAAACCCTTGAACCTGTGCGGCGCGCTGTTTCAACAATCTTTTCTGCCGACTGATCCACCAGTCGGTGGTCATACCCCTTGATGCGAATACGAATCTTTTCTTTGACTGCCACTGTAAAACGCCTCCTTATTAATTAGTTGGCGGGCGACGCCAAATCTGCACACACTGCCGGGTGTTCCTTTGCCGGCGGTAAAAAAACCGGAAACCTTTGCGGCGTCCGGGTGCTGATCAAGCGTCCTGGCGAGTGTGGCACAGAAAATCCCCGCAACCCAAAGAGGGGACGGCCC
Organism: Oscillospiraceae bacterium; assembly: GCA_028706415.1. Taxonomy (GTDB): domain Bacteria; phylum Bacillota; class Clostridia; order Oscillospirales; family Acutalibacteraceae; genus Avimonas. The sequence continues at coordinate 4,333 of JAQWBK010000004.1, read as the reverse complement.
AACCACTCACACAGTATTCCTTGTCGCCCGGTTTAAAATCGGACATACTCAGCGGAAAAACCGGCTAATACCAAAGATTATTGTAAAACTCGGTATTATTCGCCGCAACCTCCCGCGTCATCGCATATCGTGCAGTCTTGCAGAGCCTGCAAAAGTGCATAGTCAGCCCTTTTCGCAGTCACGCCCAATTATATTACATGATAGGAATATAAATTGCAAGTGTTTTTTTAAGAAATTTTCAAGTTTTCCGGAAATGGCGGCTAAAATCAAGGTAATTGAGGGCAAATACGCCAATCCCCAGGCTACAACGGGGCCAAACACAGGCGCACAACACGGCGGGTCGGTGGCTTGGGTGGGTAATTACCTGCAATCTTACTGCGTTATGTATACACATCATAAAACGAATACCTATTATAATAGGCAGGGTTATAATGGATTTAATTATTTGAATATAACTAGAGTTATTTAAAAATACCTCTTGCGGCTCCCGAACGGTTGAGTGCCGAATAGAGCACAAGGCCGAATACACAGCAGGCAACAAACTGTCCGGCAGCAACATATAAAGCGGCGGTCAGGTAGTTTAACCAGGTAAAGCCCATTATGTTGACGGCAAGCTCCAGCCCGATAACCGCCGCATTTATAATTATAGGAGGCAGTGTGGCCAGCACCGGAAGCTTTTTTATTCTGAATTTCCGCAGGCTGTAGGTCATCCAGGCCGCAAGCAGGGTTGCAAGGGAGCCGAACAGCACATCCCATGCTCCGGCAATATTCGCCCCCATTGCCAGGCCAAACAGGTTGGACACCATACAGCCGACGGCCAGCCCCGGAATGGCGGTGGGGGTGAATATTGGGAGGATGGTAAGGGCTTCGGCTACCCGAAGCTGTGTCAGCCCGAATGAAGCGACCGGAATAGAAAGGGTCAGCGCGGTGTAAAGTGCTGCAATAAGGCCTCCCTCCGCAAGTTTGCGGAGGGATTTTCTTTGTTGATTCATATTCAGTTCCATATCCTTCCCGGGGGATTGGCGCCCGCTCTTTTGGGGGCAGCCTCCCTCTGGGGGGTTAGGGGAATATTATAGGTCTATCCTGCCGTAAAGGGCGGATGATTTTTCCTTGTCAGATTGGGTTTTTGCAGGGGGGGTAGCTCCATCCACCGAGGGGAGGGGGTTGCTTCTGGGGATAAACTCCCTGATCTCCCGCTCTACCTGCTCGCCACTTTCGGGACGCTTTGGTCTTGAGGGGCGTTCCGGTCTTTTAGAGCTGTCGGCAGCCGAATCCCGCCGACTTGCTGCGGGGCGGTCGGTTTTTTGGGTGCTGCGAACATAGCGGCCGCTTTTTTGCGGGGACGCGTCTTTGCGATTGTCTTCTGAGGGACCGATTATAACATGACGATTGGGTTCACTGCCCACACTCCACGAGGTCGCCCCCTTGATTTCATGGACCACCGAATGAATTATCCGGCGCTCGTATGGATTCATGGGTTCGAGGGAGGTTTTCCGCCCGGTTCTTGCAGCTTGACCTGCCATCTTGCGTGCCAGCCCGCCCAGCGACTGTTCGCGTTTTTCTCTGTAATTTCCGATATCAAGTGTTACCCGATAATATGCGTTCTCCGCCCGATTGGCGATCAGTCCGACAATATATTGCAACGCATCCAGGGTTTCCCCCCGCCGGCCAATGATAAATCCAAGGTCGTCTCCGGCCAACCGAAGGGTGCAGCCGTTTTGCTCTTCTTTAATGGTTATCTCAGGGTTGGGAATATTCATTTTCTCAAGAATCTCTTTGAGATAGACGACTGCCAGCCTTGCTGGTGTTTCTTCATAAAAAGCGCGAACCTGGGCGGGATTTCCGCCAAATAAACCAAAGGTTTTTTTGGTTGGCATTTGCAGTATCTCAAACTGTAATTCGCTTGCAGGTAAGCCCATTTCGGCTGCCGCTGCCGCTCTAGCCTCTTCAATGGTTTCGGCTTCTTTTATTACTTCCCTTTGCAAGTAATTTCATCCTTTCAAATTGGTTGTCAACCTTTATTCTTCCTGTGATGTGCCCTCGTCCCCCGGAGGTTCGGGCTTTTCTTGTTTTGTGGCGGGGGGTTTCTTTGCCCCTGTTTTCTTCTTGCTGCCTTTATTGGTGCCCTCGGCTTGATTAAGGGCGTTAAGCTCGGCATTTTCCCTTGCCCGCGCCTCTGCCAATCTCTTTTTATCCTCTAATTTTCTCCGCCGGCGTTCCTGGTATTCCACTTCGGCTTGTGCACGAATTTTTGCCGGGTTATAAATCCTGTTGAGTATTATTGACTGGCCTACAGCAATTATATTGGAACTGATCCAGTAGATACCCACTCCCCCGGGAACGGTAAATGTTATAAACAGAGAAAACAGCGGCATAACCAGCAGCATTGTATTGTTCTGGCAACCTTGACCCGGCTGGTCTTGTCCTGCTTGAGTCTGCTTCATAAATTTCATCGAAATATAACTGGAGGCAAAAGCCGTCAGCCATGAAAGCAGAGGGATAAGCCAAAGAATATTTATGCCTGCAAATTGTTTTTCGCTCCATGGGCTATCCAGCAGAGATTTCCCAAAGAAATTAAAGTCTCTGCTGACATGCTCCATTCGCTCGAAGTATTTTTTGCCGGAAATGTTTTTACGGTCGGCGGCCGATAGCTGGTCAATACTCTTAATTATCTCGCTCTCGTTGGGTTTCAACACCTTTAACAAATTCAGTTCCTTGTATACGCCGGTGCGTATCTTGGCGGGAAGCTTGTTGGTATCGGCGATTTCAATGTCTTTATCGTCCTCGCCTTTTTCGGTTTTCTGGGCGACCGCCGTAAGGCTGGCACCAATTACCTTTTCGGGGATTCTGGAAAGGTGGGTGAGGGGGGAATATATAACGGCAATAATTCCAAACAGAACAACCATCTGAACAATTGTCGGCAGACAGCCACCGGTTAAGCTAACACCCTCTTTTTCATAAAGGGCCATCTGCTTTTCCTGAAATTTCTTTTTATCCTGCCCATACTTTTTCTGAAGGCGTTCCAGTCTGGGTGCCAACTTCGCACGGTCAGCCTGCATTTTTTGGGATTTAAGGGACAGGGGAAAGGTGGCTGCTCGCACCACGAGCGTAAATAAAAATATCGAAACAAAATAGTTTCTGATTACTCCATATATAAGCCAAAGAATATACCCCAGTGGTATTGCAAGATATTCAATTCCCGGTATCATCAGCAGCATCCTCCATCTTTTTGATCGGTATTAATATTAAATTACCTGTTTCCCTTTTTCTTCCCCCACGGTTTGTGTTTCTCTTTTTTTTCGGGAACCGGATCATAGCCGGGTTTGCCCAAGGGGTTACATCTAAGTATTCTCCAAAGCGCGAGCCCTCCGCCACGAAAGACTCCAAAACGCTCGATTGCTTCTATTGCATACGCCGAGCAGGTTGGAAGAAACCGACAGGATGCCGGCGTTTTTGATGAGATATGCCGTTGGTAAAAGCGAATCATTGAAATAAAGGCTTTTTTCATGGCTTTAGCACGCCCAACTTTTTAAGCTGAGCCTCCATCCCCCTCATAATTTGGGGGGTCTTCATGTCACCGGTGCGTTGTCGGGCAACAAAAACGATGTCCCAGCCCCCCTCTATTCGGGGAAGCAGTTGACGGTACGCCTCGCGTATGATCCTTCGGCAGCGGTTTCGTCGGACGGCACCCCCGACTTTTTTACCGGTGGTGATTCCTGCGCGACAATAACCGAGCCGGTTCTTGCGGACATAGCTTACCAGCCCCGAGCCGACCTGAGACTTCCCCCTGTGATACAGAGTGCGAAAGTCCCGGTTGAGATTAAGCATTACTATACGCGTCATTTTTTTACCGTTTCCTTACTGCAAAACAATAATAAAAAAAGCCACACAACGGTGGCCCTTTTCAGTAGGTGAGACGCTTTCTTCCTTTTGCTCGTCTGCGAGCAAGCACCTTGCGGCCATTGGCAGTCGCCATTCTCTTACGGAAACCGTGTTCCTTTTTGCGGTGCCTTTTCTTTGGTTGATAGGTTCGAAGCATCGTCATCCCCCTTTCGATCTGTCTGCTCACAGTCTGCTTGCAGACCGTTGCCTTGCGAGTGTATATTATATACCTTTGTCACGGTAAAAGTCAAATAATATTTTTAAGGAGTTCAAAGTTATTGAAATTTCGGCTTTATTTGCCCGCTCTATTATAGGTAACCTATACTAAATTACATTGGGCTGTGCCATAATTCGGTGATTTGTATTTGGTATCTTCGTTTTCTCTTTTTTGATATTGCAGCCTTTAGGAGCAAAACGGCGGATAAATACCGAATATGCTCGTTTGGGGGTT
>JAQWBK010000003.1:11841-36374 GCA_028706415.1 Oscillospiraceae bacterium | reverse complement strand
TTTGAACTTCATTAACCTTGACGGTATATATTTCTCCATCCTCCTGCTTGCAGATATAAAGGCTGGGACTATGCTTGTAAAAGCTTGCTGTAACAGACGGATCATCTTTGCTTATAGGTTTTAAAGAAAATACCGCCACCGGCTCCCCCTTGGGCTTTTCATTGGTTTCCCCATACCGCATAATACTAATAAATATCTGATAAAGCGAACGGTATTCGGGTGTTGAGTAAGTTTTGCCGTCCACCTTTACCACCATGTTCTTGTCCCTATCCTCTTCATCCGGGAAATGGGTAAGCTCGAAGGTGGTTTTTTTATCATTCGCCTGGACGGAAATCGACTTAACATCGCCAATACTAATCATGAAAAGTGTTTTTTCCACGATATCCGCATACCCTACCTCAACCCATGGTACAGAAGTTTCAGGCACAAGATAAATGGCATTATACTCGTCAACCATGGCGTAATAGTTACCATCTTTATCTTTTTTGCCAAGCCTGATTATATGCTCGGTGGTTCCGTAATATTTCGTTGTTATTGTATCGTCCTCTTCACCCGAAGGGGCGCTTGTTTGAACCCCAAGCGTCATCTCACATACCGAATAAGGCTTATCCAGACCATATTGCTTTTTCTGGGCAGAAGTCGGGTGAGCAATGAATGCCTGAGCCGCAGAGAGGGTGCTGGAAGACTGAGCAATAGCTGACACCGCTTCATTCGTTCCTTTGATTTTAGGAGTTTTTATGAAATATCCGGTGCTACCGAGTGGTATATCATCAGGGTTTTCATATAAGGAAAATGAAAGCGGATTACCGGTTCTAAAACTGCCTGAGAGCTTCATGCTTCTCATGACAGCCTGTGCGTTTTCGTCCCCTTCTTTTATCTCAGGTGGTACGATTAATTCGGTTCCGATATACACAATAGACTGCTGCATTAACTTGGAAACAAACATTGAGTCCACAAGGTAAATCTCCCCCTCATTTCCAAGCCGGAGATAGCTTCCGGAATCGCCGGCGGCCTCATCACCCAATTCGATTGAGATAACCGAATCATCATGGTAGGTGACGGTTGCGGTTGCCCGCGGCTTATCCAGCCCGAAATCTGCCTCTTTTGAGGAATCATCGCTTATCTTACGGGTGGCTGTCAGATTTGCAAGGCTGCCTGTTAGCGAGTCAATACCTGTTGTGTTTATGGGCAAATCTTCATACCCCACAACAACAAACTGTTTTTCATCGTTGTGAGCAATGGTAAATTCTTCTTTATCGTTCTTGATAATAACCTTTTTTACAGGTTGGTCAACGGTGTTTTTGTTGATAAGATTGACCGAGGGATCACTGCTTTCAGGGATGGTGCTGCTAACTTCATCCTCATCCTTGGGCAGCAGGAACAGCAAGCCGAGCAGCAAGGCGACCAACACCAACACGGTAGTCGTAATGATAATCAGCGTGCGAACCTGTTTTTTCATAGACGACGCCTCCGTACAAATACAACAATGCCAAATATCAGAATAAGGGCAGGAATAACAAACACAAAGATCATAAAGAAGGTTTTCGCTTGACCTTCCGTGAACTCAAGCTTGGTTTTTTCCAGCGGTTTATTGGATATTGTCACTGAAGATTTATTATCTGTAAACCCGTTCAAAATGGAGAGCAAGAGCTGCTCATTTTCGGAGGATGTTATTGCCATGTTTTCGCGTATAAAGGCAAACAAACTTCCGCATACCAAGACATTGGTTCGATATACATTATTTTCTGAATCATATCCCCATTTATCCGCGTATGCCATGCCGATAACCGGATATTTGTCGGCATCTACCGGCACAATATCGTCGGCTTTTTCATCTTCAGAACTAGCAAGAACATCGGCCATTTTTACCAGCTTTGAGGATTCGGGGAAGGTGACGACATTAAAAACCGTTTTGTTCTCAACACTTCCTTCTTTTGGAACTATCTGAAGGGTATACGGCATAATCGCCCGCTTGCCCCCGATTTTTTCGGTGAAATCACCCGATTCAATATTACCGTAGGGTGAACCGTTAAAATTGTCAAACGGATTCATATATATTCTGCTATCATCTGTTTCATAAATCAGGTTGTCGGTTACCTTAAGTCCGTAATTGACATCAAGGAATTCATACAAATTCGGGCAGCTGGCTTGAAAATTCACCATAACCGCTAAATGACGATTGTATTTTCCTTCATTTCTGAGCCATTCACTGATTTTATCAATTTCGGCATTACTGTAATCGTTGCTTGGAGCTGCAATCAGAGCAAGCGTGGATTTTTCATTAAACTTTGCCGCGGTTGTAATATCCAGATACTCTACTTCATAATTGTTGCTTTTCAAAACAGATTCAATTCCGGAAACGGATTCCCTTACCTCATCATGCCCGGTCAGGACCGTCACAATGGGAGTATAATCGCTTGTAACCATAAGGAGATTCGACGAAAGCACAGTTTCAACCTCGGAAGCGAAACCGACAATCTCTCCTGCATTCATCGATTGCTGCTCATCATAGCTGTATAGGTTCTCAACATTAGACTTTTGCCAACGATCTGCGCACAAAAACAATATATCGCCGTTTGTAATCTCATATTTACTGTACTTTGTCACTAGTGTCGGATTGCTTACCAGGTCAACAAATTCGGTCTTAATCTTTCCGCCGGATAATGAATCATACTGCTTAATCACTTCGCTGAATTGCTTTAATATGGTGTTGGTATATTCATCTCCGCTGGGTGAATCAAAAAAAGATTCGGGTGCAAATACTATTATTTTGGTATCCTTTTTAATGGATTTTGCAACATTATGGCTGTCATCCGAAAGGGTATACAGCTTATCCTTGGTTAAATCGAAGGTAATGGGAAATCTGTCGTTCAGTATTCCCGCAACAATATTTATCAGAACTATGACCACAACCACAACGGAGGTCAGTGCCGTTGCCATGCCCCCATAACGCAGTTTTCGGGTGTCACCGCGCACTCTTTTCTTTTTAGGCTTCTCTTCCTTTTGGGTAACATCCAGATCGGTGTCAACCGATGTTTCGCATAATTCCGGAGTCTCATCGGTTTTATCGGTATCATCCTTATCGGCTTCAACTTCCGGAACAACTTCTATATTTTCATCTGTTTCGCTGGGTGTATTTATCTCCTCTTGTAGGAGTTCATCGCCTTGCGGCTTATTATTATTTTTCATATTACTGCTCCTTTCCATGGGCTGATTAAATCAGCTCCACCTCTTTTTATCCAACACACGGGCGGTCAGGAACAGGAACAGCGCCTGCATGCTCAGGAAAAAAATAATATCGTCATAAGCTATTATCCCACTGGTAAATGAACTGTACCGCTGAGATATTGATATGAAGTTTGCAATTATAATAAGCAGCGAAAAGTTCAACAGAGAAGCAAGCCCGTCCATCAGTAACAAAATCAGGGATATTGCCAAGGTTCCAATTGCTGCTATTAGCTGGCTTTCGGTAATACTAGAAATCAGCAGCCCTATCGAAATAACAAGCCCCCCAACCAGCAAGATACCCAGATAGTTGCCGATAATAACCAGCCAATCAGGCATGACCTGAAAAGCAATTATCATGGCAAAAACCATCATCAATATTAAGGACAGTGCAAAAACAAGAAAGGCGGCCAAAAACTTTCCCATTATAATGCCGCCGATACTGACCGGCGAGGTGAGCAGCACCTGATCGGTCTTCATGCGTTTTTCATCACTGAATAAGCGCATGGTTAAGATAGGTAATATGATCAAAGCTACCGGAAAAAGCGAACTGAAAACATAGGACAAATCAGGACTTAGGCTGTAGATATTATAAGTTGTAAAAAAGAAGCCGGTAAACAAAAACACTATCGCTATTACGACAAAGCCGACAGGTGATGTGAAATACGCCCTGAATTCTCGTCTGAATATTGCACTCATTTTGTACGGCCTCCTTTTTTGGATTTAACACCAACATATTGCTCACGGGTGAGGGTGATAAATACTTCCTCAAGGGTCATTTCCATCGACCGCATGCCCATTATAGCCCAGCTACGGGCGGCTATCCGCGAGGAAACCTCTCGGCGAATATCGGTATCTTCGTCCGGTTCTATTGCAAATTCAAAAACGCCGGGTTCCTTTTCACCATGAGATACTACTTTTTTTACGCCTGGTACACGATTAATGACGGAAAGTACATCTTCTTCACTGCCTGCAACACGAAGCATCAACCGTCGATCGCTTGAATACTTATTTGCAAGATTTGCGGCTGTATCATCTGCAATCATAACCCCGTTGTTTATTATGATAATACGATCGCAAACTGCTTCGATTTCCTGAAGAATATGAGAGGAGAGCACTATGGTATGATGCTTACCCAAATTCTTTATCAAGGACCTAATCTCAATTATCTGTTTCGGGTCAAGCCCTACGGTGGGCTCGTCCAGAATTAAAACAGGAGGATTACCGATAAGCGCCTGTGCTAAACCGACACGCTGACGAAATCCCTTGGAGAGATTTTTGATAAGTCTTGCGTATACGGTTTCGATTTTTACAAGCCTGCATATTTCTGCGATATGCTTTTGGCGCGGAAGCTTGCAATTTTTCAAATCAAACATAAAGTCAAGATATTCCCTTACGGTCATATCAAGATAGAGCGGCGGCTGTTCTGGTAGATACCCAATATTCATTTTTGCCTGATTAGGCTGCTCCAGCACATCAAAACCATTGATTTTCGCTACCCCGCTGCTGGCAGATAAATAACCGGTAAGAATATTCATGGTGGTGGTTTTGCCTGCCCCGTTGGGACCGAGGAAACCCAGGATTTCACCTTCAGCAACCTTAAAGCTGATATCGTTTACCGCCAAATGGCTACCATATCGCTTGGTCAGGTTTTGTACCTCAATCATTATTTAGCATTCCCTCCTGAAATGTAGTTATTTTGTCTTTACTTTTTTAACGCCTTGAGATTAATACTATACGATTTACATCTAATTGTATAAGAACAAACATAATGAATTGTAAACACACTTTAAAATATTATGTGAAATAAAGTATGTTTTAATGAATATTTTGTATATTCGCACCCATGAATAGAGAAAATTATACCATCCATTTTAAATCATTTCAATGGTATATTACGCATTCTTTATTTTTACCGGTTATATTTAAACAGGGACTGCCAAAAAGCAGCCCCTGTTTTATGCAAATCAACGATATTTTTTTCGTCCGACATACTCGGTATGAAGAACTTCGTGTGCTTTGTGACTCCCGTACTTTCCAAAATATTCTTCATATATTTTATTTACCAAGGGTGATTTATGTGATTTCCGTAACGACATGGCGGCATCCTGATCGTAAAGTGCTTTTGCTCTGATGGATACAATGTCGGTGAAATTGCGAACCGATGCAGGCTGAAGGGGCTGACCGCCACCGTTTACGCAGCCACCGGGGCAACACATAATCTCGACAAAATGCCAATCGGCAGTACCATCCTTGATTTTACTCATTACATAATTTGCGTTTTCAATCCCGCTGACAACGGCCACCTTAACATCAATACCGGCGATATTATATATCGATTCCTTAATACCGGCCATTCCGCGAATTTCTTTGAACTCGATGGCTTGGTTGTCCTTTCCGGTAAGCAGATCGTTTGCCGTTCTGAGAGCAGCCTCCATAACCCCACCGGTTGCACCAAAGATAACGGCGGCGCCGGTGTCAAAAGATAACGGGCTGTCAAATTCTTCATCCGGCAGGTTTACAAAATCAATGCCTGCGCGTTTAATCATGCGGCCCAGCTCGCGGGTTGTAAGGGCAACATCCACATCCGCCACCCCTGCTGCATTCTGATTTTCACGGCCGACTTCGAATTTCTTGGCTGTACAAGGCATTACCGAAACCGAAACAATATCTTTTGGATTTATGTTATTCTTTTGGGCGTAATAGGTTTTGATTATGGCCCCCATCATCTGCTGAGGTGATTTGCAGGATGAGATATTATCCAGCTGTTCCGGATAATAATGCTCTGCAAACTTGACCCAACCGGGAGAGCAGGAAGTAATAAGCGGCAGTGTGCCGCCGTTTTGAACCCGGTCGATAAACTCGGTTGCTTCCTCAACAATGGTCATATCGGCGCTGAAATTGGTATCGAACACCTTATCAAAGCCAATTCTGCGCAGGGCGGCAACCATTTTGCCCTCGACATTGGTGCCTATGGGCATATCAAAGCATTCACCCAGGGTTGCACGGATGGAGGGTGCAGTTTGCACCACAACATGCTTTGTGGGATCGGACAGCGCTTCCCAAACCTTATCAGAATCGTCCTTTTCCGCAAGAGCTCCGGTGGGACACACGACGGTGCATTGGCCACAGGAAACGCAGGGCACATTGTCAAGCTGCTTTTCAAAGGGGGTGCCGATATGTGTGTCAATGCCTCGGTCGTTTGCGCCGATAACCGATACATACTGCTTACTACAGACGGCTACACAGCGGCGGCAGAGAATACATTTGTTATTGTCACGAACCAGATGCGGAGCAGAAAAGTCAAGCTCATATTCCGGACGGAAGCCGTCATATTTACCCGAATAATCAATACCGTAATCACGGCACAGCTTTTGAAGCTCACAATCCTGAGAGCGAATGCAGGACAGGCACCTCTTATCATGGGTGGATAGAATCAATTCCAAGGTGGTTTTGCGTGCCTTTTGAATATTGACAGTGTTGGTCTGAACCTCCATCCCCTCGGTAACGGGATAGACACAGGCAGTAACAAGTCCGCGGGCACCTGTTGCCTCAACAACACAGATACGGCATGCGCCGATTTCATTGATTTCTTTAAGATAGCACAGCGTTGGAATATCCACGCCGACCGCGCGGGCTGCCTCCAGAATGGTTGAGCCCTTGGGAACGCTGACTGCAATTCCGTTGATTTTACAATTAAACATGTTCTTGTTATCCATCTCAGCGTACTCCCTTCCTATTTAATAATTATGGCGCCGAATTTGCATTTTTCCATGCAAGCGCCGCATTTGATGCACTTGGTGGTATCAATTTCATGGGGGTTTTTGACGCTTCCCGAAATAGCACCTACCGGACATACACGGGCGCAGGCTGTGCAGCCCTTGCACTTATCCGCAATAATTACATATTTCATCAGCGCCTTGCAGACACCGGCGGGGCATTTCTTATCCCTGACATGTGAGATATACTCATCCCGGAAGAAACGAAGGGTGGAAAGCACCGGATTTGGAGCCGTCTGCCCCAAGCCGCAAAGAGAATTTTGCTTTATGTAATTGCTGAGCTCTTCCAGATCGTCAATATCCTCCATGGTTCCATTGCCACTCGTGATTTTCTCCAGCTTCTCAAGCAGGCGTTTGGTACCTACGCGACAGGGGGTGCATTTACCGCAGGATTCATCCACGGTAAATTCCAAAAAGAACTTGGCTATATCAACCATACAATTGTCCTCGTCCATGACAATAAGTCCGCCCGAGCCCATCATACAGCCCAGAGCTATAAGATTATCATAGTCGATTTCGGTATCCATAAGACTTGCGGGAATACATCCTCCGGACGGGCCACCTGTCTGGGCAGCCTTGAACTTTTTGCCATTTGGAATACCGCCACCGATTTCCTCAACAATTTCGCGCAGGGTTGTTCCCATCGGAATTTCGACAAGGCCGGTATGTTTTATCTTCCCACCCAGGGCAAACACCTTTGTACCCCTTGATTTTTCGGTACCCATTGATGCAAACCAATCGGCGCCGTGTAAAATAATCTGTGGTATGTTGGCAAGGGTTTCGACGTTGTTTTCCACCGTCGGCATACCGAACAATCCCTTAACTGCGGGATATGGAGGACGGGGACGGGGTTCACCGCGTTTGCCCTCTATCGAGGTCATCAATGCGGTTTCTTCACCGCACACAAATGCACCCGCTCCCAACCGGATTTCCATATCAAAATCAAAGCCGGAACCAAATATATTCTTTCCAAGCAGGCCATGTTCGCCTGCCTTATCAATGGCCATTTGAAGACGCTTAACGGCAATTGGGTATTCGGCGCGAACATACACAAAGCCTTTGGACGCACCGATTGCATAACCTGCAATCGTCATGGCTTCAATGATTGCATGGGGGTCACCCTCAAGTACCGAACGGTCCATAAATGCTCCGGGGTCACCCTCATCGGCGTTACATACAACATATTTTTGAGGTGCTTTATTCGGGGCGGTAAGGCTCCATTTGCGGCCGGTGGAAAATCCCCCGCCGCCCCGCCCGCGCAGACCTGAATCGGTAACAACTTGGATTACCTGCTCGGGCGTATATTCGGTAAGGCACTTTGCCAGCGCCTGATATCCGTCATATGCGATATATTCATCTATGGATTCGGGATCGATAACCCCGCAGTTGCGAAGAGCAACGCGGACCTGTTTTTTATAAAATTCGGTCTGGTTAAGCGATTTTATTTCATCCTTATCAACCGTCTCATCATAAAGCAGACGGGTAACGATGCGTCCTTTGAGAAGATGCTCCGAAACGATTTCCGGAATATCCTCCACCTTAACCGTGGAATAGAAGCATCCCTCGGGATATACAATCATAATTGGACCGAGGGCACAAAGCCCAAAGCAGCCGGTCTGGACAACCTTGACTTCTTCCTCCAGCCCCTGCTTTTTCAGCTCATGCTGCAATGAATCTATTATTTTCATGCTGTTGGATGATGTGCAGCCTGTACCACCGCAAACCAGTATATGAGAACGAACCATCGAATCTTACCCCCCTGCTTATTTAATCATTTTGCCGATGGTGTATTCCATCACCGGATTTCCGTTTACAATGTGGTCGGCTACAATTCGAGCAACCTTTTCAGGTGTCATCTTCGCATATGTAACCTTTTCCTTGCCGGGAATGAGCACCTCAACAATGGGCTCAAACTGGCACATACCAATGCAACCGGTCTGAATAACCACAACATTACCGAGATTGCGTTTGCTCACTTCACTAGTAAATGCATTTAAAATCGGACGCGCACCGGCGGCTATACCGCAGGTAGCCATGCCCACAATCACACGAATAGCTTCCCTGTTGTCCTCGCGAATTGTCATTTTTTCACGGGCTTTATCCCGAATGGCTTCAAGCTCTGCCAATGTTTTCACGATATTTACCTCCTATTTATAAGTGGTTTAATCCGGTGCACAGGCACCCGATAAAAGAGAATTCTGCTCTTGTATATATTCGCTTATCCATGATACGACTTCGGGGGTATCCAGAGTAACCTCCCCCAAGATTTTACGCAGCTGAGTCGTATCCACCGAAAATGACCGTTCATCAATTGAACGCTTATAACAAAAATCTATTTTTGGGTTAAGCCTTATCAGTGCGGTTATCGTTCCTTCCATATCGCCTATGGGCGGCCTGTCAATATGTGAACGCACAAACATTGCTGTGAGTGTCGTTCCTTGCTCGGGAATAGAGGAAATTTCAAGGCTCCCCCCCGATTGCTCTGCCGCCAGACGAAAAAGAGAAATTCCCATTCCTACCCGCCGTGTTGTTCGGGTTGTATAAAACGGATTTGTAACCTGCAGCACCTGTTGAGGGGCCATTCCATGTCCGTTATCGGTAATACAAATTAAAATCGTGTCGGCCGTCGTATTTTCTTCAACGGATATATCTATATGTTTTGCTCCGGCAGAAAGAGAGTTTTGGGCGATATCGAGAATGTAAAGTGATAACTCACGCATGGCTTATTCGGAATATTTGGCTAAAATATCATCCAAATCGTCAACAGAAAGTCTGCCGTATACATCTTCATTAACCGTGAGGACCGGAGCCAAACCGCACGCACCGATACAGCGGCAGGCGGTAAGCGAAAACTTTCCATCTTCTGTGCATTCGTCCGCACCTATGCCCAGCTTTTCACTGATTTTATTGAATATATCCCCCGAGCCTTTGACATAACATGCCGTTCCCAGACAAACGGAGATATTGTAAACTCCCTTGGGAGACAATGCGAATTGGGAATAAAATGTAGAAACACCAAACACCTTTTCAAGAGGTATATCCATACCCTCGGCGATAATCTCCTGCACCTCAAACGGCAGATATCCGTATATATCCTGTGCTTCCTGCATGACAGTCATAAGCCGGCTGGGGTCGTCCTTATGGGCATCAATCACCTTGAGCAGCTCTTGCTCCTGTTCAGCGGTTCCTTTAAAGGGAATTGTGCTAATTTTTTTTTTCATGTTACCTTTCCTCCTTAACGGGTTATGGAATAATTGCAATCACATACCACCGGAATTTAACCTGTTCATGTAATGGTCAATACTGTGTTAATGCTAAATCGGGTAAATCTGCACTTTTTAGATGTTATATTTTTAACAATATTCCGCCTTTAAAAATCTGCGGTAAATATGCCAAGCAAGTGAATAAGCGGCATGCCGCAGAAAATATTATCATCCATCAAAGCCACATCATATTGTTTATGGGTAATTAATATGAATGAAATTCTGCCCGATATACACAATTGTATTCGCTTTATATTGTATCATTTCATCCCCCTTTGAGTCAACGATAATTGTGTGAATTTTTTCACAAATATCCTTTAGCTTTTGGTTAATTTGGTGTAAAGATTGACATCGCCAACACTTTTACGGTCCCATTCAAATAACAATGAGTGATCGGCATCAGATTTTTTCTCTTAATTTACCTATTATAAATACCGTAATCGGTATTATAACCGTTAACAATGCATTAATCGGCAATCCAATGTAATTTGAAAATGCTTCAAGCTCAAAAATATCTTTGAAGAAAAATAATGAGCCTATGCCTATAATAAGCAAAATTGGGCTTGCCAAAAATTTTCCTTCCTTCAGCTTGAAAATGGATTTCAACATGGAAACCGCAATAAAAGAAAATACGGTTATGGTTATAAAATCCGTTATCACCCATATTGAAAATATTATCGATTCCATTCTTTCGAAAGTGTCAAGAATCTCAATGTCTTTAACCATCGCAAAAAAAGGGAGAGCAATGTTAGAAATAGCGGTTGCACTTAATGACCCAATCGTAACAATCAACATCATTATTGTTATAATAAATTTAACCAACAAGATTTTAAATCCGAACTTTTTAATATTTTCTTTATCATTTATTCTGTCACCTAAAAAGAATATGAATAAAAAATATCCCCATATCGGGATTATGGAAGAACTCGCTTTAATAACAGGCCAGGCATCCGAAGTGCACACATTCATGATATTTCTATACTCTATATCCGGAAGGGCAAGAATATACAGCAGTATTGCCGACACAATGAGCATACCGAAGAACAGCTCGTTTACCCTTGCAAGCGGAACAAGACCGTTCCTCACCGCAAAAAACACCAGTAAGAGCATAATCAATATAATAAACACAAGGGATGTATGAGGGAGTATGGAGGATAACAGACGCTCAGCATAATAGCGAATATATAGAGAGGTAAGGATTAAAATCCAGATTAAATATAACGAGACAACAATCTTTCCGACAACCTTTCCCAAGGCTATATTATATATATCAGACAAATTTGCATTTTGGTTTTTTTTGAAAAAGGAATTTACCAAGACCACCAACAATAATGTGGGAGCTATTGCAACAACTGGGGCAAGCCAACCCGCCTTTCCTGCCATCTTCACCGTATTCTGCGGAAACAGTCGTATTTCAGGCGATAATGTCATCACATAAAAAAGCAAAGCCGCCTGCCTTGTAGATATTTTCCCCTTTTTAGCTAACATGCAATCACCACTCTATATTGATTAGGTTTAATATATACCCCGCAAGGCTTTTCTCATCAGTCTGCAAAAAGTAAACAATCCCCAAAACGGTTGCCAACGCCATTAAACTAATATATATTACAACATCTTTTTTTATTTGCTTTTTTTTCAAACAGATTATGTCGTAAGCACCTATACCTAATACAAGCACAAGATAAAATATCACTTATGCTCCTCCCAAAATCTAGAATTCGGCTTAATGATGTCATACGTCCGATTTATCTTTGATTTAACTTCTACACTTATTGGAATGGTAGGAAAAATATCATCCCATTTGTCTTTGATTTTCTTCCACATTGTAGGCCGTTTCATTTCGAAGCTGCCGGCCATATCAATAAAGTCCGCATTATTATCCTTTGCAATCTTTATCACCGCTTCGATTTCATTTTTAATAATCTTTGATTGTTCATCGTTGAGATATTTCAAGGTTGATTCATCAAAAATATCTGAGGTGGAATGAACTTCATTTATATTTGAAGAAAACTCAACCTTCACCGTCATACCCTTAAGCTTCCCATTTTTAATAACAGGTGATGTATCGGTTTTATTGTCGATGATATCCATTGCCACCATTTTACCCGATGGATCGGTTATCTGGATAGCACTGGTTACCACTTTATTAAGCAGAAAGTTTTCACCCCTTTCCTGCTTCAGGTTAATCTCGGTTACCAGCTTAAGATTTTTAAAGATAACATACCCGTCTAATCTAACATCAATGCTGGGCTTGTCGTCCTCGGAAATCGGGTTTTCAATTTCCTTTAAACATAGAGCAGGTGCAACGGCAGAGCTGTATTTGTTGTTCAACCATTGTAGGAACTCCAACAACTCCAACCCCTGCCAACCGGTTAGCAGCTTTGAATTTTTGTTTAACGCCTCCAATCTATCGGGTAAATAATATTCACCCATACTGCTCTGTGATATAAAATCCTTTGCTGTAGTACCCTTTATTATATAAATATTAGCTTTAATACGGAATGAAGTATCCCTTACGAAATAATCAATATATTTTGCTATTCCCTCTTTGGCTGCCTCCTCACCCACCAGAAGATACTCCACATGCCCCCAAAACATCCGTTTATCCGAATAGGTCTGAAACTCTCTGTCTGCTTTCATAAGGGTTGGGGCTTCATTTGTCAGTATAAGAGGCTGCTCGGCTTTTTGACCTGAATTTTCCGAACCTCCGCTTTGTTGCTGTTGGATTTTTTTAGTTAAAATTGTAATGCAAATATCATCCGGATTCTTTATCCCTTTATCTATCCCTACAATTCTTATCAAGTTTAATTTATTTATTTCTATCCTTTCGGGCAATAATGCCATAGAACAGCCGTTAAACAAAAGACCTATTATTAAAAATGAGACCAGCAGGGATACTTTTTTCATTTTTCTGTTTATTCCTTTCTTGTCATATCGTGTTATGCTTGGGTTACTCGGTTTTGGATGCAATATTATTTGTCTTTACTAACATTTGAGTTTTCCTTCACCTTATTAATTGTTTTCAAATTCCGCGGTCTTTTTTTCACCAACCACACCGGCATTCTAAACAGGCTATCTACTTCGATGTCATCCCCCTCATTGGCGGCAAATGGGGAAAGATAGGGAACCCCGAAGGTCTCAATAGATGCCAAGTGAAGAAGCAGAGCAATAAACCCCAGCGACAGTCCGAAAAGTCCCGCAAAGGAAGAAAGAGCGGTCATAATAAATCTCCATAATCTTAATGCGTTTGAAAAATCCTGATTGGGCATGGAAAATCCGGATATGACGGTGAAAGAAACAACAATAACAACCACCGGAGATATTAATTTAGCCTCAACAGCCGACTGACCTACCACCACCGCCCCCACTATTGAAACCGCCTGGCCTATCGGCTTGGGCATACGCAGGCCTGCTTCCAACAGCACTTCAAAGGCAAGCAACATAATAATAATCTCAATATATGTCGGGAGGGGGACTCCTTCTTTACTTATAATAATGCTCATGGCAAGCTCTGTCGGTATCATTTCCTGATGAAAAGTAGTTACAGAAATATAGAAACCGGGAAGAATCAAGGTGGTAATAACCGAAACAAATCGAATAAAGGTTATTGAAGATGCCACTAAAAAGTTACTCGAATAATCCTCCGGTGCATGCAAAAACTGATTTAAACTTCCCGGCACAATATATGAAACCGGTAATCCATCGATAAGTATTCCGACCCTGCCCTCCAAAAGGTTACTGCAAAAATTATCGGGCCTCTCGGTATACATAACTTGCGGAAAAGCTGAAAGCTTATTGTCAACTATGAATTCTTCGATAGCCGAGCTCCTCAGCACACCATCGATATTTATTGCCTGAAGCCTTTTATTCACTTCATCAACCAGATTTGAATTGGCAATTCCGTCTATATATACAACCGAAACAGGGGTTATTGTTTCCTGCCCGATACTCATCTGCTTGATTTTGAGGTTCTGGGTGCGTATTTTTCTTCTGACCAAGGATGTATTAACGCTCATAACTTCGATAAACGCATCCTTTGAGCCTTTAATGACATTTTCGCCTGTGGTCTCTTGAATAGTTCGCTTTTCAAATCCTTTTATATCAAATGTAACCGCTTGCTTTATATCATCAAAAATTAAGGCTACCGAACCGTCTAATACATCCTTTATCGTATCGTTAATATTATCTCTGGTAGCTTGGGAGGTATAATATAAGCTACCGTGTTCTATAAGGTTTATTATATCTCTGCTATCTTGAACCTTGCTTAGAGCCGCCTCTTGCAACAGTGGCTTCAAAACATCATCGCTTGCGGTTTTTTTGTTAATTAATCCGTCTACATAGCAAAAGGTAATCGCCAATTCTTCATTACCGTTTATATAAAGCTGACGGATTATAATATCATCACTGTCTGAAAGAAGTGTTGATATGTTTTTCCCTGTTAAACTAACATCCTTGTTTTCAGGCTTTTCCTCGTATAAATACGGTTTACCTTTGCTGTTTCTCTTCCAAAATTTAAGCATTTAGTAATCCCCTTAATTTTTGTTATTATTAGCGGAATTTCAAATTAAATACCAAGACAACAAAAGAACCCCCGACAGCCTGTTGGCATTGTCGTGAGTTCTTATGCATTATACTGCTCTCAAGTAAAAGGAGAGCAGTATTAGTATTATTTCTTGGGATTTTTCAGATATTTGTTACGGGTGGCAATACCGCCACGGATATGCCGCTGCGCTTTGTTATGCTCCAGTACGCTGCGAACCCGTCCATATAGCTGCGGGTTTACCGTCCGCAATCGGTCGGATACATCCTTATGTACGGTGGACTTTGATATATGAAACTTCCCCGCGGCAGCACGCACCGTCGCGTTGTTTTCGATAATGTATTCACCCAGCTCAATAGCCCGCTCCTCAACTGCTCCCTTCACGTTATCACCTCTTGAAGTTCTTCGATAATAACTATGCGGTGATATACAGTTTTATGCGGTTTTTATGATTATGGATATGCAGTGTGTTAAAAAAGATTATGTCGGGTTATTAATATTTATGCAGCTCTTTAAGCTCCTCAATAATGGCCGCACCTGAGCTGGTACCGATTCGCTGAGCGCCCGCATCTATCATGGCCAGTGCGTCATCCAGCGTTCGGATGCCTCCCGATGCTTTAATCTTAACCAAACCGCCTGTCATGGATTTCATCAGCCTGACATCCTCAAGGGTTGCTCCGACAGGTATGCCGGGGGCGGGAGTGCCAAAGCCGGTCGATGTTTTTATAAAGTGGGGCTGCACCTTAAGGGCGATTTCGCAGAGTATTTTCTTTTCATCCTCGCTCAGGTAGCAGTTTTCAAATATCACCTTGACGGTCTTATCATGTGAACGGCATGCATCAACAATCTCCTGCATTTCATGCTCAATATAATAAAAATTCCGGCTTTTAAGCTCGCCTATATTGATAACATAATCAATCTCATCCGCGCCGTCTTGAATGGCCATTTTGGCTTCATACACCTTTGATTCAATTGTGGTTTGCCCGAGAGGAAACCCTACGGTTGCCCCAACCAAAAGCTCACTGTTTTGAAGAAGCTCCCTGCATATTGAAACCGGAGCAGAGTTGACAACCACCGTCTTGAAGCTATACCGTTCACCTTCTTCACAAAAAGCCCTTAGGTCGTTATGGCTTGCATAAGCTTTTAGTAGTGTCTGGTCAAAATATTTTGCTAGCTGTAAGGGGGTAAAATCAGTTTTCATAATTATAAGACCCATTTCCTTTCCGGTTTTATGCTCTGGAAAATAATAAAACCATTAGAACCATTTAAAATCATGCATGGTCTGAATGTATTTATCCCGAGACATGGTTGAATTCAAAACCGAAATTAAACGGTTTGTTGACAGGTTTTTCGGTAACCCCAGCAATCCGTAAAGCCGACGGCGGCGCTCGGCGCTGTCCTGACCACCGGTCAGCCCTGCCGCATATAAATCCAATTTAGTTATGACTTCGGGGGATGTATTCCCCTCAACCGTTTCATTCTCTATGGTTGCCCCTGCTCGCCTCAATACATCCTCGATAATGCCACATTCTATACCCTCCACACCCAGCAAGCCCTCTTTGGATGGGGCGGTTTTGCGCCTTTCCTTACCCGATAACGGGGGAATATACGCGTGTTTGATTTGATCAGGCGGTATTGACCCACTTAAATAATCCCTAATAACAAACCCCGCCGAATCACTGTCGGTGAGAATAAGCAGACCCCGTTCCCTCGCAAGCAGCCTAATCATATTAAGCAGCTCACCATCCTTGAATATGCCAAAGCCGTTTGTCTCAATTACAAGGGTATCCACAACCGAGTTAAGTCGTATTTTATCATATTTGCCTTCAACCACTATCACTTCGCGAATGCGTATCATACCCGTGCTCCCTGCCGTGATAAAAGGATAAGCCGTGCTACCGTTTGCTCCAAGATCACCCTGTCATCCACCCTTGTGGATTTAAGCTGCCGGTCGGCCTGTGCCAGTGCCTCAAGACTTTCACGCAAGATAGGCAGAGGTATACGCGCACAATCCCGTGCCGCATTCCTCAGCAGAAATTCCTTCCCCCTGTAACCTAAATCATCCACCAAAGACTCGGCTCGTACCCCCGCCGCTAGTGCCACCTTGGCACAGTAAAGGTCGGAATATGCGTTTGAAAGCACACCAAGAATACTTACCGGATCCTCCCGCTTGGATAACAGCCCGTTGAGAATATTATAGGCTCGGGCATAACTCCCCTGCAAAATTTCCTTTGATAAGTTGAATATCGAGGCTTCAAGGTTCTCTGTCCCCAAGCCTTCAATAATATCGCGGGTAACCTCTCCCCCGTCGGCCAGGGCACACAGCTTATCCAGCTCTGTCAGCAGTAGGTTAAGGTCGTTTCCACTGCGTTGAAGCATTAGGCGGGCATTATTCGTGCTTAATGAGCATCCCCTGCGCTCGGCTCCGCTGCAAAGAAGCCGGACTATTTCAGATCCGGCTTTACGCGGGAACATCACACTGAAGCCTACCTTGTCAACGGCGGCCGAAAATCCCCTCCATATAGAATTCTTCTTTACATCGGCTTGAACCGCATCCAGCCAAAAAATCAGCACACAGCTTTGGGGAGGATCAGATATAAGCGCATTAAGCTGCTCCCTAGACTCCTTTTCGGATGAGGTCAAATCAAAATCCCTTACCACCACACATTTGCGTTCTGCCATAACGGGTAATGCCTCGACAGCCTCTTCAATATCACCCACCGTGCAGACCTGCCCGTCGAATTTTTGATGGTTGAATTCGGCTAGCGGATGATTTCCAACAACCCGTTGTGCAATTTGTTCGGCATAATGTGAGGAAAGGTAGTTCTCTTCCCCAAATAAAAAGTAAACGGATGCCAACTCCTTGGATTTAATTTGTTTTTTCAGCTCACTCTCAGTCAACACCGATACTTCCCCCTTTATATGTAATGTCTCCCCTACCCCTGGTAAGAAAGGTCACATTATTATCAGATGTATTATAAATCGGATACGAGTTCCGCGGAATTGCTTTTATTTTATTTGACAGGGTATCAGGCATGCTGCATAGCACCCCTGCCTGAGCCGTCAGTGCTGATATGTGCTGAGTCGGACCGGATAGCACCAGCAGATTGGTTTGCCGAAAATCGGTATTTAACTTTGAGGCATTCAGGCCGTATCCGCAAACAAGAATTCTTGTCTTATCGATTGTTAGCCTCAGCCAGTCGTCTTTGAGCTCTGCAATAGAGTCCTTCCAAAAGCCTATATCTCCGTCCTCCAGACTTAGGCGGCCGGCAGAAGGCAGGGATTCAACCGTAAGAGTGTGATCCCCGGGCCGTCCGGTTATTAGACAGTTTACCCCGATATTTTCGGTAAAAAACATCGAGTAAAAAGCGCATGCATCATCCGCAAAGGGGATTATCAGGAAATCCACGGTTCGGACATTGCGCTTTTCCAGCTCGTTTACCGCCGCAACAACCGAAATATCATCACCTGTTAGAATAACACCGGTGCGCCCGTCTCGCTCTAATAACATGACCGCATCATTCGTGGACAGCACGGTAATGCGGGTTACACCTTTCATAAGTAGTCCGTAGGTCAAAACACCGCACAACAATGCAATCACCGACCACAAGGCTGCCACCCTCATGCCCCGCCTACCCAGCATCTGCCGACCAAGCACAACCAGCCCGATTGCCGCCAGAATGCCAAAATACATAAAGCTCTGCTCCACCCACACCGAAGCCATTGGTAAACCTGCAAGAAGCTCCGCAACCCCTGCCAGATAACGCGAAAACAGCTCCACGGCCCAGAATACCGCCCCCGATATAAAGCGGAGAGGCTCAAAAACATAGAGCGGCACAGCGATGCAGGTTGAAATCATCACAACAGATGCCGGTAATACCATAAGAAGATTTGAAAGCGGAGATATTATCGAAATCTGCCCGAATGTAAACAATATAACAGGCAGAGTCGGGATTGTTGCGGCTATCGTTATACACAGCGCGTTGACAGGGCGTGCAATAATCCTTGCCCATACCCCTCCGGCTTTTAGGCGATCGGATGTAGCCCTTTTGATTTTCGGGTAGAGCGCCAGCAGTCCATAGGTGGCTGAAAATGAAAGCAGTAGCCCCGCATCATTAACCGCATAGGGATTAAAAATCGTAATCGCAAAGACGGCGATGCCAAGTGAATTGACACTGTCCGGCTCCCTGCCTATCATCTGGGCGGTTATAAACACAAGACACATTATCCCCGCCCGCATCACCGAAGGAGTAAATCCGGTGAGGGCCATAAAAAATAATACCCCTGCCCCTGCGGCAGATAGCGCCGCCCTTCTGGGCACTTTTAAAAGCAGAAGGAATGCCAGTAACACCTGTGACAGCACCGTAACATGCAGACCGGATACCGCCAGAAGATGAGAAACCCCCGCAACACGAAAATCATTCTTGATGGTTGAGGAAATATCCTGACGGAATCCAAAAGCTATTCCGGTCGCAAGCCCCGCAACATCGGTCATACCGGGCTGTGACATCACCACATTTCGCGCTTTTTTGCGCGCATTTAGTATGTTATACATGAATGGGCGGGTTTCGGGAGAGGTCATTTCAATATTTACTTCACCGTATTGGGCAGGAAATGCGTTTAAATATATCTTCTGGGATTTGGAAAAGCCCCTTATCTGACCGTCCTTGCTGTCCCTTGGGGTGAACAGCTTAAATTCCCCCTCTAATATATCATAGGGAGCAGGATCAAGCTCGGTACCGGACAGGTAGATTGAAATTCTTGTGCCTTTTGCAATATCTCCGTCAAGAACCCGTACCGTAACCCTGTTAAGACTTACCCAGTCGAGGGTTTCAACCCGCAGTGTGGCCTTGTTACCGTCCCATTTCTGAAGCGGTCGGAATGTCATATATTCCTGTATCGAATACATAGAAAAGGCAGCCATAGCGGCAAAAAGAACCGTCGCGGCACGCCTGTTTTGCCTGAGCGACCTGATGCACATAAAGGTAATGAAGGCGGCAAGAAGTACGGCCGCCACTACCGCATTCATTTTCAGCTCTAAAAACGAAGCGATTATAAGCGACAAAAAAAACGAAAAACCAATCGTCGCCATGGGACGTTCCATCTATGTAGCCCCCTGTTAATACACAATAGGGTTAATATCAATGGATGCAGTGCTTATTCAAAATTCATCTATTCGAAAAATAACGGAAGCGGCTCAAGATAGAAAATATCCTTCCTGTCAATAGCGTCTCCCTCAGCAAGAATTGCACATTGTCCTGCTATCTTACCGCCGGAACGCTCGACAAGCATATCCAAAGCACGCAAGGATTCCCCGGTGCTGATAACATCATCTACAATCAAAACGCGCTTACCGTTTATAACCGCCATTTCACTCTCATCAAGATACAGCGTCTGCTCCTTGTCGGTCGTGATGGAGCGAACATCAACCGAAATGGGGTTAGCCATGTATAGCTTTGGGTATTTTCGGGCAATAAAATACGGTTTTCCGCTCTGACGCGCCATCTCATATACCAGAGGGATCCCTTTTGCCTCGGCGGTTATCATAACATCAAATTCAGGAGCTTTTTTCAGCAGCTCACTGGATGCCGCTATGGTAAGCTCAACATCGCCGAAAATAACAAAAGCCGCAATACTCAACGAATCGCTGACCCGACAAATGGGCAGGTGGCGCTCCAGCCCGGCAATCGTCATGGTATGTGTTTTCTCATTCATAAAAAGTTCCATTCCTTTCCGCGGTTGGGGAATTGTGCGGTTTCGGCTCCGCCGAAACTTCTGCTGCGATTTACGGCAGAAAAGCACAAAACCCGGTTGAAAGAAGAATTTCTTTCAACCTATATCCGCCTTTCATGAACCTGTTGTATTCATTGTTATTTCTTTTTTGAAAGCTCTTTCATACGCTGTTCCTTGGACAAGACAATCTTGCGCAGACGAATGTTTTTTGGTGTAATCTCGACAAGCTCGTCATCATTTATAAAATCAAGCGACTGTTCAAGGGAAAGGGTTGTGGGGGTGGTAAGCCTAAGCGCATCATCCGATCCCGACGCCCTCATGTTTGTCACATGCTTTTTCTTGCAGACATTTACAACGATATCCTCACTCTTGGGGGACTCACCTATAATCATACCCTCGTAAACATGTAACCCGGCACTCACAAACAGGTTGCCACGCTCCTGTGCGTTGTACAGACCGTAGGTGGTGGTTTCACCCGTTTCAAAAACGACAAGAGAGCCTTGTATACGCTGGGGTATCTCCCCTTTATGCAGCTCATATCTGTCAAAAATGCTGTTCATTATTCCGTTGCCGTTTGTATCGGTCAAAAACTGTTGGCGATAGCCCATAAGACCACGGGAGGGAATGCGAAATTCAAGATGGCTAATGCCGGTATTTCTTGTTCCCATATTGACCAACTCTGCGCGCCGTGTTCCCAGCTTTTCCATAACCGCGCCCACATATTGCTCGGGCACCTCTATCATTAAAAGCTCCATCGGCTCGAGCAACCGCCCCTTATCATCATTGGTGAATATTACACGGGGACGGCTTACGGCAAATTCAAACCCCTGTCGCCTCATGGTTTCGATCAATATGGACAGATGAAGCTCCCCCCGCCCAGACACTTCAAAGGCATCCGTGCTGTCGGTTTCGGCGACCCTCATGCTTACATTGGTTTCCACCTCACGAAACAAACGGTCACGCAGATTGCGGGAGGTAACGAATTTACCCTCTCTTCCTGCAAAGGGGCTATTGTTCACAACAAACAGCATGGAAATGGTGGGCTGGTCAATTCTGACAAATGGCAGGGGCTCAATATGCTCAGGGTCACAGGCGGTTTCACCGATATTGAGATCGGTTATTCCGGTAACCGCGATAATATCTCCAAGCGACGCGGTATCATATTCAACGCGTTTTAGCCCCTCAAACTGAAACAGCTTGCCTATTCGCGCATTCATGGTGCTCCCGTCGGTTTTGCATATTGATACATTCTGCCCGTTATGAACGGTACCGCGTTCCACCCTGCCGATACCTATACGCCCAACATAATCATCATAATCGATGTTTGAAAACAGTATCTGAAGAGGCCCTTCCAACTCACCCTTGGGGGCTGGAACATATTGCATTATAGCATCAAGCAGAGGGTGCATATCCCCCGCGTGGGCAGCAGGGTCAAGTGATGAATAGCCATCCCGCCCCGAAGCATATACCACAGGGAAATCAAGTTGATCCTCGTCCGCACCAAGCTCAATAAACAAATCCAGCAGCTCATCAATGACTTCGGCAGGCCGCGCGCCGTCACGGTCAATTTTGTTGATTACCACAACCGGGCGCTTACCCAAGCCCAGTGCTTTTTTTAATACAAAACGGGTCTGGGGCATGCAGCCCTCAAATGCATCGACAAGGAGCAGCACACCGTCTACCATCATCAAAATGCGTTCAACCTCACCGCCGAAATCAGCGTGACCGGGGGTATCAACAATATTTATTTTTGTATCGCCATACTTAACCGCGGTATTCTTTGCAAGAATGGTTATTCCCCGTTCCTTTTCAAGGTCGTTGGAGTCCATAACCCGCTCGGTAACCTGTTCGTTGGCGCGAAAAACTCCGCTTTGTCGGAGCATCTGGTCAACAAGTGTGGTCTTCCCGTGATCTACGTGTGCAATGATGGCGATATTGCGAATATTCTCTCTTTGTCCCATTTAGCTGTTAATTCCTCGTCTTTCATTATCCAATTGTTATTTTCTTAACTAATACTGTTCTCAAGTAAAGGTGAGACAAAATTTGCGAGGATGTTTTTCGTCATGCAAGGCGGAGGAGGAGAGCGGGCTGGCGCCCGCCGACGACAACAACGCTGTATGGCGGAAAACAGACCGCAAAGATGTCTTGATTTTTACTTGAGAGCAGTATTAATTATTATAGCACCTATTTATATACTCAACAAGTATTTTTACCTATCTATTCTCTAAAATTCGATATGATTATACAAAAAGCCGTTTTTACAACAATAAAAAACCTGACGCTCCATTTATTATGTGATATAATAAGCCCGCCCTGATTTTATATCTTTATCGGATTTTTTGGGGCACGAATGGCAAAAGCCACGCTTTTGCCTAAGATTTTATTATATAAAGATAATGTAAAAGGAGTTTTTAAGATGGATTTAAAGCAGGTTGCAATGGATAAGCATTATAAATGGAAGGGTAAACTTGAAATAGTTTCTCGCACACCGGTGACAAACAGCGAGCAGCTTTCAATTGCATATACACCGGGGGTGGCAGAACCTTGTCTTGCCATCCAGAAGGATTATAACAAATCCTTCGAACTTACCCGCCGCTGGAACATGGTTTTGGTGGTAACCGATGGAACAGCCGTGCTGGGGCTTGGTGATATCGGCCCGGAAGCCGGCATGCCTGTTATGGAAGGTAAATGCTGCCTATTTAAAGAGTTCGGGGGGGTTGATGCCTTCCCACTTTGTGTCCGGTCAAAGGATGTTGACGAGCTGGTTCGCACAATATATTTGATATCCGGTAGCTTTGGAGGCATTAATCTCGAAGATATAGCAGCTCCCCGCTGTTTCGAAATAGAGCGTCGACTGAAGCAGCTTTGCGATATTCCGGTTTTTCATGACGACCAACACGGCACCGCCGTGGTAACCGGAGCCGCTGTGCTGAATGCACTGAAAGTGGTTGGAAAGGAAATCGGTAATGCGCGCTGTGTGATTAACGGTGCCGGCTCTGCGGGAATTGCCATTGCCGATCATCTTTTAAAGATGGGGGTCAACAATATTATTCTGTGCGACAGTTCGGGCATTATTTCCGAGGGCGATTCGAGACTTAACCAGCCCAAAGCTGAAATGAGCACCAGAACCAACCGCAGTCACCTCACAGGGTCTTTGGCTGATGCCATGAAGGGGACTGACATTTTCATAGGTGTTTCGGTTCCCGGTATTGTGAGCGAAGATATGGTAAAGAGCATGTCAGAAAAGCCCATCATCCTGCCTATGTCCAATCCAAATCCCGAGATTTACCCCGAACTGGCAATAAAAGCGGGGGCGGCGGTTGTGGGCACAGGTCGCTCGGATTTCCCCAATCAGATTAACAATGTGCTTGCCTTCCCCGGCATATTCCGCGGCTCGCTTGATGTGCGCGCAAGCGATATCAACCAAGAAATGCAGCTTGCCGCTTCATACGCCATTGCCTCCCTCATCTCGGACGATGAGCTTAGTGCGGAATATATCATTCCCAAAGCATTTGACAATCGGGTTGGCAAGGCGGTTGCTCAGGCTGTCGCCGATGCTGCTAGGAAAAGCGGAGTCGCCAGAATATAATACTGCTCTCAAGTATAATATGAAAAATTTTCCCCCCTTTGAATTTCTAAGCGACTTGGAAATCCAGAGGGGGATAGGTTATTGTCGGAAGGAAAAACGAATTTTTCACGGTTTGTTTTAACGGTTTAATATTTCTAAGAAAACGGGTTTTTTTGATATTGACACCGGGGGTGGGTGATGCTATAATACTTTTTGCACTGTTTTGCGGTGTGTTAAAGTTAATATGCGAGCATGCTGGAACTGGCAGACAGGCACGTTTGAGGGGCGTGTGTTTCATAACGTATGGGTTCAAGTCCCATTGCTCGCACCAGATTATTTTAGAGAAGGAATTCGGTTTTTAAAATCGACTTCTTTTCTTTTTTTACTGATCCATCATGCAAATACAAAACTCATACTGTTCTCAA
>JAQWBK010000003.1:3265-11741 GCA_028706415.1 Oscillospiraceae bacterium | reverse complement strand
AGCAGTATCACACCATTAATACTTGATAAACTTATCCCCGGACACACCGCAAATGCTGCATTTATCCGGTCGGAATTTTTCGATATTGCCGCAAACCGGGCAGAGATAATAAAAGACTTCCTCGCTCTCATCCAGGTTCTCGAGTGCATCCTTATAAAGCCCGGCATGAATCTCTTCTGCTTTCATGGCAAAGGTAAACGACATAAGTGCCGCCTTGTTCCCCTCTTCCTCGGCTTCTTTTACGAAATCGGGATACATTTCTTTATATTCGTATGTCTCACCCGCAATACCGTCTTTGAGATTATCTGCCGTTGTACCAACCTTACCGGCAACTTCAAAATGCTTTAAGGCATGCAGGGTTTCGGCATCAGCTGCTGCTCTAAACAATTTTGCCGCATTCAATTTCCCGTCTTTTTCGGCTTTCTTGGCATATGCTGTATACTTTCTGTTGGCCTCGGATTCACCGGAAAATGCCGCCATCAAGTTTTTAAGCGTCTTGTTATCACTCATATTTTTGTCCTCCTCATTTTTATTAAAAGCTTCTAATAATTTTTTAACAGCTTCCTTCGGAAACGGTTCGTCTTGCTCTTGCTCAAAGAGAGATTTCAGAAATTCAAGGGAATTGTCGCTCTGAGGCAGCATATACCCCGCCTCCCGAATAATATCCTCAGCCATAATATGATTGGATTTTTCAATAGCGGCAGCCAGCTTACCGGGTAATCCGGCAGCAATATTCTCCTGTTGGGATTTGCTGCGCATAAGGGCTTTAAGCGCACCTGCGACCGCTTGGGTTTTGACCTGTTGGGGTGGATACTCTTCAGGCACCATGGAAATCGAACCGGATGGGCAGGCCTCTGCGCAATCACCGCAGCCGATGCATTTTTCAACATCAATGATGCTGTTTTCTGTATCTGTTGCCCCGGTGGGACAGACATAGAGGCACAAGCAGTCTTTGGTACACAAGCGAATATTTCTAACTGCATATTTCTTAGACATTCTTATTGCCTCCTTCAATTTTTTCAAATTTCCAATTCGGTACCTTGCAAACAGGACAAACTTCCGGTAGATTGTCTCCTATGTAAATAAAGCCACAAATGGTGCAAACATAAACACCGGTATTTTCAAGCATGGCATCCCCTTGCTTTTGGTATCGTGTCAAGAGGGATTTTAAAATGCGTGTAACCTTCTCGCTCCAGACCAAAGCACGAAGTGCACCACGATCCTCGGCATCGGATGCCACGGCACTGGCGCTTGGGAGGCCGTCTTTTAGATCCTTTTCGATTAGGTCAAGTAGCTTGTCAAAACTCGGAGATTTGGCGGGTACTGATACCGATTTGAAATAACCAGACAGCTCGGTAAAGAGAGCTGCTTCTTGGGGCTTATACTGCTTTTCACAGCCGCGAGCAAGGTTGGTGCAAAGTGCGCTCACCTCAAGGGCGGACATTTCTTTTAGCTCTGTTGACTCCTCAACCCCAGGGGTCGGCTTCTTTTCGGTAGGTTTTACAGCCTCTCCCTGAATTACAAATTCTGCTTTTGTAGCTCCGCAAATTGGGCAGACCCAATCCTCCGGCAGGTCCTCCCAACTGGTGCCCGGTGCAATGCCCGCTTCGGGAATGCCCTTCGCTTCATCATAGATGAAGCCACAAACGGAACACAGGTATTTTACCATGTTTTTACCTCCTTCGTTTATAATATTGTAACGGTTACAATATAGTAATCTCTACATAATATTATAGCTGTTAATCATCTAAAAAGCAATTGAATTAACTATTGGTTTAAAACCTTCGCCTTTCAGCCGAGGGTGGTTGAGTAATAATCCGTTAATTAAGATTTGTCGGTTCTTTTCTGCTTTGAATATATTCATCCAGTATTTCCCCAGCCTGCTCAACCAGCTCTGAACATGTCCGCCTCTTAATATTTCCTTCTTTTTCAGCCGGGATACTTGTAAGCTCCCTGCAAATTATTGAATTGTTTTCTTCTTTGAATTTCATTCCCAGATACTGAATCAGCTTATAATGTTCAACCTTGGCTTGTCTATCCAGAGGGTCGAAATAACCGTATAACATACCGGCAACCATGAACATTCCGCTAACCGCTCCGCATACCTCTCTCAGCCTTCCCATACCACCGCCAAAAGATGAAGAGAGCTTGAGAGCGGTTTTCGAATCCAGTCCGGTCTCATCGCAAAAGGCTAAAACTACCGATTGAGCACAATTGTACCCTTTATCAAATAGCTCTTTTGCTAGTTGCGAATGCTTGCTCACTCAACATTCCCCTCTATACTTTCTTCAAGTATCTTTGAAACCGAATTAAGCCAGTCTCCTTCAAAAAGCTCTATCATGCCTTTATCACATGCTGCTGCAATTTTCGGGTCAATCGGAAGTTTGGCAAGAGTCTTTAAATTGTGTTTATCAGCAATTTCTTCTATATGACTTTGGCCAAATATTTGATATTCCTTGCCGTTATCAGGGCATTTAAAGTATGACATATTTTCTACCAGACCAATGATGGGGATATTCATCATTTCTGCCATCTTGACCGCCTTGGATACTATCATGGATACAAGCTCCTGCGGGGAGGTTACAACAATAATCCCATCAACAGCAATGGACTGAAACACCGTTAGGGGGACATCCCCGGTTCCGGGCGGCATATCAATGAACATGAAATCCACATCATTCCAAATAACATCGGTCCAAAATTGCTTTACTGTACCTGCAATAACCGGCCCTCTCCAGACAACAGGGTCGGTATCATTTTCTAAAAGTAAATTAACAGACATGACATCAATACCGGTCTTGGTTTTAACAGGGAATAGCCCTAAATCACTGCCTTTGGCTTTTTCCTTGATACCAAATGCTTTTGGGATGGAAGGGCCGGTAATATCCGCATCAAGAATTGCTGTATGATAACCCATTCTGTTCATTGAAACGGCAAGCATGGAGGTAACAAGGGACTTGCCCACTCCTCCCTTACCGCTTACAACACCAATGACTTTTTTTACACTGCTCATTTCATGCAGTTTTTCCGAAAAGTCGGTTTTTTCTTTTCTTTCTGCACAGTTCTCAGAACAGCTGCTGCAGCTTTGGTTACAATTTTCGCTCATAATAAGTTCCATTCCTTTCTGATATTCTCTTTCATTTCACATTATTACGAAAACTCAACCACCCTCGGTTTTATCCGAGGGGAGTTGAGTTTAAAAACGGAATTATATTGTTCCGTCATCGTCTTCATTATCGTTTCGTCTTCTTTTAACCTTGCGGTTCAAGCGGCGCATCTCATCTTCGGAATATTGACGGGGAAATGTTGCTTTTTCATCATCATCTTCGAATGGGAGGGTATCCTCAAAGACACGCTCCTCATCATCGTCTTCATTATCGTCATCCAATATATTGAGCGCGCGTTTTGCTTCCTTGTCTTCATCCGGATGCTCCTTGTAATATGGGTCTATCATGTGTTTTTTTATGAGGGGAAACACGGTATACTGTATAAGCAGCATCCTGAAAGCAGGGAACAAGAATATATACATAAGGGATATGATTATAATAGCGATTGGTGTGATATATAAAGATAGAATTACTGCAAGAACATAACACAGACCAAATATTATAAACAACATGAAATTCTTTAACAAACCTGCCATGGCAAATATAAAACTGTTTTTATAAATCTGCTTTATGGTCAGTTTAAATGTAATCAGCATTATATACATATAATACTTCATAAACGAAAAGATTAGAAATATTGAAAGGATTAATGCAAGCATTATATATCCCAAAATCCCTTTTTCGCCGTTGAAAAAGAAAATAACATCAAATATCAGAAGGGCGATTACAACAAGATTAATAATTCCTATTATAAGAGCCTGCTTCCAGTTTTTCTTTATGGTATCGATAAAGTCTCCGTAAACAAAGGCATGCTTTTCCCTTGCAAAGTTGCGTGTAATAAAGGCCAGTCCCGCATTTGCAAGCCCTACCGTCAGCACCGGCAGCGAGATCAGCACAAACAAGAGATTAGCCGTAATAAGCTTCCAAAATTTCCTGAAAAATATCTCGAAAAAAATGATAAAAGATTTCTTTTTCGGACCGTTTTTTTGTACTCCCGGACCGGGTTTACTGTAATCGAAAAAACCAAAAAAACCTGCCATATTAAATACCACTCCTTAAACATCCTGTAACAAATTATTCTAACAAAACTTTACCTAACAAAAGCCTTAAACATACATCGGCCACCCCTGATGAAAATGCAATGCAAAAATAAACAAGGAAACGCACACAATACAATTTAAAATCCTGCCACAACCCGCCTATTCCTCCGTTGGGTAAAAGCTGGCGGCTTAAAAGCACCGACATCCGTATCGACTCCATACTCCCAAAAAGCAGGGCAGTCGCGGCAATAATGTAATGGGGGATTATCAGGATTGCGGCTGCCACCATCCCCTTAAAACCGGTGGAAGCATAATATGCTTCGGTAAGGCCAAGCCCTATACCAAAAAACAGAGGCACGACGGCGGCAAAGGGCGCACCACAAGCTGAAAACCCCAAAACAAATAAAAATGAAAGCAAAAACAATGTAGAAAAACAGGATGAAAACAGGGCTGTTATTCCGCCCCTGAAACCATCAATTATTACCCGCACTTCAAGTATTGTAGCAAGCTCACCCGAAATCAAGGTGTTCGATAATGCAAACACCATAACCCCAATAAGAGCCCCCACCATAAAAACGATGGTAAATAACAGCAATAGACGATTATCAGCAATAAATTCCGCCCAGGATTTCATGGTCTTTGCAGCATTTCCAGATGCGAAATTTAATCGCTCAGAGTTTGTCCGTTCCTTCACCCCAGCACCTCCCATAGCCAAAAAGGCTTGCACAGTTATAATAATTTATGCGGGAGCATCTGAGGATATTCCGACGACTTATTCCGAAAGTGCTACTTTTATCATTATAGCACATTCAAGCCGCTTTTTTTCAAGTTTGCACGAAAGGGTATGAGGGCGCAAAATATCCCCCTCATATTGTTGATTATTTGCATTACAGCCGCCCGAACAATAGAATTTTGCCCAACATTTACGGCAGTCCTCTTTGTCATAAACGGTAGCATGAGCAAACCGCTGCTTCATATCAAGATCATATTCACCGCTCAAAACGCTGCCCATCTTCCATTCGGGCTGCCCTACAAATTGATGACAGGGGTAAATGTCGCCATCGGGGTCAACCGCAGCATACTCGTTACCGCAGCCGCAGCCTCTCATACGCTTAATAGCGCACGGCCCCTGGTCCAGGTCTATCATGAAGTGGAAGAAGTTAAATCCCTTCCCCGCTTTTCTTCTTTCAATAATCAGTTTCGCCAGCAAATCATATTCTTCAAAAACACGCGGTAGGTCATTTTCTTTGATTGAAAAAGGCAGTTCAGGATCGCTGACAACCGGTTCAACCGAAACCTGATTGAACCCCAGCTCTGTCATATGCAGAACATCCTTGGAAAAATCCAAATTGTTTTTTGTAAATGTACCCCGCACATAATAGTCACGCTCACCGCGTATATTCACAAAATGCTGATATTTCGGCACAATGGTATGATAACTTCCTCTCCCCCCGACATTGGGACGCATTGCATCATTAACCTCCCGCCGCCCGTCCAGAGAGAGCACAACATTATTCATTTCCCGATTAAGAAACTCCGAAGTTTCATTATCAAGCAGCATTCCGTTTGTGGTGGCTGTAAAGCGGAACACCTTGCCATGTTTCTTTTCTAGGCTGCGCCCGTATTCAACGGTTGACTTGATAACTTCCATGTTCATAAGCGGTTCGCCACCGAAAAAGTCCATTTCAAGATTTCGGCGCCCCTGTGATTTTTCAATCAAAAAATCGATTGCGGCCTTTGCCACCTCAAGGCTCATGATCTTTTTATCGCCACCATATACCCCCTGACCCGCAAAGCAGTACTTGCATCTTAGATTGCAGTCATGGGAGACATGCAGACACATTGCTTTAAGGGGGGAGCTCACCATTTTATCCGCGAATTGGGCGTAATCATCACTGCTATAAAGCTGGTCGGCCTTATGAAGTGCAACAACCTCATCATACATGCCGCACACTTCATTCTCGCCGTATTCTCCGGCTAATTTGCCCAAGATATCGGCAGGACATTCATCCTCAATCTTCTCGCAGTTATCGCCCAGCAGCCCCAGCAATTCATACACCGGATCATCAACAATATGGACTGCACCACTGTTGACATCCAAAACTATATTATAACCGTTATTTTTATATCTGTGAATCATTATGTAATTTCTCCGTATAGGCCGCTTTAATATAGAGCTTGGTGCGGCGCGTTATTATGGCGAAGGTTTTAATCCAATAGTTGAGACAATAAATAGGGCGGATAATATAATCCGCCCCACCGATTTGCAAGAACCGAAATGATTATATTGTATTATTTGCCGATATTACTTGAATTTTCGCACTTCTGGTTGGCAACGGTGCAAGAGGTCTTGCAGGCTGACTGGCAGGAAGCCTGGCATTCGCCACAGCCGCCCTTAACCGCTGTTTGTTTAAGGTTTTGTTTATTTATAGTCTTAATGTGATTCATTAATAATAGTCCTCCAACATCAATATTATACATAGTTTAGCATATATCCGCTATTATTTCAACATCTTTGATAAAATCCATTTTAAAATTCCAAACTATTTTCTTCGGCGGAAATTAACACCGTAAACCCCGCCGATAGCTGCAGCTATAACAACAACCAGCAGCTTGATAAGCGCATACCATCCATGAACATCACTAAGAATAGAAAATCCGGCAGCTAATATCAAAAGATACATTAATCCACCGCAAGCCGAACCATATATCAGCCCGCGTGAACCCGCCGCTCTAGCGCAAACAAAGCCACCAAAAAAAGCCCCTACAGCGGCAGCAATAAACGCCATTGGCGTAACCGCCGCCTGTGGAATATCACATGTAGCCATCAAAAGCGCAAACAGTAATAAAGCCACAAGGCAGCAAAGAATACCGCATGCTGTTCCAATGAATACAGGACGCAGCCGCTTTAACATGATGGGTTCCTCTTTTTGTGTCCTCAATACCAGTCCCTCCCCTGAATCATCGGCCTACCCGATATAATTCTACCTCGGTAAAGCATATTCCAAGGAGGTACAAATTAGTACACTAGATTCCGCTAAATGTCATCATCATCGTCAAAGTCGTCATCATCGTCTTCGACCTCTGCTTCATGGATGGTATCAACGCTTTGTAATGCCCACTTTTTAACGGTCATTTTTGTGCGGTCTGCCCCGGTTTCGATAACCAGTGCATCCTCTTTAATGTTGAGAACCCGTCCGGTTATACCGCCGATTGTGGTAATCTCGTCCCCGACACGAACGCTGTTGCGCATTTTCTGCTCTGCCTTCTGCTTTTTCTTTTGCGGACGGATCATGAGAAAATACATACCAACAAACAAAAGGCCCAGAAAACCAACCTGAAACAAAGTTGTCATGCCGGCATTTGGCACCTGTTTAGCAGGAACAGTGGTCGCTAAAACTGAAATTAACTGAAACAAAAGAACACCTCCCTAAAAAATCTCTTTCATTATATAGACTTTTCATACTGATAGCAAGCAATTCAAACCCTCTTGTCCAAAATATTTGTAAATTTTCTATGAAAAGATGCGAAGGTTCGGTTTTCAAGGCTTTCTCTGATACGCTGGAGCAGGGTGTTATAAAAATACAGGTTGTGAATAACGCAAAGCCGCATAGCAAGCATTTCGCCACTTTTGAACAGATGCCTTATATATGCACGCGAATGGTTGCGGCAGGTTGGGCAATCACAGTTTTGGTCAAGCGGAAGAGCATCGTTTGCATATTTCTCGTTAAATAAATTGCGCCGTCCCTGCCATGTGAAGATGTGACCGTGTCGGGCATTTCGCGACGGCATTACACAGTCAAAAATATCCACCCCCCTATATACAGCCTC
Organism: Oscillospiraceae bacterium; assembly: GCA_028706415.1. Taxonomy (GTDB): domain Bacteria; phylum Bacillota; class Clostridia; order Oscillospirales; family Acutalibacteraceae; genus Avimonas. The sequence goes on along the minus strand of JAQWBK010000003.1, from coordinate 3,763 downwards.
TAAAATATTAACCGGGGTGCCCACCCCCATAAGGTACCGCGGCTTATCTTCGGGCATATAGGGCTCAACCGCCTCAATAATGCGGTACATATCCTCTGCCGTCTCCCCCACCGCCAATCCGCCTATTGCATAACCATCCAGTTCAAGCTCTGCAATTTCCTTCATATTCTCGATACGCAGGTCTTCAAAGGTACTGCCCTGGTTAATGCCGAACAGCATCTGCCGGGGATTAATAGTTTTTTCTTTGTTATTCTGCAAGGCAAGCTCATCACGGCACCGATAAAGCCACCTGACCGTGCGCTCACATGATTTCTTTGCATAATCATGGGTGGAAGGGTTTTCCACACACTCATCAAAAGCCATTGCAATTGTCGAGGCGAGATTGGATTGAATTTGCATACTCTCCTCCGGCCCGATGAACAGCTTTCGTCCATCAATATGGGAGGAAAAATATACCCCCTCTTCTTTTATTTTTCTCATTTTTGCAAGCGAAAATAC
>JAQWBK010000003.1:0-3165 GCA_028706415.1 Oscillospiraceae bacterium | reverse complement strand
TCGAGGCGAGATTGGATTGAATTTGCATACTCTCCTCCGGCCCGATGAACAGCTTTCGTCCATCAATATGGGAGGAAAAATATACCCCCTCTTCTTTTATTTTTCTCATTTTTGCAAGCGAAAATACCTGAAATCCGCCGCTATCGGTTAAAATCGGCCCCTTCCATCCGGTAAATGAATGCAATCCTCCCATTTCAGCCACCAGCTTATCCCCCGGTCTGAGATGGAGGTGATAGGTATTACTGAGCATAACCTGACATTTAATATCGGCCAGGTCGTATGCAGACAGACCGCCTTTTATAGCACCCGCAGTGGCGACATTCATAAATGCCGGAGTTTGGATGGTACCGTGTGGGGTAGAAAAGGTGCATCTTCGTGCCTTTCCCTCTATATTGTGAATATTTAAAGCCATGTTTATTTAATTCCCCTCGCTCAGATAATCATCATGGCATCGCCAAAACTGAAAAAGCGGTACCTTTCTTTAACGGCATGAGAATATGCCGCCATGGTATTGTTATAGCCGGCAAATGCGCTGACTAACATTATCAACGTGCTTTCGGGCAGGTGATAATTTGTAATCAACCCATCGATTATTTTGAATTGGTATCCCGGATATATAAAAATGCTTGTCCAGCCCTCGGTCGGAAGGACCCGCCCCCCTGTCAATCCCACGCTTTCCAGGGTCCTGCAGCTTGTGGTGCCTACCGCAATCACCCTGCCCCCGCTTTCCCGGGTTTTATTAATAAGCTCGGCTGTTTCTTTGGGCATCTCATAATGCTCGGCATGCATATGATGCTGTGTAATATCATCTACCTTTACAGGCCTGAATGTACCTAAGCCGACATGAAGAGTAACAAAACCTATACCGACACCCATTCGAGATATATCTGAAAGAAGCTCGGGCGTAAAATGCAGACCGGCAGTGGGGGCCGCTGCAGAACCGGGTTGGTGAGAATATACCGTTTGGTACCTTTCGCTATTTTTAAGATGGGTGGTTATATAATGCGGAAGGGGCATTTCACCTATTTTCTCAAGCAGGGCATAAAAGTTACCCTCATAATGAAATTTCACCAACCTGTTTCCTTCTTCTGCCAGCTCCAGCACCTCTGCCTCCAGAAGCCCGCCTCCGAAAACCAACCTATTTCCCGGTTTTGCATTTTTGCCGGGGCCCGCCAGCACCTCCCACCTATCTTTGCCTTTGGGATTAAGCAAAAGCAGCTCAACTGCTCCGCCCGATATTTTTTTATTTCCATATAAACGCGCCGGTAAAACACGGCTGTCGTTGAGTATCAGGCAATCTCCCGGACGAAAATAATCCGTCAAATTATGAAATATATCATCCTTATAATTCCCCGTTTTTCGATCCATTACGAGCAGCCGTGACTTATCACGGGGTTCGATTGGCACCTGCGCAATTAGCTCCTGCGGCAGGTCATAATAGAATTCGCTTCTTTTCAATAAAATGACCATCCTTTCACACCACAGACAGCTTATCAGCATAATAATATATCGTCAACCCCCGAAACTCAAACATACCTATCTTATCTTAGCAGGGCGGATTAACCAAGGAATATTTTTATCAAATAACCATATATTAAAATGAAATTGTTATGGACATTATCTGAAATGGGTGCTATAATGATAGTACTAGAGTAGAGGCGCGCTGTATGAATAGTAATCTGCCGGAGACACCGGGTCTATGACGGCAGACGAAAGGCAACAGCGCCGAAGAAAGGCGTTCCCGGAGGACGGCTTCTCTGGCTTTACGGTTAATAGCCGTGGGGTTGTCATCATATCATATGATGGAGAGCTATTCGCGCATGTTCCAAATTAATGCGCCAATACATCTATTATATGTCGATGGCAACCGGTTTTCAACCGGTTTTTTTATTGCCCTATTCTACAGTGTAATACTGCTCTCAAGTAAAAATCAAGACATCTTTGCGGTCTGTTTTCCGCCATACAGCGTTGTTGTCGTCGGTGGGCGTCAGCCCGCTCTCCTCCTCCGCCTTGCATGACGAAAAACAGCCTCGCAAATTTTGTCTCACCTTTTACTTGAAAACAGTATGAAATGGGAATTTTGCATTAACTGCTTTGCATTTGAAAGGACACGAATAAAAATGAAAAAATGGAATGTAGGTATTTTAGGATGCACCGGCATGGTTGGGCAGCGCTTTGCCTCCCTTCTTGATAACCATCCCTGGTTCAATGTTACCGTGTTGGCGGCAAGTCCCCGTTCGGCGGGAAAAACTTATGAAGAAGCGCTGGGCAAACGCTGGGTTTTGGATAGACCCATGCCCGAATCCATGAAAAACCTTGTAGTCATGGATGCATCAATGGTAAACAAGGTTGCTGCTCTTGCCGACTTTGTTTTCTGCGCCGTGGATATGAAAAAGGAAGAGATCAGCGCGCTGGAGGAAGCTTATGCTCGTGCCGAATGTCCGGTAATTTCTAACAACAGCGTAAACCGCTTTATCCCCGATGTTCCAATGGTAATCCCCGAGCTCAACTCGGAGCATCTTGCTGTAATCCCTTATCAACGCGCCCGTTTGGGTACAAAGCGGGGCTTCATTGCCGTTAAATCCAACTGCTCCCTTCAAAGCTATGTTCCCGCTCTTTATCCTCTTTCAAAATTCGGGGTAAACAAGGTGCTTGTCTGCACCTATCAGGCGATTTCAGGTGCGGGAAAAACCTTCGAATCATGGCCTGAAATGAACGATAATATTATCCCGTATATCGGCGGTGAGGAAGAAAAATCCGAACAGGAGCCCTTGAAAATCTGGGGCAAAATCCAAGATGGTGGGATTATACCTGCCTCCTCCCCCACCTTTACGGCACAATGTCTTCGTGTGCCCGTTTCAAACGGTCATTTTGCCGCCGTCTACTGTAGCTTTGATAACAAGCCTTTAAAAGAAGAAATTATCGAACTTTGGAACAATTTTTCCGGCCGGCCGCAACAACTGAACCTTCCCAGCGCACCAAAGCACTTTCTGCGCTATTATAAAGAGGATAATATGCCCCAAGCCCTGCTCTGCCGCGACCTTGAGGGCGGAATGTCGGTTTCACTGGGTCGTCTGCGTGAAGATACCCAGTATGACTATAAATTTGTAGGTTTATCACACAATACCCTGCGGGGTGCCGCAGGCGGAGGAGTTCTTTTGGCCG
>JAQWBK010000060.1 GCA_028706415.1 Oscillospiraceae bacterium | reverse complement strand
GCCTTTTGAGCGTTTTGTTCATCCACCCCGCTGTCCACAAGAATAACTCCCCCCAACCTGTCAAAGGAGGAGGCACAATAATAACAAAGCCCCAGCCTTTCCCGAACATTTTTAAACAATAGTGAGTGGGGCGTTCCGCCCAGCAGTGAATTCATAAGCCTGACGGAAGGGATATTGACGGTTTTTTCGGTGCGAAAACCCATCACCAGCTTGGACTGATTTACCCCCATTCTCTCTACCACCTCTTTGATGCCGTTGAAAGAATCCCAGTCGGCGGCTTGGGCAAATGAAACAGACTGACGGCTGTCTATCGAATCAAGCCCCGCTTTAAAGATTTCAAAAACCGGCTCACTGCTTCCGGCACTATGATATATAATTCTGATTTTTGCGGTTTTAAGCAGATTGCTCCATGCCGCCGCAATCGTTTTTGGGGTCAATTTGTCGACTTCCCCTATCGTTCCGTAACGATTTACGGCATATCCCTCCCCCTCAAACAATATCTGTTCGCAGCGGTGGCGGGCATACAGCCGTTTTTCGTTTATTTCAGATTTAATAAGCTCAATAAGGCAGCGTTTTTCCTGTTCGGTGTCCTCAACCGGAAATCCCCCGTCATGCAGTACAGGCTGAAAAATCATGGAACACAGAAGCTCGGCGCACCTGCGCGCCACCTCCTCATTATTCAATGCAAATCTATCATCGATTGAAACGGCGGAAAGCATCATGGCCTGAGCGTTTCCAATTCGTATAACATCCGGAATTATACGGGCGCCGTAAAGCTCATTTAATCGGCGTTGAAGCTGGGCAAACTGCGGATATTCGGAACAACTTCTCCGAAGAAGGAAGGGCAGTATTGCGTTGGATGAAGCCGTTTGCTCCTGGAGGGGAAGCAGCATTGCCACCGTCAACCGGGCAGTTTTAAATCGGTCGTCCTTAATATTTAAAAATTCGGCACCGCCCCCCATAGGCTGTGTTATAGGCTGCAATATTTTCATCTCCTTTAACCGATTATTGGCAAATAAGCGAGGAATACTCTCGGCATTTTTATGTCATACTGCTCTCAAGTAAAAATCAAAACATCTTTGCGGTCTGTTTTCCGCCATACAGCGTTGTCGTCGTCGGCGGGCGTCAGCCCGCTCTCCTCCTCCGCCTTGCATGACGAAAAACATCCTCGCGAATTTTGTCTCACCTTTTACTTGAGAACAGTATCATACCCATTGATAATTGAGATTTTTCAAACAGAGTGCCAATCACTCAGCCATTATACCAAAATATACTATAAAATAAAAGTGCAAAATTCACTAGACGGGATTAGTTTTGGTAATCCCGCCTTCTTTGGCTTCAATTTACCCCTTATACTAATCAGGGATTAGTATAAGCTCACGATTACATCATGGGATAAGCCGTCCAAGGGTACATTTGGTGCAGGTTTACCGTCTACCAACAGGGAGGGTGCCCCCCGTTTTATTTGTATATTAAGGGGGGTGGAATTGAGGCTAATCTTGATTTCACAATCATCCCACTTACTCGGTAAACGGGGGTTAATCTCCAGATAATCACCGTGAGGTTTAAGCCCCAGCAGATGGCGGAGAACGGCGGTATAATACCATCCCGCCGAACCGGTATATTGGGTCCAGCCTGCCCGCCCCGGACATTCCGGATGGGAATAAACATCCCCTGCAAGGGCGTAGGGCTCACCTTTATATTGGTTGCCCAGGCTGTCGGTATATTTATGGGCGGTGCTTAAAATCCTTAATAGCTCCAACCCCTCGTCTGTCCGTTCGGCCTCCAGCAGTGCAATCGCCAGCCATGTTGCCGCATGGGTATACTGACCGCCGTTTTCTCTCAGTCCGGGGGGATAGGCCGAAATATAGCCTACCGGATGATGGCGGTCATCATATCTTCCTTGGGCATTTGAGCGGGCAAACGGAGGGGCCAGTACCTTAACTATCCCGTTTTTTCGGTCAACCAAATGTTTAAGAGCGGTATCAAGTGCCACCGAGGTGCGTTGGGCGGGAAGCCCGCAGAGCACCGAAAAGCTTTGGGGCAGGCTGTCTATTTCACCGTCACCGCTTCCCGGGGAGCCAAGAGGAGTACCGTCATCGAAAAATGCGCGAATATAACGATCTGTTTCAAAGCAGGCATCGGCAGCACGGCGGTATTCCTCGGCGATTTTGCGACATTCGTCCGCCCGCTCATGCTCATTTCTCTGCCGACATATCGGTGCAAATCTATCCAGGGTTATGGCAAGAAACATCCCTAGCCAAACACTTTCCCCCCGCCCCTGTGCCCCCACAAGGCTGAAGCCGTCATTCCAGTCCCCCGACCCTATCAGTGGAAGACCATGCTCACCATGGGTGGATGCCCTTTCAAGTGCACGGGTACAATGCTCATATAATGTGCTGGTATGCTGGGTTGGTTCCGGTCTGAAATAGCGGTCCTTTTCATCCAGTCTCAGCGGTTCTCCCATAATCCAAGGTATTTTCTCATCCAAAACAACACCGTCTCCGGTAAACTCCACATACTCGGCGGTGGCAAAGGGCAACCACACCAAGTCGTCCGAGCATTTGGTTCTCACCCCTTGGAACATACCCGGCATCTGATACCACCAGTGCATCACATCCCCCTCCTCAAACTGCACAGCTGCACAGCGCAAAAGCTGACTTCGTGTTACAGCCGAATTGAACCACAGAATGGAAAGCGAATCCTGAAGCTGGTCACGAAATCCCCATGCCCCCCCGTTTTGATAAAATCCGGTGCGTGCATATATGCGGCAGATTAGCGACTGCCACGGCAGCCATCGAGATATCATGGTGTTGAGAAGGGGATCGGGGGTTTTGATGCTGGGCAGATTTAATGTCATTCGCGGGGTGGCTTTAGCAAGCTCGGGCAGCCTTAACACCTCTGCATTTGCATTGGAGCCGATTTGCTCGGTAAAGCCCAGAACAAAGGAGATATTTTCCCGCCGTCTTGGGGGGAGCTTTCGCCGCACAATTACGGCGGCGCAGGGGTCGGGCAGCGGAGACAATGTGCCCCCGCTCCAAGAGCCGGTTAAAAAGCTGCCCCGGTCACAGTCGCAGCCGTCCGCTCCGCCCACCGCCGTGAGAATTGCGCTACCCTTAACCGTTCCAAACGGATTGCGCAAAATCAATGCCCCGTTTTCCCAATGGGCAACGGTATGACGGGCGTTTCGTCTGTTTACTCCCAGTATTGGTTCTGTATAATAAACAGATTGTATATCTATTTCCTCCTCTCCGGTATTTTCCAAAGACAATTCAACCATTTTCCACATGCCTTGGGCGGGTACGCTTACCGTAACCGTTGTATTAATACCCTCGCACCGTCCCGAATATTTTGCGTAACCGTCCCCGTATTCGACTTGCGCCCCCAGAACGGTGTCATATATGGTGCTGCCAATACGAAGCAGCAGCATCTCCCCCCTGTTGTCCGCAGAGGTATCGTTGTTCCAGGGGGTCAGCTTGTTTTCACGGGAGTTTACAGCCCAGGTAAAGCCCAACGCCTTGTCCGAAACCAGTGTGCCGAAATCCGGATTAGCAAGAACATGGCACCACGGCAGACGGGGGACTTGGGTAATTACAAATTTATCTCCCTTAAATAAGCCCCCCTCAATTTGGGTAACCGGTTCATTATTACTTTGGCTAATATCATCGACCGGCTCTACCGGCAGTATAGGAACAGCATTATAATTTGCCGGCGGAATCCCAGCTCTCCTCAAATCCCTTGCACCATTGTGGGCGCATACCGCGGTCAAGAGTAATAATGCGCTTTCACCATGACTGACAAGATTTATCGGATGGATGCCTCCGCGTTTTCCCAGCATTTCGCTGCACCCGGCATTTCGTGCCGCCTCACGCAGTTCGGCCAGCACCGGAGAGTCATATTCCCCGCCTTCATGATAGGCAATGGCTACCTCGGTGATAACCCCCCCAAGCATCAACGAACGATGCAGGCGCATATATGGCTCGGCCCTTGAAGCGTCGGCGGCGTTGTGAATTTCAACAAGTATTATTGGAAAATCTCCCGATATTCCAAGCGGCCAAAGCGCATCCTGCCCCCTGGAATTTTCCCTCGCCGCTGCCGCCCATTCACGCAGCATTCGCGGCGGATAAAACAAATCGGGCAATATTTCGGTGGCAAGCTGGGCTTCCACCCCCCCAAAAGGAGAAGGGGCCGCCCTGTTCGCCGAGAGCATTCCCTCCCGCCGTATCTCAATTAATCTGTTGGCCGCCTCGCTTACCGTCGGGGCTGCAACCAGTGCCAGGGTAACCGCCCTTTGTGTATGGGGGGGAAGCTCCAGCTTAACCCTCATTGCAACCGCACTGTCGGGTATTCCCTCCCCCGAGGATGAGAAGGGCTTGTTTATTGCAGAGGGAAGGGAGCCTATACCCAGCGGACGGTCAAGCAAAAATTCACGGGATGGTTCATATTCAAATTCCCTGTCGTCAAGAAAGCCGGCGGCAAGGCAGGCGGGTGGTTCACCCTCCCGCTGACGGCGGGTGACAAACAATGCCTGCACCGCCTCATCCTTTTTGGTAGAAAGAAATATTCGGGAGAATGCTGGATGGGCAAGCGCATCATTCCGTCCGGCAAGACTGGGCTCGAAATAAAACATAACCGACACAGTCGTTCGATGACTTGCATGGTTTTTCACCACAACCTGCCGCTGCTCACAGGGCAGTCTGGGATGCACCATTGCCCTCATGCCCGCTTCAAGGGAGCCCGTTTCGGCAGTAAATATTGCAGCCCCTGTTTCAAATTCGGCACGGCGCTTTACTCCCTCAAATGTGCGGCTGCGCTTATCGGGTTTGCCTTTTTTATTTTCGCTGGGGGGTTGTTTATCATAATTCGGTGCAGCCGTAATTGAAAAGGCATCATCCTCTCCCCCGATTATTGCAAATATGCCCTGGGGAGCCAGCAGCAAATCATCACTGAATCGATGTATATCAATCCGGTGTGAGGATGATATGCCCGCACCGGTATCGGTTATTGCAAGCTGCCATTCCGCACCGGTCAAAAGGTGCATACGCGGAGTTCGCGGGTTGATGTGGCGGATTTCCTCGATAAAGGGTTGGGAGCGTCCCGGAATCTCGGGAACACTGTTTTCCCGTGCCGGTTCATATACCGCTCCGGCAGTCGGGGCTTTTTCATAGAATAGCTCTGTTGCCCGGGTCATATCCTCGTCCTTCAGAAAACGCTTTACAAATATATCATCCTTAACAGCGTTGGCACAGGCAATCATGCTCATGCCGATATGGTGGGCCATATAGCTTCTGACGACAGAATAACCTCCCCTTGCTGTGCGCCCCTTGGTAAAATCGGCCGCCTCGTAAAATCCGCAGTTACCCGTCATTCCGAGCTTCTCAAGCCTTGACAGGTTTCTCAGCACGGCGGAGGGGTCGGTTGTCAGGGCAAGAAAGCTTGAATAGGGGGAGATGACCAGCTCCCCGCCCAAGCCCCGTTTTAATGCAAGACGGGGAACACCGTGTGCTTTATACTGATAATTCAAATTGCAATCAAATGCATAAAATCCGCTTTCGCTTATGCCCCACGGTATCCCCCGCGGAGGGCGGCGGCGCTGACAGTGCAAGCAAAAGCGCAACGCCTCATAATCCATGGTACCCTCCACCGCCGGCAACAGCAGACGGGGCATAAAGAATTCAAACATGGTACCCGACCATGAGACCGGACCTATTGCATTCCCCGATCTTGTAAGGGTGCGGCCGAGTGCCCCCCAATGCTTTTTCGGAATTATGCGACTTGCAACGGCGAAATAGCCGGTCATACGGCTTTCGCTCATCAAAAGGTCGTAGAAGGAGGTACTCAGCCTGCATGTATCGGGGTCGATACCAATATGAAAAAGAGCACGGTTTTTATTATACATTGGGGTAAGATCTATATCGTTTTGAAGCTTCCTTGCCTTTTCGGCGGCAGCCTCGGCGCGGGCTCCCCCAAGCTCGTACAGCGACTGGCGCAGTGCAACAAGACAGCAGGAAAAATTTCCGCTATCCACCGCCGAAACATATCTGGGATTAAGCGGGCGCAGGCTTCTTGTGTCGTACCAGTTTAAAAGGTTACCCCTCCACTTTTCCAGCTTTTCTATGGAATTCAGGGTTTTCTCTATCCTTGAGAGCATTACATCAATATCGATAATGCCAAAATCATGTGCCGCAACAATGCACAGAAGATATAGACCGATATTTGTGGGAGAGGTACGGTGGGCAACCCGCCAAACAGGGGACTCCTGCACATTATCGGGAGGAAGATGATGCTCCTCGGGTGTGCATTGCTCCTCAAAATATCTCCACATGGCCGAGGCATACGATTCAATTTGTTCGCGCTGTCCCATGGTCAGGGGGGCGGTGGACTTGTCCGAGGAGCCCGACCTGCCCGAATAGATGGCAAAAGGCAGCAGCATGGCAAATATAACCCCGCCAAGTCTTGTAAAGCCGGCACCGAAATATATTAGAAAGGCAGAAATAATAACGGTGGGCCAGAAACGCCGGATGGATGCAACCCAGCCCCCGCCGCCCTTGTCCGCCTGTGCCGCCGTTGTCCATTCAAGCATTTTTCGTCTGGACATCAGCCTGACAACCGCCCGCAGTATGGCATCTAAGGAAGAGAGGGCTGTTGGGGGCAGCATAATAATTGTATACCATGCCTGTGTTATCGAACCCAGCGCTCGGGGCAGAACGCGGGAGTAATACCGTCCGCCCAGGGTGATCCAGCCGCCATGAACGAGGGATAATATGGCGGCCAATAAATTTCCTGCCATGGGTGCAATCAGTCCGGTCACGGCAAGCAGCTGGCCCGCGCGCCAGGGCAAAAACGGGGATATAAGCAGGCACAGTAATGCCACCGCCGGAGTTATTGAGCGACGCAGGTTGTCGGTTAGCTTCCAGCGATCCAGCCGTCCAAGGGGCAGCTTGCGATTAAAAATAAAGGGCATATTCTGCCAGTCTCCGCGAATCCAGCGATGCAGCCTGTCAAGCCAGCCCCCCATGGAGGAGGGGGAGCTGTCGGTCATTTCAACATCCGATACAAGGCCGGTACCCAGCACACAGCCCTCCAGAATATCGTGGCTCAACACCTGCTCCTCGGGCAGAGATGAGTTCTCTAAAACAGAAAAGGCTTCAACATCGATCAGCCCTTTACCTGTAAAAACGGCGGAGGAAAAGCAATCCATATATAAATCGCCTGCCGTAGCATCGTACGGTGTTACCCCACCCACCCCCGCCATGGCGCGGGAAAATGCGGTGCGGTTGGCCGAATTCAGCTCGGCAACAAGTCGGGGGATGAGTATGCCGTATCCGCTGACCACCCGCCGCCCGTCAGAAGAAATCTGGGGCTTGACCATGGGATGAAGGGCCGTTCCTACAAGCTCGGCCGCCGTATCAAGCAGCATACCTGTATCGGCATCCAAGGCAAGCAGGTATGCCGCCTGCCTTAGCCGCTCAATGTCGCCCTCAAACGCAATAAATTGAGGGGTACCGCCTTTTATTATTCGGATAAGCTCGGTAATGGCCCCCCGCTTGCGCTCCCGCCCGGTATATGCTTTCATGGTCTGGCTGTATTCACGCGGGCGAACGGCAAGAATAAACTTATTACCGGTTCGGTTATTAAGCCGACGAATTTCCCTGCGCATGGCAGATATATCGGCGGCATCCCGCGGAATTGTGGGATAAGAGGCCTGAGACAAATCGGCCAAAAGACAGATTTGCACCGCCCCCCGACCGTTTGTATTATAAAGATCATAAAGATGCTTTGCGGTTTTTGCAGCATTTTGTGCCCCCGGCAACAGGGATGAAACGGTTATAACCGTGCGCCCCTCTTGGGGGATTATTCCATTTAACTCGATACGGGGCAGCCGTCGGGGGGTTATCCCAAAAAGGAGCAATTGCTGTAACACAGGGCGGCACAGCTCGGCAAGCGGAATATAAAATAAAAGAGCCAATAAAGGAATTCCCACGGCTGCCGCCAGCGCAATGGACGCAGCAGCAGGAACAAGCATGTTGCTGATTAGCAAAACACGGCCGCGGTTGCGCCGCTCATAGCGGTTGGCATAGGCAACCAGGGGGGTGCCCACATGCTTTTCACGCGGGGTATCCCCCTTTTTCGCAAGCTCAATAAATTCTGCCGCCGTTGCGGCCTCGCTTTTACCGCTTTTTAATGCCGCCAAAGCGGTTCGGTTGCGATAATCCGCCCGTGTTTTATCATCCATTTTGGTATAAATATCTGCCGGATCATCCCGCAGAATACGCTCAACAATACTGTGTCTTTCTGTCATGCCCGTAAAATCCAACCCCACGACCTGCCGCAGTCCGCAGACCGATATCGCAATCAGCCGTTCGGCCTCTCCCCCTTTTTGTTTGCAGGCCTCGGCTGCCATAATTATTAAAGCAGCCCTAAGACAAAGCGGAAGCTGCTCCAGCTCAAAAACCGTCAGAGGACGCACACGCTGAACGATTTTAATCATTTCCTCGAATGTAAGCTCATCCGGAACGCCTATTTTGTGCACCATCTTTATCAGTAGAGAACAGCTTGCCGGCATTTTTCCGTTGCTGGGCTGCTTGTTTGCATAACGCAGACCGGTTAACACACCTGTTCCCTCACGCATCAAAAGATGATAATTATCATCCAACCACTCGCGAAAACCCTTTTCACCGTCATCGGTAATTTTCTTATCCGGAGCGTTTTGACGGCTGGCTTTACGCAGGGTTTTCAGCGCGAGCCGTATCCGCCTATGCAGGGGACGCAGGCTGGCGGGAGGATAAGGCTCGGCGATAAATTCCTGAGCAAGCGAGCGGAAAAAAGTAGCATTCCCGTTGCTGTTATTTATTTCTTCAGCAGGTGCAGGAGTATTATTTGACATAATATTTCATAATGGTACTGCCACATTCGATACAGTCCGGTCGCTTATCTCATAAAAACCACCAACTAACACCCTTGGAGTTTAATTAATTCCTATAATAGGCGAGGTAGCTTAGAACTGTATTATCAGCCGCTATGTTGCGTGACAGACCATACTCCTTTCTGAGTGTAGTGGTTGAGGATTTCGGGAAACATTTAACCCAATCAATGGTCGAGTTAATAACTAATACTAATCCCTGATTAAAAATGTTCTATAATTTGCGAGGATGTTTTTTGTGTGTTAAGGCAGACGA
>JAQWBK010000059.1 GCA_028706415.1 Oscillospiraceae bacterium | reverse complement strand
TTTCAAAGTCGGTGCGATCGATATAACACTTTTCCCATTCATCGTGCACGCCTAAGCCCTGCTCAAAGCATTTGCGGGCGTTGTCGCAGCATTCGACCAGACTTGTTTTTGCCTTGGCGATATCCTCTTTGTAGATGCTTAATTCTGAATTGTCACAGATATCAACCTCAATCTGCTCAATAACGCCGTCGGGCGGGGAGGTTATATGCAACCCTGCTCCGTCCGCCACCGCAATACTTAAATTCGGAATAATTATCGCGTCCAACATATCGGGATTAAGGGGATTGTGTATGCATTCAATATCGGTCAGGCCATCCTTATATTTCATAATAATTGAGTTTATAAATTCTGATTTTTTCATTTTGTGTTGACCGTTTAACACAAAAATATTTTTTAGTCCTTGGATATTAAACGAAAAGAAATCTATATAACCTTGTGCGGTTATCCCATTAACAAAATAATTTTTTATTGTCATGTCCATGACCATCCTTTCGCGAAGAGCATTATAAACTTAAACCTTTTATAATATATGAATTATTGACCGTCTTATGACCAAAGCCTCATACTAATATAAAAAACAAAACGGCCATCGATTGTAAAATCAATGACCGTATTATTTTTTCTGATTTTGGGCTTTTATTACCTTTAATCGAGAGAAATCTTCTCTTTCTTTTTCTTCCAGCGAATCTGTAATAGTTTTTACCGTGGAAGACAGTCGGGGAATTATAATGTTTTTCAGGGCGTTGGCTCTTTTTTGAGTTTTATTTACTGCCGTTGCGAGGCGATAAACACTATTTTCAATTTCGGCCAGCTGGGCGGTTAGCTTTTTGACAGAATCGAATTTGATATATGCCTCATCCAAAAGCGCGCTGGAAAACATAAAGCCGTATGAAAGCTCCAGCGGCTGCGTTTCAAGGCGTACAATCGGAATTTCAATTCCCATTACACTTCGTGATGTAAGGGATAAACCATTTTCCTCAGGTACCGCCGCTGCAATATCGCTTACCACGCCGTGGGCTATGTTTGCCCTTTGCAGGGCAAGATATGCCTGCTCATAACAGTCGTCAATCTGTTCTTGAACATGTGCGGCGCGGTCGATAAGAGTCATCATTTCACGAATTATGATGTTTCGCTTTCTATCCAGTAGTTCAAAACCAACATTGGCAAGCTCAAGGGATTTTTTCGTATTGATAAGGTTGCCTTTGGTCGGAAAAATCTGCTGTGCCAAAATTAATCCCTCCTTGATAGGTACCGTTGGTCATCCGCTGATTATTGATTGTCAGGGTTATAATGGCCTTCAAGCATTTTGTCATCGATGCGGTCAAGCTCTTCACGCGGCAAGACGGATAATAGTTCCCATCCCAGATCCAAGGTCTGATCTATTGTTCTGTTTTCAAGATATCCCTGATTAATAAATTTATTATCAAATAACCGCCCGAATTCAATTAGCTTTTTATCGTTGGGAGATAGTTCCTCCTCACCGATAACCGAGGCAAGTGAACGCGCCTCCTGTACGCGGGCATAACATGCAAAGAGCTGATTTGCGACCGCCGAATGATCGGCGCGGGTAAAACCGTCACCTATACCATCCTTCATTAGCCGAGATAGGGAGGGCAGGGGGGAAACAGGGGGATAAATGCCGCCGCTGTCCAGGGTGCGGTCAAGCACAATCTGCCCTTCGGTAATATAGCCGGTAAGGTCGGGAACAGGATGAGTTATATCGTCGTTTGGCATTGTTAATATTGGAATTTGGGTTACCGATCCCCGGCTGCTTTTTATCATGCCCGCCCGCTCGTAAATGGAAGCCAGATCGGAATACAAATAGCCGGGATACCCCTTTCGCCCCGGGATCTCACCCTTGGACGCGGAAAATTCCCGCAGGGCTTCGGCATAGGATGTCATGTCGGTCATGATAACGAGAATTTGCATTCCACGATCAAAGGCAAGATATTCAGCAGCTGTCAGGGCGCAGCGGGGGGTGAGTATTCGTTCAATAATTGGGTCGTTTGAAAGATTTAGAAACATTACAACACGGTTTAAAACCCCGCTGTCTTCAAAGCTTCGGCGGAAATAATCCGCCACATCGTTTTTAACCCCCATTGCAGCAAATACAATAGCAAAATCGGTGTCGGAATCATCTGCAATCCTTGCCTGCCGTACAATCTGTGCCGCCAACTCATTGTGCCTCATACCCGAACCGGAAAATATGGGCAGCTTCTGCCCTCGAATAAGGGTCATCAGACAGTCGATAGATGATATTCCGGTCGAAATAAAATTTCGTGGATATACCCGGGAAACCGGATTTATGGGTGTGCCGTTAATGTCCCGTCGCTTTTCAGGGAATATATCTCCCAGTCCGTCATTGGGGCGGCCGGCTCCGTCAAGAATTCGGCCAAGTAGCTCGGTTGACAGGGGCATCTCGACAGGATGACCAAGCAATCGGGTGCGGGTGTTTGTAAGGGAAATTCCCTTTACACCCTCAAATACCTGAATAACCGCGCGTTCCCCTTCAATCTGAACTACACGGCCGGAACGCTCTTGGCCATTGTCAAGATGAATAACAACGGTTTCTTCAAAGGACAGGTCTTTAACCCCGTCAAGCACAATGATTGAACCGTTTATTTCTTTTACGCCCATATATTCAATAATCATAGAAAGAATCATGCCTTTCCGCACTTTTATCATGTATAAAACGGCGATAATTACAGGGTTTTTAATGCGTTATCTATTTGGGTAAAATAATCATCCTGAGCTTTTGGTTTGTCGTTTGGTATTTCATATTTCATGCGAATTAGCTTATCAAAAAGTCCCAGCGATATTATGCGCGATATTGGTATCCCGGTAGCCAAAACCGCCTGCACCGAGCGATGGAGATACAGAATTATTCTCATCATCATCAGCTGTTTACTTAATGGCACATAGGTATCTTCCTTATGATAAGCATTCTGCTGAAGAAAGCCTACGCGAATTACACGGGCGGTTTCAATAACCAGCTTTTGGTCGTCGGGAAGTATATCCGCCCCGATAAGCTTAACAATTTCCATCAGCTTATTTTCTTCTTGTAATACTTGGGTAATCCGAGCGCGACAGTCGAGAAAATCTTCACTCACATTTGATTTGTACCATTGTGATAAATCGCTCAGATATTCGCTGTAGCTGGATGTCCAGTTGATGGCGGGATAGTGTCTTGCATATGCAAGCGATTTATCAAGTGCCCAGAAGCAGCGGGTAAATCGTTTGGTGTTTTGTGTTACCGGTTCCGAGAAATCGCTGCCCTGTGGGGAGACTGCGCCGATGATGGTAACGCTTCCCTGATTACCCCCCAGAGATTCAACCAGGCCGGCGCGTTCATAGAATTCGGACAGTCGGGAGGGGAGATAGGCAGGAAATCCTTCCTCGGCAGGCATTTCCTCAAGTCTACCGGAAATCTCACGCAAGGCCTCTGCCCAGCGAGAAGTTGAATCCGCCATTATTGCCACATGATAACCCATATCACGATAATATTCAGCAAGGGTAATTCCTGTATAGATGGAGGCTTCGCGGGCGGCCACCGGCATGTTTGAGGTGTTGGCGATTAGTGAGGTTCGATCGGTCATAGGCCGGCCGGATTTTGGGTCAATGAGATTTGAAAACTCCTCCAGAACTTGAGACATCTCGTTTCCCCGTTCCCCGCAGCCGATATATATGATAATATCGGCATCACACCATTTTGCAAGCTGGTGCTGGGTCATGGTCTTACCTGTTCCAAACCCCCCAGGAATGGCGGCGGTGCCACCTTTTGCAACAGGGAATAATGTATCAATGATGCGTTGGCCGGTTACGAGGGGAGCCTTTGCATATAACCTTTTTGCCGTTGGCCGGGGTGTTCGGATAGGCCATTTATGGCAGAGGGACAACTCGTGCAGCCTTCCTTTATCGTCACGAAGGGTAACCACGGTATCATTAATACGGTATTTTCCGTTTGGTTTAACCTGCTCGACAATTCCCGATAATGCAGGCGGAACAATACACTTGTGTGTGATGACGGGGGTTTCGGGGCAGGTGGCATATATTACACCCGAAGATAGTTTATCCCCCACATTAACCGTGAGGGTTACATTCCATTCACGGTGTTCATCCAAGGAGGGAACCGTTACGCCCCGGCTTATGAAATCACCTGAGATTGCCTCTATATCCTTAAGCGGGCGTTCGATACCGTCAAAAATATTGCTAAGAATACCCGGACCCAGGGTTGCACAAAGCGGGTTGCCCGTTCCGATAACCTCTTCGCCTGGATGCAGGCCGGTGGTATTTTCATATACCTGAACGGTGGTTTCTCTTTCGTTAATACCGATAACCTCTCCGACCAGCTTGTCCTTACCGACATAAACCATCTCCATCAATGACAAGCCGGTATCACCCAGCAAGGTTATAACGGGGCCGTTTATTCCAAAAATTAAATTATCCATAATAAGCTTCATTCCTTTGTGTCGTTGGGGAGTTGTGGGGTTTTGGTCCCGGCTTGAAAGAAAAGTTTCTTTCAACCTAGTCCCCCATGGTGTGAAAGAACCGTGACTTATTCAATGTTTAGCCCCGATGTAAGAATAAACCGCTCATGCTGTGACATCAGCCTTGAATCCAGTGTATTATCTATAATCTGGCCGCTTTCGGAATTAAGGGCGCGTATGCCCCCAATAAGAATATCATCAACAGTTTTAATGCTGCTTTCCTCAGGGCAAAGGGATGAAAGTGTTTCAAGCATAGCCGAGTCTTTTTGGGCAATCATGTAAACGATACTTTCGGGAAGCATTGATATCATGTTTTCAAGCATCTTGGTGATATACTCGGTATATTCCGGCTTTTTTGTAAACTCAATAAGCTGGTTTTGGGCACGCTTAAAAACCTCGTCCGTTATTTGACGGCGGCGAGAAAACAGCGCCTTTCGAGCCTCTGTGTCGCGGCGATACATTTCCCGCACGCTCTCACTGCGTATTTCGGCGGTTTCCTTTTGTATCAGCTTATATGCATCTGCCAGCACTTCCTGCTCTGCCTTTTGAAGGCGCTCCGCCTTGAAGGCTTCGGCTTCAAGAAGAATTTTATCCCGCTGCTCTTGGGCATAAGCTGTTATTGCCTGAACAAATTTATTTATTTTATTTTGGCTGTTTGTCATATAACCATGCCCTTTCGGGTATCTGCAAAAAACCTGAAAAACAGAAGTTTGCTGATACTAAAACAATAATTAAATCTTAATACCGATTGCCTCGCGCACATATCGGGTGATTGAATTTTTTGCTCTGCCATTGCCTCGGCGATCGGGTATTTCAACAATCAGCGGACGGGTGCGGTTTAATTTTATATCATCAACAAGGTCGGGACAAAGATTAACCAAGCCCTCGGTCATAAGAACCACAGCAACATCCTCCATCTGCAAAACATCCGACAATGCCTTTGTGACTTCTTCCTTTTCATGGACAACAATGCCGTTAATACCGGCAAGCCGCATGCCGACCTGGGTATCAATGTTATCGCTTATCAAATAAAAACGCATACCGTTCACCACCTTTGTCAGGGATTGATTATCACAATTAAAGTACAAGACACAGGATGCCGATTAGCAAGCCGTAAAGCCCAAAGCCTTCACCCAGTGCAACAAATATGATTGACTTACCAAAAGACTTAGGATCCTCTACATTGGCGCCTATTGCAGCAGGGGCACCCGCTGCTACGGCAATACCGCCCCCAAGTCCAGCAAGCCCTACCGCAAGCGCCGCGCCGATGTATTTAAGCCCGCTTGTATCCTGAGGGGCCGGTTGATCGGTTTGAGCGGCGACCGCTTCACTTGTATCATTTGCCGCCTCGGCGGATGCGCCGAACGGCAGCATCATACTGAATGATGCAATAATAATCAGCGAAATGAAATGGATTGCCATTGCGCGTTTGGCAGAGGTGCCGCGCTTAACCAAAACCACCGAAATAACAACCGAGGCTACCAGTAAAGCTGCAGGAATAAGCATAAGGAATAAGTTCATAACATTTACCTCCTGATAATTCATCGATAGGCGTTTTGCCGTATCGGTGTTAATTGCGTTCCGAAAAAACCTTCTCTTTTGACATGGAATTGAGGGGGGTATATGGCCGCCCGTCTCCTTTATAATATCGGCTGAACATCTCATAAAACTCAAGCCGCATAACCTGTATTGCTACCAGAAGAGCTTCCATGGCCATAACAATTATATTTCCTACAATTATTATAACAGCATACCAAATACCGCTTGTCAGCCCCGCCAGTGTGAAAACCGCCATCATCATGCCTGAATGTACAAGTACAAACGCGCCGACACGAAGGAAAGACATTGTATTTGAGAGATATGACAGCAGCATCTCAAACAGTTCGAAAAAATTCTGAAGCAGATATTCTCCCCAGCTTTCGGGTTGCCATTTTTCTTCACCCGCCGCCAGGCGGCCCAGCGGTTCCCGCAGATATACCAAAACAAGGGGGAGGATTATGAGGGGGATAACATATAAACGCGTCATTAAAAAGGCACCGGACAGCTGACCGATAAGCCCGAAAACAAGGGATGAATAAAAAACCAGACCCGCGATGCCGTTCGACCCGAAGAGGCCATTTTCATAATCGTGTCGTTTTATACAGGAATAAATATTAAGTAGCATGGCAGCGATTATAAGTACCAGACCTATCCCAGCCGATGCCAGTAATATCGAGCTTGTCATGGAAGGCTTCATTACCTCAATGGGCTTTTCATCAAGCCCCAAAACAGCTTTATAAAGCGGGTCCAGTATATGCTCAAATCCAAAAACTGAACCGAACACCGTACCAAAGACAGACGCCGAAATACCACAAGGGATTAAAATTTTCCCTATTGCCATTTTTTTGAGCTTCCACATAAGCCAGCCGATTATTGCGAGGCAAATACCCTGGCCCAAATCGGCGAACATAATTCCGAACAGTATGGTATAGGTAAATGCCATAAATATTGTGGGGTCGATTTCGTTATAACGGGGCAGGCCGTACATATCCACAAAAAATTCAAACGGTTTTAAAAGGGAGGGGTTGCGAAGCTCGATGGGAGGGGTATGATGGGTGTCGCTGCCCGCGCTTTCAATCGAGTATTCAATGGCATCAACCGAATTTAACGCCAATCTGAATTTTTTTTCGTCCCGGGCAGGAATCCAGCCGGTTAGAATAAATTTGTCGTTATATTTGGCGGCGAAACGCCTAGCGCTGAAATAGTAACTCAGCTGACGAAGCTGCGAATAAACTTTAAGGTATTTTACCTTTTCTTCCAGCCGGGTTTTGTTTACTTGCCGGTCGAGCATCTCATATTCTCTTTCGGCTTCTTCTCTTTTCTTGCCGAGATTGGCGACGATTTCTTCCGGAGTTCCAACAGCCGACGGTATGCGAAGCCGCTCAAAATATAATCCCGAAAAAACCCGGTCTATCTCATTGGCAAAATCAAGAGGAGCGAAATATACTCCCCAGTAATAGCTTTCATCCTTACCTCCGGGGAAAAACAAAACATAAGAATTGGCATCATACATTTTCAGCTTTTCAAAGCTTTCCCGCGGAAGACGGCCAAACCGAACCTTAATCATGGTACAAGCAAGAATGTCATCCAAGTCAATGCCCAGACCGAAAAAGTGCTCAAATTGTTCACATTCTTTTTTCAGCTCATCAACCCGCATGGCGGCAGCTATGCGCTGATTTGTCAAGTCTGTAATACGCTCTGAAAAATCGTCAACATATTTAAAAAGCGCATCTTTATCGGTGTCCGGACTTATTTCAACCTCAATCTCTTTAATTTCTCCACCTGCCCGTGATATGGCAGTTTCCATCTTGCTCAGGGAATTAGTGAAAGGGTTTTCTTCTTTTAGGGTATTAAAATCAGAGGTATCCGAAAAAAATGATAATGTATCATCCGGTTGAGAAACACCCGTTTTCCCGCAGGCAAAAATTGTCGCGTCAAGTGAGTTCATTTGACCGTTTATATTGAACAGCAACATTTTAGAGATAGCCATTTTTCCTTCACCTCCTCAATAATTCGCCAGAACCAGCATGGGTTTGATTTCATCCGGTTGTAGCTGATATCTGACACCTTCGATTATATTTATAATATCATCCAACTCGATGTCGGCTATATAGATGTATGACAGCATGACAACGGCAGGATGGATTGAATAATGCATATATCGCCGCGCGGCGAAATAGGGAACACGATGGTGAAGATCATAAGTAAATGCCCGCTGTGATTCCGGAATACTGCGTCCCAAAGGAGTGCTGAGAAAAATATCCATGACCGCATCCGCAGTGGGCGCGTTTATCATGCTCTCCATGGCCTTTATTGAAATGCTGTTACCGAAAGGCAGAAAATTTTTTCTGATGAATTCCGGTTCTGCATTAAAGAACCGTTTCAATCTAAGAATTCGGGTTACATTCTGAACATCAATATCAGCCCCGAAAAGACTTCTTAATTTGTCTCTGGTAGAAGGTCTGTGTTTTTCGATCATCTTGAAAAAAGTTTGGGTAAGATGGGTAAAAAGGGCGGTTTCAATTTCTGTAAGAAGAATTTTACCATTATCCTTTGGTTGGAATTTTGCAAGGATATCACGATAAACTGTATGCTCCATAGCTTCAACAAGCTGGTTATAGGATTTACATTGACTCATCTTTATAAGATCAAGCTGTGTATGAGATGAAAAAAACATGGGCATTGAAAAAAGAAATTCGCCTGCCCTACCGGCACTAATCAGACGCAGACAGGAAATAATCAACCCTATTTCGGCACGCTTTATTATATAGTCGGACATTTTTAGCCCGACCGTCATATCATATCTCGCCAGCGCCGCATAATCGTTGAACTGCTTTTGACCAAGAATCATTTCCAAATGCCCTCGGTGAATTGTCGATTCATTGATATTGGACAGAACCGAGGCATATGAGGTATTATATTTTAGATATCCGGCAATTTCACTGACACTTCGGCAGTTGAGCATGTTAATAAAATCCTTGGATTTCAGAGAGTTGCCGAACATTGCCCTTGCTTTGCCAAGTATTACATTAGCGGAAAACGGCGAACTAAATATAACAGCAACCCTCCCATCAATAAAATATCAATTATTTAATGTGTTTTGAACGATATCCTCAACCCATTTATCGCTGTTCTCATTATACAGCTTTTCCATTTTACTTAGCTGTGCGTCATATACAGCCTTTTTTTTATTCCAATCTTGCTCAAGAAGTTCATTCTCAAGCTCCATATTGACCCGTATACGGTGGCGGGCGTCTGATAATTTTTCATGGCGGAGCTTCGCAGCCTTATTAACTATGGTTTTTTCTGATTCGATTTTTTCTCTTTGGGCGGCTTGAGTTATTTCTCGTGCCCTTTTATCCATATCTACAATACGCCGTATCATATT
>JAQWBK010000058.1 GCA_028706415.1 Oscillospiraceae bacterium | reverse complement strand
TCTCTTCAAGTATTAATTTCCCGTTTTGGAGAGTACCTAAAATGTGCCGTCCGCCGGAAGCCCCAATATCTATTGCTAAGTAATACATAACTGCTCAACTCCTAACTTCCTTTAATATTATACTCCAAAACAGTACAACATTATTTGTCCAAAAAAGTGTCATTATTTGTCTTGACGAGAGATTGCAAATATTGTATGATTTTTTTGGGGGGGAGCGAGTTAATGATTGACGAAGCAATCCTAAATAAGCTAAGACCGATTACACCTGAAGAGCAGTCCATACTTGACGGCAATACCGAAATAAATAAAGATTTATATACCGAAAACGGCGGAAGTATTATTAATTCAAAGAAACTCCTCAACATCGGAAAACTTATTTCCATAAGACCACATACCCGTTTTATCCACTTTCCTAAACATTCCCACGATTATGTAGAAGCCATATATATGTGCTCGGGGGAAACGACACATATTATTAACGGGAACAAAATAAAACTGAGCATCGGAGAATTACTGTTTTTAGGTCAAACCGCAATGCAGGAAATACTGCCGGCAAAGGAAAACGACATTGCTGTTAATTTTATCATTCTCCCTCAGTTTTTTGATAAAACTCTTGAAATGTTAGGTGAGGAAGAAACTCCTCTGCAAAAGTTTATTACCGACTGTTTAGGAAAGACAACCGATACAAAAGGCTATCTCCATTTTAAAGTAGCGGATGTGTTACCCGTACAGAATCTTATTGAAAACCTTTTGTGGACCATTATAAATAACACAACCAACAAGGGAAATATTAATCAAACCACGATGGGATTGTTATTTATGCAACTGCTTAACTGTACCGACCGCCTTTCTTATCCCAAAAAGAAAGAAAGTTTTCCGTTTCGGGTATTTAGTTACACAGAAACTAACTATAAACACGGAAGTCTTTCTGAGCTTGCCGAAATAATGCACTATGATTTGTTTTGGCTGTCAAAAGAAATAAAATCAAAAACCGGTTTTACATATACCGACCTTGTACAAGAAAAACGCCTTTCCCAATCAGCCTTTCTTATTCGTACAACAAAAATGAAAATAATTGATATTGCTAATGCAGTCGGATATACAAATATAAGTTATTTCCACAGGCTTTTTAACAACAAATACGGTGTATCTCCTAAAAAGTATCGGGATTCAAAAGAGTAAACACCCAACCGTATTTTCATTTTTATGGCCATTCCTTTCGGGTAGTCCGCAAACTTTGTGCGGTTTCGACACTTGTGTCGAAATTTTGGTCGGTGTTCGACCGAAAAGCACAAATTTGCCGTTTGAAAAATTTATTTTTCAAACTTTAATTTTGCTTGTGGAATATAGCATACTGATAAACACCACAAGAAACACGCTCAGAACACTAATCCCGATGCTTGCCCAGGGCAGGTTGAGAGCAACATCACCCCCCTATAATACCCATATAGATTAAAATAGTAATAACAACCGAAGCGGGAAGTCCGTACAATAAAGCCTTTATACTGCTCTCAAGTAAAAATCAAGACATCTTTGCGGTCTGTTTTCTGCCATACAGCGTTGTTGTCGTCGGCGGGCGTCAGTCCGCCCTCCTCCTCCGCCTTGTATGACGAAAAACATCCTCGCAAATTTTGTCTCACCTTTTACTTGAGAACAGTATTACACCATAAAAAACGCACTCTAAATTCATTATTTTGTTAAAGCCTTTGTTGGTCTTACCCACCGAGCGAAGCATGGCAAATTCTTTACCTGCACCGTAAACGGAATGAAGATGAAATATCTCTATGCACATGTGCTATGCATATGTGATTGTGGATAGTAAAACCTATGTTATTACATTCGGCGGTCTGGAAAGCAGTTTTGATTCGCTCGCTTCCGATTATGTGACCATTCTGAATGATATCCAATTCATCTCAAAATAAGTTAAGAGGACGGCGTCCCGAATTTCGTGGCTAAGGTGTGTTTTCCTCAAGCGTACTCGATTGTGACAGCAACGCTCCCGACGGCTCGGTATTGACTTATAACTTAAAACAATTTAGAATTTGACTGTTACAAGCAATCGAGTGAATATGAACGGGGCGGAGACATTTGGATAAGCGTACTTATGATAGTGTGATTCGGTTTATTAAATCTGAGATTACAGCAGGTCGTCTCAAACCGGGAAAGAAGTTGCCTCCCGAACGAGAAATGGCCGAACGGCTGAGAATTAGCCGAACCTCCATACGCGAGGCACTGCGTACCATGGAGGTTCTGGGCGTAATAGAAAGCGTACAGGGTGCAGGAAATTTTATCTCGGTAAACTTTGAAAAAAGCATGACCGAAGCACTGTCCATGATGTTTCTACTCAGACAAACAGACGGTCGCCAGCTCAGCGACATTCGTGCAGCTCTGGAACTGAAGGCTGCTGAGTTGGCCACTCAGAACCTGACAGGTACACAGATTGAGGAGTTGGAAGCGATTGTTGATGAAATGGAAGCGACCAAGGATGAAGAGGTTGCTGCCGATTTAGACAGACGCCTGCATCACACTATTGTCTATGCTTCGGACAATGGCATCATGATTCAAATTTTGAATGCCATGGAAGTACCGATTGATGATTTCATCAAGAATATCCGTGCCTCTATTCTGCAGGGTGATCATAACAGGGAACGCCTGCTTAGTATTCACCGCGCCATGATATCTTCTTTTAAATCAAGGGATGTTGCTGCCTTGTACCAAGCATATCGCCGCCATGAGGAAATTATTTGGGAATATTTGAACGAAGCAAAGGGCGGAGAATGTTAATAAAATATCTATCATAGACAAATTGATTAAAATGCGCTATTATGAAATTGGTCATACCAATTTCATAATAGCGCATTTATATTATAGCCGGGAGGATACGAGTATGGAGATACTTGTTTGTATTAAGCAGGTGCCGGGAACCAATAAAGTGGAGATAGATCCGGTATCAGGGGTATTGAAACGGGACGGGGTCGATTCCAAAATGAATCCTTACGATCTGTACGCGCTGGAAAGTGCATTACGATTGAGGGAACAAGTAGGGGGCAAGATCACGGTTATCACCATGGGGCCGGGGCAAGCCACCGAAATCATCCGCGAAGCCTATGCCATGGGTGCAGATCATGGCATACTGGTATCAGATAGGAAGTTTGCAGGCGCCGATGTTTTGGCTACGAGCTATACATTGTCACAAGCAATTAAGACGGCAGGTCATTTTGACATAATCTTTTGCGGTAAACAGACAACCGATGGCGATACCGCACAGGTTGGCAGCGAAATCAGTGAGTTTCTGGGAATCCCGAGCGCTACCAATGTAACAGCAATTCACGAAGCCGGAGAAGAGTCCATTACGGTGGAAATGGGATTGTCGAACACGGTGGAGACGGTAGAAATCCAACTCCCCTGTCTTCTTTGTGTCGACAAGGGGATTTATCAGCCCCGCTTACCGTCATATATAAAAAAGAAGCTGACCCAAGACCGGGAAATTACGGTGTTGTCTTTGGCTGACTTGCCGGATCAGAGCACTGCCCGTTATGGATTAAGCGGCTCCCCCACACAGGTGCAGCGTATTTTTTCGCCTGATGTTAATGATGATCAGCAGCTGTGGGACGGGAATGCGGAGGAGTTATCGCAAAGACTGGCGGACCTTCTTATCGGACAGAAATTTGTGCGGAGGTAAAAGAAAATGGGACTGGTGATTCATCAGGAGCGTATTGTTGACAAGAAACAATTTATAGAGTGTTGCCCTTTTCATGCGATGGAGATTGTGGATGGAGATGTTCAGATCAACGCGGCGTGTAAAATGTGTAAGCTTTGCGTTAATAAAAGCAAAAATGGTGAAGTGGAGTACCTGGAGGATAAGGTTGCGGTTGACAAATCGCAATGGAGTGGCATCTGCGTTTATGTTGATTACGAAGACGGCGACATTCATCCGGTTACCTTTGAACTGATCGGCAAAGCGCGAGAGCTGGCCGAGAAATCGGGTCAGTCGGTATTCTGCCTGCTATTGGGCAGTGATGTTGGGACAGCGGCGGAAGCGTTGCTGCATTATGGGGTGGATGCCGTATTCGTTTATGATACTCCTCGGTTGGGACACTTTCAAATCGAACCATATACTGCCGCATTTGAGGATTTTGTAAACCGGAATAAGCCGTCGGTTATACTCGTGGGGGCAACGCCGGTAGGACGGCAGCTGGCACCGCGTTTGGCAGCGCGGCTCCGCACCGGGTTGACGGCGGATTGCACCGTGTTGGATATTTTGGATAACACCGATTTGGTACAAATACGACCGGCTTTCGGGGGCAACATAATGGCGCAGATCATCACGCCGAATCACCGTCCGCAGCTAGCTACGGTACGGTACAAGGTGATGAATGCACCCGTGTGCACTGCCCAAGCGAGCGGAAAGATTGTGTCTTGCAGCATTGACGAGAAAATGCTTAGCTCTAACATACGGGTACTCAGCGTCCGGCACAAGGAAAAGACACGGTCGCTTGAACAGGTCGAGGTGTTGGTTGCCGCCGGACGGGGCGTGAAAAAGAAAGAGGATTTAGCTCTGCTGCAAACGCTGGCAGAACTACTGGGTGGTGAGCTTGCCTGTACCCGCCCATTGGCTGAGGCCGGTTGGTTAGACGGCGGGCGGCAGATCGGATTAAGCGGGCGAACCGTCCGACCCAAGCTGATTATTGCCTGCGGCGTATCCGGTGCGGTGCAATTTTCGGCAGGGATGAAGTCGGCAGACAAGATTATCGCTATCAACAAAGATGAAAAAGCGCCGATTTTTAGCGTGGCACATATTGGCCTGGTAGGGGACCTGTATGACATCGTACCTAGGCTTATTGAAAAACTACAACAAGGTGGGGAGGGTTGCGATTATGTCGTACAAAGTGTTTGATGATCAGGATTATAAGCGTATTCTGGAGATTGTAGGAGATTGTGATCGTGTGCTCTACCGGGACGATGTAGGGGAAGATTACAGCCATGACGAGCTGGGGGATATCACAAGCCACCCCGATATTGTGATAAAGGTGTGCAGTACGGAAGAAGTCGCTGCTGTGATAAAGTATGCCTGCTCGCAGCGAATACCGATTACACCCCGGGGCTCCGGCACCGGGCTGGTGGGCGCCGCTGTGCCGGTGGAGCACGGTATTCTGCTCGACCTCAGCGGTATGAATCGGATTCTGGAGTTGGATGAGGAAAACATGACGGTTACCGTGGAACCGGGCGTTTTGCTGATGGATTTGTCTCAGTTTGTGGAGGAAAATCAGTTATTTTATCCGCCTGATCCGGGCGAAAAATCAGCCACTATCGGCGGCAATATCAGCACTAACGCGGGTGGAATGCGTGCCGTCAAATACGGCGTGACGCGGGATTATGTGCGGGGGCTGGAGGTGGTGTTGCCAAACGGCAATATCGTCCGGCTGGGCGGAAAAACTGTCAAGAACAGCTCCGGATATGCTTTGAAGGATCTGATGGTTGGGGCGGAGGGAACGCTTGGCGTGGTGACCAAAGCGGTCCTTAAGCTACTGCCGCTGCCTAAGAAAACAATTAGCTTACTCGTTCCGTTTCCATCCCTTGATCGGGCTATCGGAGCGGTGCCACTGATTATCCGCTCCCAAGCTGTTCCTACGGCTGTAGAGTTTATGGAACAGGAAGTGATTAAGGATGCCGAACGGTATCTCGGTTTGGCATTTCCGGTTACCAATGCGGATGCGTACCTTCTGCTGAAGTTTGACGGAAACACGAAAGCAGACATTGAGCGTGATTATGACAGCGTGGCACAGATTTGTCTGGATCAGGGCGCGACCGATGTTTTGATAATGGATACAGAGGAGCGGAGTGAAACGGTCTGGAAGGCGCGAGGGGCGTTTTTAGAGGCCATTAAGGCTTCAACATGTGCGATGGACGAGGTGGATGTTGTTGTACCGCGAAGCTGCATCGGGGAGATGGTGGATTTTATCCATAAGCTTCAAAAAACTGTCGGTATCCGCATTAAAAGCTTTGGCCATGCCGGTGACGGAAACCTGCATATCTATGTGCTGCGCGATGAATTGACCGACATCCAATGGGAGCAGCGGAAGATGTCTGCCATGGATGCCATGTATAAAAAAGCTCGGGAGCTGCATGGCGAGGTGTCGGGAGAACACGGCATCGGCTATGTCAAGCAGCCATATTTGAAAGAGTCTTTGGCGGAGGATTTACTCCTTATCATGCAGGGTATCAAGCAGGTGTTTGACCCGGATAATATACTGAATCCCGGGAAAGTATGTTGGTAATACCAGTCTCAAATAAGAAAATCGACAAGACAAAATGCTTCACAAATACAATATTTACACAAAGAAGACGACTGCGAAGCAGCCGTCTTCTTTGCCTTTTATGTGGCAGAATATGTGCACAAAACTTACCGATAAGATTACTAATACTAATATCCCTGATTAAAATCATCCTGTCTTTGCGGTTTATTTTTCGTCATGCAAGGCGGAGGAGGAGAGCGGGCTTGACGCCCGCCGACGACAACAACGCTGTATGGCGGAAAACAGACCGCAAAGATGTCTTGATTTTTACTTGAGAGCAGTATTATTCTGTCCTTAGTGCGATTACCGGGTCTTTCTTCGCTGCTTTCTTTGCAGGAATTAAGCCGCCGATTAGTGTCAACACCATGCTCAAAGCAACAAGAACCACGGCACTTATTATGGGAAGCTGGGCATTTACATTGGCCGAATCCGTCAAGGCGTGGATAACTGCATTTCCGGGAATGAGCAACAGCGCCGAAATCCCGACACCGATGGAACCGGAGCAAAAACCGATGATAAAGGTTTCCGCATTAAATACCTGAGAAATGTTCTTTTTGGATGCACCGATGGCGCGAAGAATACCAATTTCCTTTGTGCGCTCCAGCACCGAAATGTAGGTGATAATTCCGATCATAATGGAGGACACCACAAGGGATACTGCAACGAATGCGATTAGGACATAGGATATTACATTAACGATTGTGGTAACAGACGACATCAGCAGTGCTACATAATCGGTGTAGCTGATCTGGTTTACTTCACTTGCTGTCTTGTTATAATTTTCAATACAAGCCGATATATCATCCTTATCTTCAAAATTGTCGGCATAGATATTGATGGATGAGGGGGCATCAAGGCTGACTACACCCAAAGTCTCCATATTCTCGTCATAGCTTCCTGCCGAAATATATTTGTCGTAAATGGAAAGCAGCACGCCCTCCTCAGGGTTTTCAAGATAACTGTCAAACATTGCGGCAAGCTCGGTCTCCCCCATTTCCGCCATCTGCCCTGCCATAGATGGATTGCCGGCATTCATGCTGCTCAATAGGGATTTACCGAGGTTGGCTTTTTGGGTTACACCCATGTTGGTGATATATACCTTTGCATCGGCAATTTTTGCAGCATCATCAGACGGTGCGAATGATACTCCGCTAAATATGTTGGTATCTCGGCTTGCTTCCTGTGCTTTTACCGCTTCGCTGTTATTAGTATAATCAATAATATAATCGGTTAATGCCTTTGTGTACCCGAGTGTTTCGCGAACAGAAACATAATCGGCGTCCTTTTTGGGGCGAATAACGCCGGTTATTATCAGCTCAACCGCCTTTTCAAGCAGCTTTTCTATTTGTGTATTATCATCACCGACTGATTCAAAAAGACCGTTTTCGTTTTTATTATACATGCCGGAAGAAGGAATCATATAAAGCTTCTGATTGCAAATATCAGCATAACTCCATTTTTGCTCTTCAATTGTTATTTCTTCACCGTCTTCAATTTTATCCATCAATTCCTTATACTCGGTGGCAGGTAAAATACCCAGTTCAAAAAGTGTCACTGCCGATATTTCATTGTTCTTGTCAAGTGTGAGTATAACTTCATTATAAGCTGATGGCCATTTTCCATAAAGTATATCATAACTATCGGTAACAGCAGAACTGATTAGCGCATCACCTGTTCCAGGCATGAGCTGCTCAAAATTGTTTGATCTCCCTTCAAACATACCACCCATGCCATCCATGCCACCCATACCCCCCCCGCTTGAAAACTTTGAATCGGGAAGGGTGCTGCCGTCGGTATTTACCAATACTTTTTCAGAATCGTGTGTAAATACATTGAATTTTATATCGTAGGAATAAACAATGCCGTTCTCACCGATATACTGATGGATTTCACTGTTATCTTTATCGAGATATTTTTTGAATTCGGTCAGATTATTCTCTTTAATGCTGGTTGTCATAGACGACACAATCTCAAAATCCCTGCCGTTTAAATACACATCGTTACGCTCATGGTCAAGCTCTTTTTCTTCACTGTTTTCTTCTCCGGCTGCCATCAAGCTGCTAAAATCCACCGACCGTTCTTCAATCGAAACCGGATATGAGGTCATGGTGCTTTTCTGAATATCATCGATATAGGCGTTTACGCCCGTAGATAGCGACAAAATCAGTGCAATGCCGATAATGCCGATAGACCCTGCAAAAGAGGTTAAAAGGGTTCGGCCTTTTTTTGTCCGCAGATTGTTGAACGACAACGAAAGAGATGTCATCAAAGACATTGAGGATTTCCCCATGGTCTTGTGTATCGGCTCTTCCATGGTATCCCCGCCAAGCTCAAACGGATTGGAATCGTCAATCACTCTGCCGTCGCGCAACTTTACTGTGCGGGTTGCATATTTATCAGCAAGCTCGGGATTATGCGTTACCATAACCACCAGTCGATCCTTTGCAACCTCTTTGAGAAGCTCCATAACCTGCATGCTGGTTTCGGTATCCAGCGCCCCTGTCGGTTCGTCGGCAAGCAGAACTTCGGGATTATTGACAAGTGCGCGGGCGATTGCAACCCGCTGCATCTGCCCGCCGGACATCTGATTTGGCTTTTTATGGAGCTGATCGCCAAGCCCAACCTTTTCCAGTGCTTCCCTTGCCCGTTTTTTTCGCTCACTTCTGGATATGCCCGATATTGTCAATGCCAACTCTACATTGGCAAGAATCGATTGATGCGGAATAAGGTTGTAGCTTTGAAATACAAACCCGATGGTGTGATTGCGATAAGAATCCCAATCTCTATCCTTATATTTCTTTGTGGAAATCGAATTAATAATTAAATCTCCGCTATCGTAACGGTCAAGTCCTCCAATTACATTTAAAAGCGTTGTCTTTCCCGAACCGCTTGGGCCGAGAATTGCTACAAACTCGTTGTCGCGGAGGTTAAGACTCACGCTGTCAAGTGCTGTCTGAATTAAATCTCCGGTTTGATATTTTTTGCTGATTTTCTTTATTTGAAGCATTGTGCATCTACTCCTTCTGGTTAGCTTCTGAGAGTATACTACAGTTCGTTAAGAAACTTAAAATAAACTATGTTGCAATTTTAAACTTTTTATAAATTTGTAAAATACAATATACAATATAACAACAAACTTGCAAGGATATTACGAATAAAAAAAGAGAACACGGTAGTTTTACGGTTTTCCGGTGCGCATGGCCTCGGTGTAAAATAAATGTAGGGGTTTTAAAGAAAAAGATACAAGAGATTGCCAAAAAGTGATTTAATAGAGTTGAAAGACAAAAAAATCACAAAGGAGGCAACCTCTTGTGGAAAAGATTATAAC
>JAQWBK010000057.1:2965-9936 GCA_028706415.1 Oscillospiraceae bacterium | reverse complement strand
CAGTAGCTCAGTTTTAATGAGCTACATAAAAATTAATATGGTTGGCGTTTTTTAGTGTTTGCGCCATCAAACAGAACTGTGAAATTTACAGCCTCGTCATTATACTTCAAACCATATGTTTTGTCAATTGTTTTACAACCGATATTGAACTTAAAAACGGCAAATTTCATTCTTAGAATATTATACTTTAAAGCGGTCTTCCTGAGGGGAAACATTAAATCGCTTTTTATAAAAGCGGTAGAACGACGAATAATCGCGAAACCCGCATTCCTGACTGACTTTGTGCGCGGGCTGACCCGAGCGCAGCATCTGCCTGGCGGTCATTACCCGTTTAATCAAAATATAATCCCAAACGGTTGATCCCGTCGCCTGCTTAAAAATGCGATTAAGCTGGCATTTGCTTATCAGAAATTGCTCGGACAATTTATCAAGTGAAAGGTCGCCGGAGGTCAGATTGTAATTTACATAGCTGACAAGCTCATGCGACATCTCATTATGGGGATTTTGCAGTGACTCATTCTGCCTGAACAAAAATGCCTCTCTTAACTCTGTCAGAATCGGGTATAGGTTTGTTGCGATGGATAATCTGCGATAATAATTGTCGTTAATATCGGTTTCCATTGAATTGAGACATTCATGCACATAACCGCTGCGAAAGGATGAGCGCTGGTATAGATTCTGCCTGCCCAGCGGGCGGTCATTAAAAGGCCTAAGCAGCTCACCTTTTGGGTCAACCCCACCCACAACATCAGAAGAAAAGTGAACGGCTACCCGCTCATATGGCGAATCGGGCTGAATTTTCAGCTTGTGTGCTTCACTGGGGCGCATAAGCATCAGATTCCCCGGTTCCAGTGCATACTCGCATCCCTCAACCATAAACCGCCCATTACCTGAAAGGAAAAACAGCAATTCATACATTTCGTGTGCGTGCATGGGAAAATTATCAGGACAGGGTTTCTTATCAATGCTGTGATGAAAGTCAAGGGAACCATCAACATATCTGTATATGTAGCTCATAACTCGTCAACCCCTTAATATTACCGTCCAGATTCGGGTTTTATTATAATACAGCGTGATTGTATTTGCAATATTATATGCATATATAGCAAATTAAATTGTACATATAATTCTATTAGTATGTATTTATATCATGCCCCGAGAGTACATCTTCGCAAATTTTGTCTCACCTTTTACTTGAGAACAGTATTAGCAGCTTTTGATACTAATTTCAATAAGAAACATTCCAGCCAACAGAGCCGCGGCAACCGGGCAGAATGGCTGTCACGGCTCAGTTGGCATGTTTCTAATCGAAATTAGTATGAATAAGAAATTTAACCCCGACAATCCCCCGACTTTTTGGTCGAGGGATTGTTGATTTAGGGGTTTATATGGTATACTCTACTATGCAAATATAAAGGTCACCTCTAAAAACCCCTTCCGGTGTCTTCCGGCACAATTTCCGCCGGACTGCGTCAAACCTCCTCGTAAGGCGGAAAGCCTTGCTTCGTCGGCTTTCCTTGTCCGACAAAAATTCTGCTCGGAATCCGTTCAAAACAGGTTTTTAGAGGTGACCTAAAATTATTAAAAGGGAATAGAACCTGATGGCACTTTTGACTGTTCATAATTTAAACAAGAATTTCGGTGAACGCGTTTTATTCGACGGCGTAGGATTTGAAGTGGGCGACCGCGATAAAATCGGGCTGGTCGGCGATAACGGTTGTGGTAAAACCACCCTTTTAAGAATTCTTACCGGGGAATACAGCCCTGACCGAGGCGGGCTGGCATTTTCGCGGGATGTTCGCGTGGGATATATGGAACAGCATGCCGGGGTGGATGAAAAATGCACCCTGTATGAGCAGACCGAAAAGGTTTTTGTCCCTGTTATAAAAATGGAACATGAGTTGGAGGATATTAATGCCCGCCTTCAAGGTAGTGAAACCGGAGATACAACTCTGATAGAACGGCAGCATATATTGACCGAACGGATTGCATTTGCAGGAGGGCTTACCTATAAAAGCCGTATACGCGCAACCCTTTTGGGTCTTGGCTTTGACGAGGCTGCATTCACACAGCCCATGTCTTCACTAAGCGGTGGGCAGCGGTCCAAGGCGGCCATGTCGCGTCTTTTGCTTTCAGATACAAATTTACTTTTGCTTGATGAACCCACAAACCACCTGGATATTCAGTCGGTGGAATGGCTGGAGGGGTATTTGCAGGCATTTACCGGAGCGGTAATGATTATTTCCCATGACCGTTATTTCCTTGACCGGGTAACGGAAAAAACCATGGAAATCGCCAACGGTAAGTTTTATTTCTCTAACGGTAACTATTCGACACATAAGGCACTCCGTGATGAGCAACGCAAAGCGGATGAAAAGCATTTTAAGGTTGCGGTAAGGGAGATTAACCGTGTAGAGGACAGCATAACAAAGCTGAAGCAGTTCAACCGTGAAAAAAGTATCCGAGCCGCCGAAAGCAAAGAAAAAATGCTGGAAAGAATTAAGGGGAGACTGGTAACCCCCGAAAGTAATTCACCCGAAATAAACTTTAATTTTTCGGTGCGGGTTACAGGGGGTAACGAGGTTGTAAATGCAGAGCGGCTTTCGATGAGCTTTGCTGAGCGTCGGCTGTTTAATGATGTGAGCTTTTCGGTCAGAAGAGGGGAGCGTGTTTTTCTGCTCGGGCCCAACGGCTGCGGGAAAACCACTTTGCTTAAAATCATGAACGGTCAGCTAAACCCGATAAGCGGGGGCGTTAGGCTGGGTGCAAAGATAAGCGTGGGATATTATGACCAGACACAGTCGATACCCGATACCGCTAAGACGGTAATTGACGAGGTCTGGGACGCCTATCCCGAGCGGTCGCAAACCGAGCTCAGAAACGCACTTGCGGCATTTCTGTTTCGCAGCGACCATGTGTTTAAACCTATCTATCAGCTCAGCGGGGGAGAGCGGGCAAGGTTGTTGCTCTTGAAGCTGATGATGGCACGCGACAATCTGCTGCTGTTAGACGAGCCCACCAATCATCTCGATATAGCCTCCCGCGAAGCTCTTGAGGAGGCCCTGACGGGATATAACGGAACAACCTTTATAGTATCCCATGATCGATATTTAATAAATCGCTGCGCAAGCCGTGTGTTATATTTAACCCCCAACGGCTGCCTCTCCTTTGAGGGCAATTATGATGCTTTTATCGAGGAAATGCAAAAACAGAAGTCAGATTTGCTCGAGCCAAATTCCGAGCAGATTAAGTCATCAAAAGAAAACAGTTATAAACAGCGGCTACAGCAGGATTCCGCCCGCCGCCGACTGAAAACTAAAATCAGCCGCAACGAGGATGAAATTGCCGGGGTGGAAGCGGTAATAAATGAGCTTAATATGCAGCTTTGCAGTGATGAGGTGTCCACAGATTATTCCAAAATAATGAAATTAACCGAGCAGTTGGAGCAAAAAAATGCAAAACTGGAGCGGCTTATGGAGGAATGGGAGCAGCTTCAATCCAAAATTATGCAATATTAATATAATTTAAAATTATTCGCAGAATATAATAACGGAATTGTTGACATATGCTTTAGAATAATCTAAAATTAACATGTCGAATTATGGGGATAAGGTTTGAACGGGGGCAACTAATGGACAAGAATTTAGAGGTGCTTAACCACCTGCTGGTGGATACCTTCAATGAAATACTAAAGGTTGAGGAACAGTCTCTAAAACTGGTTTCGGGCAATACAGCCACAGTCAATGAGATGCATACACTGGATGCTATTGGTGAGGGTGAACCGCGCACGGTGTCCGAGCTTGCAGCAGCCATGATGGTTACGGCCAGTACCATGACCATTGCAATCAACAGGCTCGAAAAAAAGGATTGGTTATACGGGAGCGTGCGGGACAAGACCGTCGGGTTGTCCGTGTCCGTCTAACCGATTACGGGCGTTCTCTTTCCTATGTTCATCGCCGTTTTCACAGGCGTATGGTTAAGGCGGTATCGGAACAACTGTCACCCCAGGAAATCGAGATATTAAGCCGTGCAATGGGAAATTTAAAAGTTTTTTTTCGTACCGAAAATATGAACAATTCAAAAAGCATTGCCAATGATGTTCTTTAAAATAACCATGCAAAACAAAAAGTTATTGCAAAATTAAGTGCAGTAACTTTTTTGTTTTCCAGTTTGTTTATTGGCTTTTAATTGTAAAGAGTGTATAATAAAAAACACATACGACTAATGTAAAGTAATGAAAACGCTCACACAGGTTATGGAGTAGCCTTGACTCGGCGGGTTGCCGTGTGAATTAATGGATTTATTATTCTTTATTGCTCTCAAGTAAAAATCAAGAAATCTTTGCGGTCTGTTTTCCGCCATACAGCGTTGTTGTCGTCGGTGGGCTTGAGAAGCCCCGGGGATTTTAAATAATGAGGGGGATTGACTTGAAGCTGAAATTCTGCTCATGCGCAGAAAAATTATACAATGTTATTTTTAATCAACATATACTTATGCGCATTATATCGACACTATCTGTTCTGGGTATAATAAGTATAGCAACAACTCCGATAGGTTTTGATACAATTGATTTTGTAACAAAGATTAACACCGTCAATTACTTGCTTGGCGGGTTAATAATTATGTCGTTGCTGTCTATTATAAGGAGATTTGCCACCTTTAATTCTGACGCCTATTTACTTGCAGTTTCGGTTGCATGTTATGGTTTATCTTTGGCGTTTAGGAATAGACACATATATTTTATATTTGGGTTGCTTTTGTTTATCTCTATTGTGGGTTATTATCTGATGCGGGATGATAAGCTAAATTTAACAGGCATGAAGTTTAGTGTAAAAAAAGCCGTGATTGTTGTATCGGCAGCGGCCGCCTTCTTCGTGATTTATGTAGGCGGTTTGACAACATTAAGATATTTGAATTATTCTACATCTACATATGATATGGGCATTTTTTCACAGATGTTTTACTATATGAAAGAAACCATGCTTCCAAATACAACATGCGAGCGAAGCGAATTGCTGTCTCATTTTGCAGTTCATTTATCCCCGATGTTTTATGTGTTGCTACCCGGTTATTTTATATTTTCATCACCTGTATACCTACAGATAATGCAAGCCTTGGTTGTCGCAAGTGCGGTTATTCCGTTGTTCCTGATAGCCCGCCGCCATAAGCTGTCTTATAAAGTAATTGCAGTAATATGTATTTCCTTCTGCTTCCATCCGGGCCTCGGCGGTAGTTGTTTTTACGATATTCATGAGAATATGTTTCTTGCTCCCCTTGTATTATGGCTATTATATTTTACCGACAATAAACAATGGAAGTTTGCATACATATTTGCTTTATTGACCTGTCTTGTAAAAGAAGATGCTGCTTTATATGTTGCCTGTATCGCTCTATATTTGTTCTTTTCAAAAAAAGAATTTAAACATGGAATCACACTTTTTTCCTTCTGTGTGACATATTTTCTGCTTGCAATATCATATCTTAATAATTTTGGTGATGGTGCCATGATAGGCCGTTATGGGAACTTTATAAGCAATCAGGAGTGGGGGCTATTAAGTGCGGTAAGAACCGTAATATTAAACCCTGCATATTTAATAACCGAGGTCTTTGTTCAAGAAAAGATATTATATATGCTTATTATGCTGCTCCCGCTGGCCTTTTTACCTTTGTTAAATCGTAATCTTTCACAGTTGCTTCTTTTAATTCCTTTTTTGGTGGTTAATCTTTTAAGTGATTATCCCTATCAGCATTCAATATATTTTCAATATAATTTTGGTACTCTGGCGTTTTTTTATTATCTGGCAATTCTAAACATCCCTCATCTTGGCAAAAACTTTAAAAAATACGGCATAACATTTATGGTGGCTGCCTCGGTAATATTATTTATATCACAGTTGGGAGGATATACCGATAATATAAAAACTTATATTAATAAACATGATAATATTAAACAGATTAATATGGCACTAGAGGCGATTCCCGAGGATGCGACGGTTCGGGCGTCGGGATTTTTCGTCCCTAAGCTTTCGTCAAGAAAGGTAATATACGACATACAATACAGCGAAAATGTTGAGGAAGCTGTTAACGCCGAATATATTGTAATTGATATTGCTGAAGGCCACTCAAATACAGTTGCACAAGAATATAAAAACAGAGGATACGAAACCGTAGAGCACAAAAAAGGTTTGTATTGGATTCTTAAGAGAAATGATTAATATTCACGGTCATTCTTATACCTTAAATACTTTTATTAATATGTTATTTCATTACCGAATGAATTGCGGGAAAGGTGTATAAATGGTTTTCGGTGTTGATTATGGTAATCGGTAGGTCGGGCAGCAAACTTTTTATGGTTTCGAAAAAAAGAGTGCTGTTTGCACCCGGCGTGCCGCTTACAATATGGGTTGCACCGCTTTTCTTTGCATGAACAACCACGGTTAATGCCGGGTCACTATTGAAATAGAAGGTCATTTCTGCCCCCAAGGAGTTCGCCGTATTATATAACTTTTGCATAATAAAAGCGGTGTTATCAGAAACCAAGGCCTCAGGAAGGACACTGACAACCTGAACGGGGACACCCTTTTCTTTTGCAATCTCAGCTCCGGTGCGTATCAGCCGTTCGCAGGATAGCTGATCGGTCACACAAACCAGAATGTTGTCATTAGGTATGTTATTCATTACCATGACCATGCCCTTTCTGAACCCGCCACTTTAACAAGGAGGCGGGATACTTTTTACATAATAAAATCTTCGGGTAATAATACTACTAATTCCGATTATAAAACTTCCAAAAAATCAAGCAAAAAGTTTTGATGTATGGGTTTTTGTGCGGATTTATTGTTAAGGTTTTAATGAGGAATCAGTATAATATATAACCCGAACCGATTATCCGTTGCCCCCTTTCACGGTATGATTATATGATAAACCCTGCTTGTGTAATAACCGTAAATAAAAAATGTACAACATATTAA
>JAQWBK010000057.1:0-2865 GCA_028706415.1 Oscillospiraceae bacterium | reverse complement strand
GGTTTTAATGAGGAATCAGTATAATATATAACCCGAACCGATTATCCGTTGCCCCCTTTCACGGTATGATTATATGATAAACCCTGCTTGTGTAATAACCGTAAATAAAAAATGTACAACATATTAAGTTTAATAAAAATGGCTGACCCTCATTTCTCAATGTGTGTCAGCCATTTGTTTTATTGTGATTGGGTTGACCTTCCCAATTAACCATCAGGCCGGTATTTATTAGCTTTGACTAACTGTTATCGGTTTTGTCGGTCAAATTACGGTTTTTGAAAATATACAACAGGGTTAGTGCAGCGAATGATAATGCAAAAATAATCAGGCTAATATTAAAAATTATAGAACCGCCATCACGAGTATCCTCAAACTTAACCTTTTCATTTGCAATTATATTCCAAACAACAGGGGCGGACTCTTCCGACGGGACACCCGTATAATTAAATTTGCAGTGCATGGATATTAGATACTCAAAAGCCTCCCCGGGCTTGGGGGAAGGAATGGAAAGTTTGAGTTCACTACTATCGGATATTTCGTTATAATAGCCGTTATATAAAACCGTTCCATTTGGGTCGGTAATCTCAATTTTTAACGAGGAAAGATAGTCCATTGCAGCCTTGTTGCTCTTGGGCAGCTCAATTATAAAAAGCTCGAGGTCAATTACCTTATCGGTTTCGTTGAGTATTATTATTTTTCCTTGCCTGGACTGTCCCGAAGGTAACAACGGATATTCCCAAAACATTCTTATATTCGGTTCTTGAATTATCATGCCCTGCTCGTTTTGCTTTGTTATTCTGAAGGTTTTTATGCTGTCTTGGTTATTAATAATATCTTGGGTGACAGATGTTGTTCCGGTCTCGGCTGTTGCAGGTAGAGTTAAAACAGTAAGATTAATCGCAGTTAAAAAAGCTGTCAACACGGTTGCCATTATTGCCACTCTGCTCAACTTCATCAGTCACCGCCCCCTTTTCCGTTTTTATCCTCGGAACTGACAGGAGTGGCGGGTTTGTATACGCTTATAAACATAGAAAGTACCACAAATATTATTACTAGAATGCCTGCCATACGCAAAGTCCACTTAGGTAATCCGAACAGCTTGTCGTCCTCGGCGGCGGTTGTATCCCCCGAGCCGTTGGTAGAGGATTCTTTGGTAACCTTGGCCGACGAGGAGACTGTGCCCTCCCCGGACGGAATCGAATTTGTTTGGTTATAAAGTTCGGCTATCTTTTCGGTGGATAGGGCATAATCATACACAACCATATCGTCGATTAGCGCGTTCAAGGTGGGATCATCCCAGCGCCCGCTGCCTACCGATAATATGTTGTTTCGCATCTCCTCAAAGCCGAGTATCAGCATTCGCTCAAACCACAGCTGCCCATCAATAAAAAGGCGGAGATGCTGCCCATCCATGGTCAAGGCTATGTGATGCCATTCGTTCAAAGGCAGGCCGTAGGATTCTACTCCCTTTTTAGCAGGATTGAAAAATTCATAATTTATCTTATTTTTGCCTTTGCCCATTTCAAATTCCATAAACACGCCGTCAAGTATATTGCCGCTTTCGTCCTTTTTGGAATCATCTTTTGCATGGGGCATTACGGTAAGCCATGTATCGTCGCTGTGTGATATTGTGAGAAGTCTTTGTGAATACATTGTCTTTTTATCCATGCCCTGTGCGCTTCCCCGCCAGTTGAACCAGCCGGAAAATGTCATGGTATGCATTTGAAGCTGATAGTAGCCGATTTCAAGACTTTGCCCCCCGCCCGAGAGTGAGATGGCCTTACCGGTATGACCATTATCCACCCATTCAAGCTCAGAGGTTGGTTTTTCTTTATTATTCACATAATACTCAACATAAGAAGATAGGCCGTCAGGCTCATTTACAAGCCACATCTGCCTATTTGTATATCCTCTTGTTGCACCGGCAGTCCATGCCGATGAAATCGAAATCATAAGTGCTACCGAAAGAAAAAGTGACAGGTATCTCAGGTTTTTACGGTTCATGCTTGGCTTCTCCTATGCTTAATACTAATCATTAATTAAGAACATAACACCTTGCGAAAATTAAACGGTATCTTTTGGATACCCCGCGGCTTGCCGCGGGGTAGTTCATTTCTGTTCACAGAATCTATTTCTTGTTCTTTTTGGACAGATATGTAAGGACTATTAAGGCGGCGATTAATACTAACGAAACACCGGCTAAGATATAAGGGGTGTAGCTTACGGGCTCACCTGTGGGGGGCACCAAACCGGCCGCTGACGCATTAAATCCCATAAAAAGAGTGAGAAGAAAAAACAAAAGAGCTGACATCTTTTTCATGATATGACCA
Source organism: Oscillospiraceae bacterium (assembly GCA_028706415.1). GTDB lineage: Bacteria > Bacillota > Clostridia > Oscillospirales > Acutalibacteraceae > Avimonas. Next base: position 535 of record JAQWBK010000057.1, on the reverse strand, counting down.
TCCTTTCATCCATATATATTTTGCTCATGAGTGTAATCATTTACACCTGTATAAAATATCAATAAATAGTATAAGTCTTTTTATAGGTTAATTCAACCATAAAATAACGGCGCCGCATGGCTGATACTGTTCTCAAGTAAAAGGTGAGACAAAATCTGCGAGGATGTTTTTCGTCATGCAAGGCGGAGGAGGAGAGCGGGCTGACGCCCGCCGACGACAAGAACGCTGTATGGCGGAAAACAGACCGCAAAGATGTCTTGATTTTTACTTGAGAGCAGTATGAGATATAAATAATCTTTACATTGCCGGTCAAATCCCCTATAATAAATATGTTTAATAAATAATTAAAGGATGTAATCCGATGCTTCAATATGAAGAACTTGGACTGAGGCTTGAAGGGCTTAAACTGGATATAGACGACCTGGCAAATGCTCTCGGTCTTGAAAGGAGCAGCCGCGAGGTGGCCGAGCTGGAGATAAAGTCTTCCTCCGCCGGCTTCTGGGATGATATGGATTCGGCTCAATCGACTTTGCAG
>JAQWBK010000056.1 GCA_028706415.1 Oscillospiraceae bacterium | reverse complement strand
GCATGGTATAAGGATTCATGTATGAAGATTAAGTATATGTTTCCCAAGGCTCATGCCGCCGCATATGTAATTGCCGCTTTGCGTGTCGCGTGGTATAAGGTAAATCATAAGGCTGAATATTATGCAGCCTATTTTACGGTGCGAAGCGACGATTTTGATGCCGAACCGGTAATGCGCGGCAAGGCAGAGGTCAAGCGGAGCAGGGATGAAGTATTGAACAAAGGCAAGGAGGCAACCGCCAAGGAACAATCCCAAGCAGAAACGCTTCATATTGTTTATGAAGCAATGCAGCGGGAGGTTGAATTTTTGCCGGTTGATTTGTATAAGTCGCACTCATATAAGTTTTTGATGGAAGAGGGAAAGATAAGGCTTCCTTTCAGCACAATCAAGGGGTTGGGGGTTACCGCCGCACAAGGATTGATAGAAGCCAGGGATAAGGGTACATTTATCTCCTGCGATGATCTTCAGACACGAAGCGGGATTTCAAAATCGGTTGTCGAGTCGTTAAGACTGCTCGGAGTACTCGGGAATCTTCCCGAAACCAGTCAGATGTCCCTTTTCGGCATGTGATTTTATTGTTGACATTTAATGTTTAGTATGTTAGCATGGTAGCACACTAAAGCATTTACGAAATTCGTGCTACTAAAGGATGGTCATTTTTATGCTTAAAAATCTCGGTGTAACGCCTGAGGGCACACGCGACCTATTATTTGAAGAGTGTCTTGCCAGACGCGAAGCTGAAACGGTTTTAGCCGAACTGTTTTTGCGGCGCGGTTTTTCCGAGGTTATGACACCCGGCTTGGAATATTATGATATGTTTGATGCCGGACAGCCGATTATACCTGTCGAAAACATGTATAAGCTGGTTGATTCAAAAGGCAGGCTTCTTGTAATGCGACCGGATTCAACCCTGCCGATCGCCCGTCTTACGGCAACCCGGCTTAGATATGCTCCGCTACCAATACGGCTTTATTACACTCAGGATGTCTACCACCTCAACCATGGTTTGAGCGGACATAACGATCAAGAATTTCAGGCTGGAATTGAGCTTATTGGCGCAGCAGGGGAGAGGGCTGACCTTGAGGTGCTGTCCTTGGCGGCCGATTCACTCCGCCTTTGCGGCGTGGGGGATTTCAGGTTGGAAATTGGGCATGTTGGTTTCTTCCTTTCTCTTGTAAACGAATTGGATGTTGATGACAGCATCCGTGATAATATCAGAACACTGATTGAGAACAAGAATTATGCGGCATTAAGCGGCATACTTGATACTCTAAAACAATCGGATGCGGTGGATGCAATCCGCCGCCTACCTCGGCTTTTTGGGGGCAAGGAGGTGCTTGCCGCCGCCTCTTCGCTTTGTAAAAATGACGAAGCAAGAGCTGCCCTTGAATATCTTGATACATTGTATAATAAACTCTCTGCTCTGGGGCTTTCCGAACAGGTAATGATCGACCTTGGGCTGGTACACCAGAACGAATATTATACCGGAGTTATTTTTCGCGGTTATATTGAAGGCAGCGGCGACACTGTTATAACAGGCGGGCGATATGATACTTTACTTGGTCGTTTCGGTTGCGATTTACCGGCTACCGGATTTGGCGTTAATGTTGATTCTATTACAAAGCGTATGCTTGAACGGGGTGAGATTACCCCCCCAATGCCGCCTGAGGTGCTTGTGCATGCCCAGCCCGGGTATGAAACTGCCGCCCTTAAAAAGGTTGGAGAGTTCACAAAAGAAGGTATTCATTGTGAATTCAGCGTTTTCCAAACTGTTGAACAGGCAAGAGAATATGCCCAAAAGCGCCACATTTTAAAAGTGTATGAGTTTGGTAAAAATACTTCGGTATATGAAATCGGCAATTGATGAGAGGAATGGACATAAGCAATGAAACCTATGCGTATAGCCCTGACAAAAGGGCGGCTTGAAAAGGATATAATCGGCATGTTTGACCGAATGGGGCTGGATACGACTGCCGTTTATAATAAAGGCAGACGGTTAATATTACCTATCGGTTTACCCGACGGCAATGGATTTGAGGTGGTGCTTGCAAAGGCCGCCGATGTTATTACATATGTTGAGCATGGGGTATGTGACCTGGGTGTGGTGGGCAAGGATACGATTGCAGAATCGGGTGGCAGTTTTTACGAGGTTCTTGACCTTGGTTTCGGCCGTTGCCGTTTTGCCCTTGCAGCCCCAAAAGGCAGCGACTTTTTTAAGGGCTATAAAACGAAAACGGTTGCATCAAAGTACCCTAATGTATCGCGTGCATATTTCGGCGGCAAAGGAATGGATGTCCGTATCATTAAAATAGAGGGTTCTGTTGAGCTTGCTCCCCTTCTCGGGCTGTCGGATGCCATTGTGGATATAGTTGAAACCGGTTCCACCCTGCGTGAAAACGGGTTGGAGGTTATCGAGGAAGTCATGCCCATTTCAGCGCGTTTAATCGTAAATATGGCCTGCATGAAGCTCAGGAAAAATGAGATTGAGGCTTTTATTTCCATGCTGGAGCAAAAGATCTGATTTATACTATCTCAAAATTATAATAAAGTATTATTTCCTGCCAGAAAGGAAAGAAAGATTATGGTCAAGGTTGTTTACGCCGACGGAAATACGGAATACCGTCTTTTAAGCCGGCTTGAATCACGAAGCAGTGAATTAAATCAGCGGGTTACCGCCGATGTTCAGAATATTATTGATGATGTGCGGGAGCGCGGTGATGAGGCGATAACCGAATACACCCGCCGGTTTGACGGTACACATCCCCGTCTTGATTTCATTGGATATGATGAACTGGCGGAATTCGCCAATAAGTGCGATCCCAGCGTTTACATTGCACTGCAAAATGCAGCCCGAAATATTGAGGAGTTTCACCGCCGTCAGGTGCAGCAGAGCTGGCTTACAACCGATAAAGACGGGATAATAATGGGGCAACGAATACGCGGTCTTAACAGGGTAGGCATATATGTACCCGGCGGTACGGCTGCATATCCCTCATCGGTTCTGATGAATGCGATACCCGCTCGTATTGCCGGGGTTAAAGAGATTGTGATGGTCACCCCTCCTCAAAAAGATGGTAGCTATAATACTGCCGTAATGGCCGCTGCCTATATTTCTGGTGTTGACAAACTATATCTTTGCGGCGGCGCGCAGGCTGTGGCCGGCCTTGCATACGGAACCGAGTCAATTCAAAAGGTTGATAAAATCGTGGGGCCGGGCAATATATTTGTTGCAACAGCAAAAAGACTGGTTTATGGCGTTGTAGATATTGATATGATTGCAGGACCAAGCGAAATACTGATTCTTGCAGACGATACCGCAGATCCTGCATATCTTGCCGCTGATCTTATGTCTCAGGCAGAGCATGATCCGCTTGCTTCGTCAATCCTCATTACCACCTCTTCCGAGATTGCCCAAAAGACCAAGTGCGAGCTTGAAAACCAAATTAAGAACCTATCCCGCGCCGATATAATAAGAAAATCACTCGCGGATTACGGAGCAATAATAGTTTGCCGTAGCATGGATGAAGCGGTGGATTTTGCAAACCGACTTGCCCCCGAACATCTGGAAGTGATGTGCGAAAATCCTATGGATTATCTGAGTCGACTTGATAACGCAGGTTCGGTATTTCTCGGGAAATATTCTCCCGAACCGCTGGGCGATTATTATGCAGGACCAAACCATGTACTGCCTACAAGCGGAACAGCGCGTTTCTTCTCTCCACTTTCGGTTGACAGTTTTATAAAGAAATCAAGCTTTATATCCTATAACCAAAACGCATTGGAAAGTGTTGCACGAGATATAGTTACATTAGCCCAGGAGGAAGGGTTGGACGCTCATGCAAATTCAATTCGTGTTCGTCTTTAACCTCGAAAGGAATGAGGTCGGATGTCATATACCCTCGCACCCAAAGCCCAAAATCTGAAACCCTATGACCCGATTAAAGGGGCATATCGCATCAGGCTTGATGCAAACGAATCCTTTTTGCTACCCACACCTGAAGACAGACAAGCAATGCTTAATGAAGTAGCAGGTGTAGCTCTCAATCGCTATCCGGATCCGCTTGCTTTCGAGCTGTGTTCTGATTTTGCCTCTTTATATGGAATTTCTTCCGATTATGTCACTGCGGGCAACGGATCGGATGAGTTGATTTCAATTATTATGTCTACATTTTTGCAAAAAGGTGAAAAGGTATTGACCTTGTCACCCGATTTTTCGATGTATCGCTTTTATACCTCGATAACCGAAAATCCATGTGTTATTTTTGATAAGAGCCAAGATATGACGGCCGATATTGACCTGATTATCAATACGGCAGCAGAGCAAAATATTCGCTTAATCATTTTTTCCAATCCATGTAATCCCACCTCTCTTGGGATAAAGACGGGGGAGATGCGCCGTCTTATTAGGAGTACAGATGCTTTAGTCATTCTGGATGAGGCATATATGGATTTCTGGGATCAGTCTTTAATTATGGAAGCACATGAATATGATAATCTCATACTGCTTCGCACCTGCTCAAAAGCCATTGGGGTGGCCGGCTTGCGTATCGGCTTTGCCGTTGCGAATTCTCAGCTTACATCCGTTCTTCGCTCTGCAAAGTCGCCTTATAATGTCAATTCGGTTTCACAGGCAATGGCTAGAATTGTGCTGAAAAATAAGCTTTATCATACAGAATTTATAAATACAATTCTTGATTCGCGGAATTACATTATGGATGGGTTGCGAAGGCTGGAGAAAAACGGGCTTATCACCCGAATATATGACAGCTGTACAAATTTTGCCTTTATAAAGCTTAATGATGCAGGAGAAGTATTTAAGAATCTTGCCAAAAACGGCATAATAGTAAGAAACTTCGGAAATGATTTTCTTCGTATAACCGCGGGGACACAGGGTGAAAATTCTGAGCTACTTCGGGTTTTGGAAAATCATCTTAAAAAGAAGGGCGGGAAGACAAAATGAGAATTGGCAAATGCAATCGAAAAACAAAGGAAACGGATATTATTACAAAGATATGCCTTGACGGGGGAGAAGTAGAGATTTCTACCGGCATCGGTTTCTTTGACCACATGCTGGAGGCTTTTGCTGTACACGGCGGTTTTGGTATGACGGTTAAGGTTAAAGGTGATTTGAATGTTGATGGTCATCATACCGTAGAGGATACCGGAATTGCCTTAGGAAAGGCACTGGCAGAGGCATTGGGTGACAAGGGAGGAATAACTCGTTTCGGAAGTTTTATCCTTCCCATGGATGAGGCTCTTGCATTTGCTGCGGTGGATGTCAGCGGCCGCCCCTTCCTTGTATTTGATGCTGTCTTTTCAGAAAATCGTATGGGAGAATATGACACCTGCCTTACCGCCGAATTTTTCCGTGCCCTCGCGTTTAATGCGGGAATAACCCTTCATATGAAGATTGAATATGGCGGCAACGCCCATCACATGACCGAAGCTTTGTATAAGGCAGCGGCTCATGCAATTCGGCTGGCGGTATTGCCAAGAGAGGGCATACTCTCAACCAAGGGCACCCTGTAAAGCGTTATTGCTTTACTCTGGGTTTCGCATTACATATTCACAACCAATGTATTAAAACAAGCGCAAAGACGCAGAAAGGTATAATGGATGGTAATATTTCCTGCAATAGATATAAAAGATGGGCAGTGTGTCCGTTTATATAAGGGGGATTTTTCAACCGTTCACCAGGTCGCCGAAAGCCCCCTTGATACCGCCTGCTCGTTCCGGAATGCCGGAGCGCAGTGGCTGCATATGGTGGATCTTGACGGTGCAAGGACAGGCAGGCGTATCAACTCTGAAATATTTCTTGAAATAGCTAAAATAAGCGGGTTAAAAGTGCAGCTTGGCGGGGGTATCCGCGATATGGAGACTATCGAATTCTACCTGTCGAGGGGTATTTCACGCTGTATATTAGGTTCGGCTGCCCTGAAAAATCCTCAGTTTGTGCGCCAAGCGGTCGAAACATACGGTGACAAAATTGCGGTGGGCATTGATGCGGTAAATGGTATGGTGGCAGCCGAGGGTTGGTTGGAGGTTTCGGATATCCCTTTTATCCAAATGGCAAAGCAGATGGAAAAAATCGGAGTAAAGACCCTGATATACACCGATATTTCAAAAGACGGAACCCTTGAAGGCCCGAATTTTGTTCAGCTTTCAGAGCTTTCAAAATCGGTTTCCTGCGATATAATCGCATCGGGCGGTATAAAAGATATTAAACATATTAAAGCGCTGGCGGATGAGGGGATTTATGGCGCAATTTGCGGTAAATCACTTTACAGCGGCACCCTTGATCTCCCATCGGCCATTGTTGCTGCGGATCTTGGACTTTTGTTTCAAAAAAGCGATTTAATCCCCGCTATTGTTCAGGAAGATGACACCGGCAGGGTGCTGATGCTGGCTTACATGAGCTTGGATTCACTGAAGCGGACCATAGAGACAGGTACTACATGGTTCTGGAGCAGATCAAGACAGGAATTATGGAACAAGGGTTCAACAAGCGGCCATTTCCAGCGTGTTTTATCCATTGCAGCGGACTGTGATGATGATACTTTGCTTGTCAGGGTAGAGCAAACTGGGGCAGCGTGTCATACAGGGGCTCATTCCTGTTTTTATAAGAAGATTTTATGAAGGGTGATGACTTAATGTGAATGATTGTATACTAAGCGTTTACGATACAATAATAGACCGTAGAGACAATCCAATTGAAAATTCCTATACAAGATATCTCTTTAATAAAGGAATAGATAAAATATTAAAAAAGGTGGGGGAGGAGACCGCCGAAGTTTTAATCGCCGCAAAAAACGGTATTAACCAAGAAACCGTGGGTGAAATTGCAGATTTGACATATCATATTTTGGTGCTGATGGCACAACAGGGCATAAAACCGGAGGAGGTTGCCGACACCTTGAATGAACGCCACAAAACGCCGGGTAACTTGAAAACGATTAATAAAACAGATAAAAACACATAGAAATACCCCCGCCGAAAACCGGCGGGGGTATTAAAAAATTAAAATTTATGCTTTGCCCGAGCAACCTAGGACATTTTCAATCTTATTTTTAACAACAGCGGTAATGCAATCCCGACCGTCTGTTAAATATTGGCGCGGGTCAAAATGGGTGGGGTTTAATGCAAGATGCTTGCGTATTCCGGCTGTCATGGCAAGCCGCAGATCTGAATCGACATTTATTTTACATACCGCCATGCTTGCAGCCCTGCGGAGCATATCTTCCGGAATTCCTATTGCGTCCGCCATCTGGCCACCATATTGATTGATGGTCGATACATATTCGGGCATGACCGAGGATGCACCATGTAGGACAATCGGAAATCCGGGCAGACGATCCATTACTTCCTGCAAAATATCAAAGCGCAACTGGGGTTTCTGTCCGGGTTTAAATTTAAATGCGCCGTGGCTGGTGCCTATGGCTATTGCAAGGGAATCAACGCCGGTACGCGTAACAAACTCCTGTACCTGCTCGGGGTCGGTATAAGAGGCGTTATCCTGGTCTACACTGACTTCATCCTCAATACCGGCCAGCTGTCCAAGCTCGCCCTCGACGGTGACATTGCGCTGATGGGCATATTCCACAACTTTTTTCGTTACCTCAACATTTTCTTCAAAGCTGAGATGGGAACCATCAATCATAACAGAGGTAAAACCGCCGTCAATACATTCCTTACAAAGCTCAAATCCGGAGCCGTGGTCAAGGTGAAGGGCAATCGGAATTCCGGTTTCCTCCTCGGCGGCTGTCACCATGTGATAAAGATATTTATGATGTGCATATTTGCGTGCCGAACCCGATACCTGCAGGATAACAGGCGAATTAAGATCCTTGCAGGCTTGGATAATCCCCTGCACAATCTCCATATTATTTACATTGAATGCACCGATGGCATATCCGCCTTCATAGGCTTTTTTAAACATTCCTTTGGTGTTTACTAACGGCATCTTTTACCATTCCTTTCAGATGTACGAAAAATACTATCTCCGAAAATGTTAAATCATAATAAAAATATTATACCGTATTTTCCTCGAAATAAAAAGGGGGATTGTTAAAAAATTATCCTGCTTATTCTGACGGTTTATTGTACAGTATGCCATAGCCATAAAATACTATATCATATTACTTTTCTAAACAGTGGGGGTTGCTTCGACAATAGTGGAATATATACTGCTGTGCAATTCCTGCATATTCGCCAAAGCTGTCGGGTGTATACTCCGGAAAAAGCTGAGTCATGGCTCGTTTCATCCAGACATCAAGGGGAAAGGCTTCAAGTCGTCCCATCCCGTAAAGCAACACACATTCCGCAACCTTTGGCCCGACACCGTGTATGGTTTGCAACGCTTCTCTAGCCTCTTTAATAGGCATGAGAGATATTTCGGAAAGATCAAGCTGACCGGAGTTTACCTTATGGGCGGCATCCAGAATATATGCCGAACGCCAGCCTGCCCTAAGTAACTGAAGATCCTGTTCATCAAGACAGGCAAGGGAGGAGGGGGAGGGGAAGGCAAAATCGTTACCGCAGGGCGAGCCGAAATTCCGGCAAAGCCTTTCGATAATGCCCTTTATTCGCTTTATATTATTGTTTTGGGAAATGATAAACGAAATAAGTGCTTCCCATGCATCCTGCCTTAAAATGCGCGTTCCGGGGGTGAATCCGGTACTCTGCCTTAATGCGGGATGGTCGGGAAAGCTGTTTCTTATTGCCTTATAATCCCGATCAATATCAAAATATTTCCGCCAGAAGCCATTAAACTCATCTGGTGTAATACTTTCAAAAAGAATGCCCTCAGGAGTTTGATAAAGAGTCAAGGGGTGGTCTGCTGCGACGCCATGCCATCCGCCGTCAGGGGTTTGCGAAAAGCGGAAGCACTGTCCGCAGTCCAGAGTCTGTTCAAGGTCAAAGTCCTCTACTTCAGAAACAATGATACCGGTTTTGAGGTTATGTATTTTCAATTTAATTCTCCTTATACTTGAGAACAGTATGAATGTTTCTTATTGAAATTAGTATTATAACAGACAGATTAATGGTATTGGTCTATACATTAAAACTGTTTAATGTTATTATAACATAGGATATTTATTAAAAAAACTGAAATTTAAAATATTGAGTTATTTAAACCGGAAAGGGTGGTAAATATGCGGGATGATATAACCAGCATACCGATAAGTGAGGTTTTTGAACCCCGCGACGGATGTCCTATATGCAGGCTGCGTAACCTTCTTGAAGACCGCGTGGTGGATTATATAACCGGAGCGGCGATGATGGAGCCGGATGTTCGTCAGGAAACCAATAAACTTGGCTTTTGCATTGATCATTTTCAGATGATGATGAAAAGACGCAATCGTCTGGGAGTTGCGTTAATACTTGAAAGCCATCTTGAAGAAATGGAAAAGCAGATTTTTAATGGGGTTCCGCTGCTTGGCAAAAGCTCTAAAAAACAAGCCAAGTCAGCGAGGGAGTCGGTTTGTACTTGCTTTGTATGCAATCAGGTGAACTGGGCAATGGAGCGTATGCTGGCAACCATTTGTCGCCTTTGGGAAAATGAAAGGGACTTTCGTGCTCTTTTTGAACAGCAGCCGGCACTTTGTCTGCCTCATTTCTCACAGCTTATTGAAACAGCCACTGCAAAAATGAGTAAAAAAGAGATATCCTATTTCGCAAAAGCGGCATCAGAGATTTGTCAGTCTTCTCTCAAGGAGTTGCGGTCGGATGTTTCTCATTTTATAAAAATGTTTGACTATCGCAACAACCAAGAGGGGGCTGACTGGGGCAATTCCAAAGATTCAATTGAGCGTTCTGTTTGGTGGTTGACCTCCAGATACTGAGTGGATTATTAGGTGTGATTTAAGTAAAGGTTATTTAACCGCCTGTACAGATTTACCTCCTCAATTATGTGGAAAAATAAGGATACTAACAGTTTCCACATTGGAAAAACGGCAAAAAGAGG
>JAQWBK010000002.1 GCA_028706415.1 Oscillospiraceae bacterium | reverse complement strand
CCGCCTTGGCGGGACTGGGCTGTATTGGGGAGCACGGTCTTCTTATCAATCCCGATTTCGGCTCATGGGTTTTCATTGGTACCATTGTTACAAATCTGTGGCTGGATCTGCCGGTTCAAACCATTGAAGAATGCAATCATTGCGGAATTTGCTCCGCCTCCTGCCCCGGTGAATGTGTCGGAAGCTCCTCGCGGGAAGCCTGTGCATCCCGCATTTCACAGTTAAAAGGTGAATTAAATCCCGAGCAGGCGGTGGTTTTGCGTAAAAGCGGTATGGTATGGGGCTGTGACAAATGTCAGGAGGCTTGCCCCCAAAATTTGGGCGTAAAAATCCAACCCCACCCCTGCTTCGACAAAGCATTCCCACCCTGCCTTACCCATGATTCGCTTAATGACCTTGAAAACAGGGCATATGCTTGGCGAGGAGTTAATGTGCTCAAACGCAATCTGAATTTGTATAGTACTGCTCTCAAGTAAAAGGTGAGAACAGTATAAAGTACGATTGCCACCATTGAGTTTTAGGGGATATATTTTGGTTGTCAAGGCAGACGATCCAGGTCAGCGGTCTAGTTCAGCCCTCTTTGTTATACCAAAGAAGCCTCATTACTGCGGCTTCTTTGGTAGGCTGTACACTGTTAAGTTTTGTTCCTGTTTTCCAAGTAAACGATCGCATAACATTAAGCAGATGGGTATCCCCATTTAACTCAACCACCCTCGGCTGAAAGCCGAGGGGTTCGGCTGGCGGCTGGAAGCCGTCTAAAGTTCTTTTACTAACCTTTGTGCGCCAGCTGTCAGCCGAACGTTTAAAACCTACGCTTCCAAAGGGCGCGAAGAATTTTTCGGTCAACACCGTCTCAAATTCTTCGCCTGGAAGGCGAAAGTTTTAAACCAATAGTTGAGACAATAAATACTACCCAGAATTTATTATAAAATGCTTATAAAGCTGTGCATCTTAAAAGAAAGGAAAGCATTCTTTTAAGATGCAAGTGGTTTCTCCGGCATAACGCATCACGATGCCTTCAGTGCATTACGGGTTACATAATATTTCACCGTTTGATGCAATTATCTGTTTATAAAAATGACCGGAATCCTTAATGGTCCTTTTTTGGGTTATATAATCAACATGAACTAATCCAAAACGTTTTGTATAGCCGTGCATCCACTCCATGTTATCCATCAACGACCAGCAGAAATATCCACCCAATGGTATTTGTTCATTCGCTGCTTTCATAAGCCCTGCTATATTGCGGTATAAAAAGTCGACCCTTGGTCCATCATGTACATGCCCGTCGGTGGCAACCCAATCGCAATTGGGCATGCCATTTTCTGCAACAACAAACGGAAGGCCATACCTTTCATAAAAGAATTTTGCACCCCAATACAGGCAATCAAAAGTAACCGGCCATTCCCCGACACTTTCAGGATGTCCTACCTCACGGCCCCCAAAGACCGAATTTCCGTTTTCATCGCTTTTTACCGGATAGCCATTATAGCAGTTGGCACCGAAAAAGTCCAAAGGCTGTGAAATTATCTTCATATCATCCTGTCTGATGGTCGGCATAGAATTTCCAAACAGCTCCAGCCCGTCCGCCGGATACTCTCCCTTGTAAACAGGATCCATCCACCAGGTATTAGATGACAGGTTTTTTTGTTTTATTGCAAACATATTCTTTCTTGCCGCATTTAAATCCTCCTCGCTGTCCGAGATCGGATAAGAAATATGCCCTTGTGGTGCCCAACCGATTTTAGCGGGGGTTTTTCCGTATTGGCGAATGGTTTGGACGGCTTTACCATGGGCAAGTAGGGCATTATGAGAGGCCAAGAGTGCTTCTCCAAGCTCTAGTTTTAAACATGGTGCATGCCTTCCGGTTAAATGTCCAAAGTTTATAAAACACTGCGGTTCATTAAGAGTAAACCAGTTATGTACCCTATCAGATAACCTGTCAACAATAACTCGGGTATATTCGGCAAACCATTGGCTGCTGTCCGGATTCAACCATCCGCCTCTTTTGAACAGCTCATGAGGGTAATCCCAATGAAAAAGCGTTAGATAGGGTTCTATGTCATGCTTTAAAAGTTCATCAACCAATCGATCATAAAAATCCAGACCCTTCTCATTAACCCTCCCTATCCCTTCCGGTAGTACCCGCGGCCAGGATACGGAAAACCGATATGCATGTAACCCGATTTGCTTCATAATATCCACATCGCCATCAAAACGATGATAATGATCGCAGGCAGTCTGTCCTGTATGCCCCTGTTTGACATAGCCCTCTCTTCTGCATGCAACATCCCATACGGATAAGCCCTTGCCGTCCTCTTCTATTGCTCCTTCAATCTGATATGCGGCAGTGGCTGCGCCCCAGACAAAATCTTTTGAAAAGCTCATATCATACACTCTCTTCCGTTACATATTATACTTTGATGTTATATCAACGATACTGATTCGACTCGTTGAGTGAATGGCGTTTTTTCAGATCCAAAATATATATCAATTACATTGAATCCACTTTCTAGACCCTTAGAGATATATATGGAATGTGAACTGCTCATTGTTTTGCTGACATAATGAACCTCGCCGTTCACTGTAATGAACACTGTGCCGGGCTTTTTAAGCCTGATATTAAGGGATCCCCCATTTGAGCTTGGGTGGTTACGAGTAATATAGGTTAGCTTATCATAAGCCGCCCCGCTGTTTACGGCTATGTCTGCACCGCTAGTAGCATCCCTGACCGAATTCAATATCGAGGGATTAAATTGCTTTTGCTTCTCTATAGATTTTATCCCTTCCTTGACGGTCAGCACGGCAGGTTTGTCGCCCCCTTTATAATCCTTTATTCCTTTCCCGCTGGTGATATTTTTATCTTTAAGCTCCCAGACAAGATACCCGCTCAAGTCTTTGTTGAGAAAATCCCCCTTTTCTAAAGCAAAGCGAAACTCTCGGAATAAGTTCCTGTAGTAGTTTGCCTGCACCTGAAGAGATGAAAGTCCGGTCACAGAATCGGTTTGATTTTTAATACCGTCCAACCCGTTTTCGCACATAATCACCGGCTTTTTCAGAGAATAGTTATTAATTAAAAAGCGGATATTCTGCAATGTATAAGACGGGTCGGTTTTATCGTCATAAAATTGATAGCTGTCGATACCAACATAATCCGACGCAGCCGCAAGCCTTAGCATCCAACTGTTTTTATTTGCTCCTCGCAAATGAAGCGATGTAATATTATTGTAGATAACAATAATATTTAGTCGATCGCTGGCGCCGATATCTCTTGCCGCGTCTCTGGCAACCGAACATGCCTCCTCATACCATTCTGTAAATAATTTTGCTCGCCTGATTCCGGCTTCGGTATTCCAAAGCGCCTGCTGCCAGTCAAGCTCGTAATCTATTGCGAGAATATAATCGCCGTGAACTGCTTTCAACATGGACTGCACAAACGCATATAAAAACTTTTTTGCAGCGGCGCGCGTGATGCTGTTAGTAATGTCCTGAGGATAAAACGATGGAATATTGCTTGCTCCAAACTGGGAATTCCAAGTAGTATTTGCACTAATATCAATTGTGGATATAACGGTGTTTCCCATTTTATGAGCTGCCAGATCATTTCCGAAAGTCTTGAAATTATAATTGCCTTTTGAGGTTTCCATGGCTGTCCACTTGTAAAACTCAACCCTGTCAACCGCCCTTTTACCAAAAGTGGTAAAGGTCATGTCCTGAAAATTATAATTGGAATAGAACCCCAACTGTATGCCGCCGGGGTTTTGCTTATATGATGATTTTACAAGGTATGAATTTTTGTTGTCCTTATACAGTTCCCCGAGATCGTATGGTGTTATGACCCTGGCTCCGGTATTTACAAGGCGGTATAATGCATCCGCAACAACAGATTTTTTAGCGGCGGCTTTAGGCTGAAACAACCCGTTTGAGCACTCGATTATGCCCAAGCCGACCACTTGCAATACTCCCTGCTTTAAGCGGCTGTCAATACTGCTTAAATCCTTTATCATCATGGAATACTGGCTGACATTATCCCGGTCGGCCACTGCCCTGTCGATAATATACGCCAGCTGTTCATTGGTAATATTGATGTTGTAGTCGCCTATAATACCTTTTTCAATAAGCTTGTTGCTCTCTGCCAGCTTTATGAGTTGGCTGTCTGTGGCCGAACCCTTGGTAATATTGGCGGCTGCGAACAAATACCTTATAAAATTTACGACTGTAACCGAACCGGATGGCCCGAAATTCGTTGTTTTTGGGAAAACTCCCATATCGGTCAGCCGCACCGCCGCAACCTCTGATTCGTGCCCTATCATATCCTTAAACTCATGGCGACCGGCTGCATATTTCTTGTAATCTAAATAGTCCTCGCCTTTTTTGCTCTTACCGCCGCCGGTATAGTCAATAGTGTTTGAAAACTGCCTGAAATCTGCTGTTCCTCGGTTTGTATTGATTCCGGTGCCTGTCACCGACCGGCTTGTGCTTACATCTATACCACTTGAACCACCTGTACTGCCGGATGATGCAGTTGATTCATCCATATAAAAAGTTGAAGTAGAAATTCCTGAATTGACCGAGGTGTTTACGGTATTAGGGGTTTTGGAGGAGAAAGAATCGGTATCGGATACCTGCTCTCCGGCGTGGCATGCTGCAAACAAAAGTATCATAGATAGAACAATCACCAAACACCTTTTAGCATTATTATTCATAGAAAGCTCCATTCCTTTCAGCCGTTGGGGAGTTGTGCGATTTCGGCGCCGCCAAAGATTCTGCCACGATTTACAGCAGAAGAGCACAAAACCCGGTTGAAAGAAGAATTTCTTTCAACCTATAATCCCTTGCGATATTTTATACTAATCGCTCAGCTCAAACAGCAAAACTTTCTGATTCATGGGTATCTGCTCAGCGCCAAAGTAGACATCGATAACATTAAACCTTTTATCAATACCCTCGCTCAGACTAAATATGTGGGTTGTCTGCATCTGACTGCTTGACAGATTAACCGTGTTATTAATAGAAATAAGCACCGTTCCGGGATCTTCCAATTCAATTTTCAGCGTTTTCTTACCTTGCAGGCTTTTAGTTACATATGTAAGCTTCTCATAAGTACAGCCGCTTTCAACCGCAATCGTTGGCTTATCTCCGGCAGGTTGGGTGCAAATAAGTAACGACGGATTAAATTGCTTTTGCTTTTCCAGTAATCGAATTCCGCCACGAATTGCTCGGGCTGCCGGCTTCTCTTTCCCGGAATAGTCCAGCACACCGAACTCTCCCTGCTCGGCACCATCTATCAGATCCCAGAAAAGATACCCGGCGAGATTGTGGTTGAGAAACCTGCCCTTTTCCAATTCAAAACGAAATTCCCGAAACAGATTTTCGTAATATCTCTTTTGTACTTCAAGCGTTGTTATACCCAAAAACTCATCCATTGTGTCGGAATTGCCTCTGGTACCATTTTCGATCATCATGACCGGCTTACCACCGGAATAGTTGTTAATTAAAAAGCGAGCGTTTTGAATGGTCGCCGCCGGATCGGTACGGTCGGCTGGAAAGTAATTGTAGCTGTCGATCCCCACGAAATCTGATACTGCGGCACATTTTAACCGCCACTCGTTATATTTAACGCCCAGCTTGCAGACTTCTGTAATATTATTATATATTATTATTATTTTAAAGCGATCTGCGGCGCCAACCGACTTTGCTGCCTGACGTGCAATGCCGCAAGCTTCCACATACCAATCTGCCCAAATCTCCATGCGCTTGAAGGTATCATCACAAACCACCTCAAACATCTGTTGCCAATCCAACTCATAGTCAAATGTAAAAATTACATCGCCCTTTACCGCCTTCATCAACTCCTGCACCAGGGTATAAAGCATTTTTCCAGCTGCGGCACGGGTTTCCGGATTTGTGATATCCTGTTCGTAGAACTCCGGAATATTGCTTTTAGAAAACCTCTCGTTCCATACAAGATTTGCCGTTAAATCAAGACAGGTTACAATGGTATTTGCAAATTTGTGCGCTTTTTTATCATTGAAGAATGAAGGCATTGTATAGACGCCTTTTTCTTTTTCGATATTTACCCATTTATAAAAATCCACCCTGTCAATCGGGCGCTTGCCAAAATGCTTAAAGGTTTGATCCTGATGGTTATACCTTGACCAAGTACCAAGTTGAATGCCCCCGGGATTCTGCTTATATGACGATTTTACAAGATAGGCATCCGTATCTTCCCTATACCCGTTACCAATATCATAGGGTAAGATGACCCTTGCCCCGGGATTGGCAAGCCGATAAAGGGCATTGGCGGCATTCGCCCTTGAAGCGTACTCCTTTGGGTGGAATACACCGGAGCACTCCAACACTCCGTGTGCGATGGCTTGCAATACGCTTTCCCTTTTATCATCCGCAATTTCCGAATAATCCGCCAGCATCATGGCATATTGATTAACATTTTCTAATTTCTCAAGGGCGCGGTCTATGATAACAGCAAGTTCTTCCATTGTAAGTAGGTGCAAGCCGGGCTTATCAAACATTCCCTCATCCACCAAACCACAAAGTGTGGCCAATTGGACAACCTTGTTTGCTTCAAGCTCCCGGGCAGCGAGTCCTTTCAGCTTGAGTATTCCGAGAAGAAATTCGGTTGCAGTTGCCGGGTCGTTGGGACGAAAACAACTGGTTTTTTTAATTATCCCTTTTTCAGCCAATCTGACAGCCGCCACCTCGGCGTCATTACCCCGCATATCCTGATATTCATGCCGCTGGTTCACATACAAATTATAGTTGAGATATGCTTCAAACTTTGGTAAGTCTCCACCACGGCTGTAGTCTATATGATTTGTAAACATGGTATTCCTCCCTGTATTCACTGTTATACTAATCTCAAATAAAAGGATCGATAAAATTGTCGCTCAAGTCGCGTTCTTCTTTAAAGAACGCATCACTCCATTTTATCGGCTTTTATTATTGAGATTAGTATTAATTCTATTTCGCCAATCCAAATTAGAAAGAAAGGCAAAATGTCAGCAAAAACTTGCGTATATAGTTTTTGTTAAGCATTTTATCTTGTCGTCTTTCTAATTGAAATTGGTATTAGTAGTTGTCGCTCTGACATACAAGGTTGGGATGG
Source organism: Oscillospiraceae bacterium (assembly GCA_028706415.1). Taxonomy (GTDB): domain Bacteria; phylum Bacillota; class Clostridia; order Oscillospirales; family Acutalibacteraceae; genus Avimonas. The sequence goes on along the minus strand of JAQWBK010000002.1, from coordinate 32,120 downwards.
ATGCATATGTCCACCCCAACCTTGTATGTTTAATGGTTATTTTTTCAATGCAGCAATACCTTTAAAACTGACTGTTCAAATGGTGTTTTCTCCGAGCCAAAATAAATGTCAATAACATTATTTCCCTTTTTAAGGGCGTCCTTAATAGGGATTTCATGGATATCTGCCATACGGTCAATTACATAATGGTTGTCACCGTTGACGGTTATAAAAACTGTACCCGGGTTTTTCAGCTTAATGCGGAAGGTCCCATTCTCTTTTCCATTCCAGTTGCGTGTTATATAGGTAAGCTTCTCATAAGTTGTTCCGCTCTCAACCTTAATATCCGCCCCGTATGTAGCATCCGTAACTTTGGTTAGGACAGATGGGTTAAACTGTCTCTGCTTTTCTATGGATTTAAAACCTTCCTGCACTGTTTTAACAGATGGTTTTTCGATTCCTTTGATGTCGAGAAGTCCGAGTGCTCCGACTTCGGTTGTATCCATGAGCTGCCATATGAGGAAACCGGATAAATTCTTATTTATGAAATCTCCTCTTTCCAGCGCAAACTGGAATTCTCGAAACAGATTTTGAAAATATTTAGCCTGTTCTTGAAGGGTGGATAAACCCGTCGTCTTATTCTTTTCCGTCTCATCCCATTTCGCAACAAGTCCGTTCTCCACCATCATGACCGGTTTACCGTACGAATAGTTATTTATAAGGAAACGGATGTTTTGCAGAGTTATTGATGGGTCACTTTTATCCTGAGGGAACTGATAGCTATCAATCCCGATATAATCGGATGCTTGCCCCAGTTTTTTCATCCATTCATTTTCCTTGATACCAAGCTTATGATGATCCGTGACATTGTTATAAATGACCATCAGCTTAAGACGATCTGCCGCACCCACTGCTTTGGCGGCTTCTCTTGCGACATTGCAAGCTTCAACATACCAGTCCGCAAATATAGCCGCACGGCTTCTGTGAGCTTCAGAAACTCCCGACAATCTTTGCTGCCAGTCAAGCTCATAATCAATTGACAAAATAACATCGCCATAAACCGCCTTCATCATTTCCTGTACAAAAGAATAAAGAAATTGCTTTGCGGCTGTACGGGTTGCTTTATTTGTAATATCCTGCTCATAAAACTCGGGAATATTGCTCATTGCAAAATCGGGATTCCAGTTCAAATTGGCACTGATATCCACACAGGAAATAACGGTACTCCCCAGCTTATGAGCCTCCAGATCATTGTAAAATGTCCCAAAGTTGTATTTCCCTTTTTTGGTCTCGATGGTTCTCCATTTATAAAACTCAACACGGTCGATGGGGCGCTTGCCAAATAAATCAAATGTAATATCCTGTTTATTATAACCCGATGAAAGACCAAGCTGTATTCCGCCCGGATTCTCTATATATTCGGATTTTACTAAAAGGATATCTGTATCCTCATTATAGCTTTCACCCAATTCATAAGGGAGGACTACACGATAACCTGTATTGACCAGCCTGTATAAAGCATCCGCCACAACCGCCCTGGTTGTTGCCTTCTTTGGCTGAAATTTACCGTTACACTCGAGAATACCAAGACCAACCACCTGCAGTACGCTTCTCTTCATTTTATCTGAAACGCTGCTGAAATCGCTGATCATCATTGCAAATTGCCCGGTGTTGGAGCGGTCAGCAACCGCCTTATCGACCAAATATGCAAGCTCTTGGTTGGTAAGCTCATGATTGAAATCTTTGAAATCATCATCCTCAATCAGCTTAGAGCTTTTTGCCAATTCAATTAAAGCAGCGTCATCCTTGTTCTTTATATCCAATCCGGCTGTTATAAATAAATATTTAAAAAATTCGATAACCGTTAATGTTTTATCCGGATAAAAATTTTTGGTCTTGTCAAACACGCCTAATTTAACCAATCGGACTGCAGCGACTTCTGATTTATGGTTAATCATGTCCTTGAATTCATGCCTAAACTTTAGCATTGCAAGATAACTCAGATACTCTTCTTCTTGAGGAATATTTTCTCCTTTAGAGTAATCGATCTGATTCGAAAACAGCGGGAATTTACCCTTTTCCTTATTCCCACTCACCTCTTCACTACTAATATCCGGTGTGTCAATAATAATTTCTGAGCTGTTAGTGGGTACCGTGGTGGTTTGTGAAGATTTTACCGACGAATTGGTGGAAATGTCGCTGCTGTTCTCTTTTCCCAAACCACATCCGGTGAATAACAATGCTGCCGCCAAGACAAAGCTCAACCATCGAAAATGCTTTATTTTCATTAGATTCTTCCTTTCAGCCTGATGGAGAGAAATTCGGGAAACCATAAATTGTTTCCCGCAATCCCTCCTGTTATTTTGCGGTCAAGGAATCTGTAAACTCTTTTATTTCCGCTTTGAGCAACGGGTCATATGCGTCTAATAGCGACTTTATGGAGCCTTCCTTGGTTGGCGAATAAATTGTTTCACCCACATTATCCTGAAACAATAAGTATGCTTTACCAAAACCGGAAAGGTAATTAGCCATAACCGGTGTTTTATTCGCTTCGATAATAGCTGATTTTTCATCCTTGTTAAGTAATTTGCCAAAGCGTCCCAATTCACCGAATGAATCTTCAATATTGTTGATGATCTTGAAGTTTAGACGGATATATTCCGCCGCACCCTCGGGATTCTGCGCTTTTGATGTAATTGATAAGCCATAGATGTTTACGGTGGTTTTTGACATGGTTTCTCCGTTCGGATCAAATATCGGGAACGGTGCAAGCTCAAACTCATCCCCGCCGGTAATATCCAGCTTGAGTCTCATGCGGATATACTCTTCCGGAGAAATGCTTATCATCGCATCCTTCCCCGCCGGGAAGAGTTGCAGGAAGTTTGCTCGATCATTGTCGGTGCGGATAGTACCGGTTTTATGGAGGTTATTAAGCTCTGTAAACCATCTGACCACTTCCTGAGAGGTTGCATTTGAAGTGATGTTTTTACCGTCTATTTTTATCATCGGATAGATCGCTTTACCTGCCGCAAGATTCCAGCCGGTATAACCATACTCATCATTATCAGGGTCGGACATGCTTTTCGCCGTTTTAACAAATTGTGTCCAGTTCCAATTCTTGTTTTTCCAGTGCTCCAGCGGGGTGGTTTCACCCACCAACTCAAATTTTGTTTTATTGTAGCAAATATAAAAGTGTTCAGGCACCTGGGCATACGCGACATAGTGTTTATCATTCCATTTAAACTGGTCCATAATATCTTTGCGCCACATCGGATCGTCCAAATCCAGGTATTCATCAAACTCATCCAGGCTCTGCACCAGGTTTTTTGCAGGCCAAGAGGGGAACCAAACCTGTCCACCGATAACGACATCCGGCATCATATCCGCAGCCGCTGCTGTCGCAAGGTAGGTGCTGAAATCGTCCCAGTTTACAACCTCAAGCTCGGCGTCGGTGCCATAGGTAGCTTTCCATGTATTTAGGGTGTTTAATGTTGTGTTCGGTGCATCCTCCGAATCCATACTTTTAAGAAAATCCATGCCTTGGTTAACCATTATTTTTATTTTTTTGTTTTCAAGTTTTGACATAGTAATGCCCTGGGCATATTTCGAACCGGTGGCGGCAATGCCGTCTTTGTTTTCACTTGATATGTTGCTGGTGACCTTGCTGCTGGGAGTTTTGTCATTACAGCCTGCTATCACAACAATAATAAAGCAAACAGCTAAAATGTTTATTATCTTTTTCATTTTATTATCAATTTCCTTTCCTGGTTTTATATCTGTTAAGCCCTATATTCAAAATCCGTATTCTATATTTCTATTAATCATGAAACCATGACCCGAAGCAGCGTGAGAGTTGATTCCTCATCAGTAGGCTCCGGTGTCACCGTTACAATAACCTTATCTTCTGTATTGCCCGAGTAAATTTTGACTGCTTCCGCATATTTCCCCCAACCTCCAGGGAATCGGGAATTGATGATTGTAGTACTATTATTCGCTGTAACTCGAACCTTTCCCGCATTTTCGTCAGGATTCTTAAGTATCATAAGATGCAAAATCTTGCATTTACTTATCTCAAACACTATCGGCTTTGTACCACCTATGGTCTGCCAGCCGTTTTTAAACTGATATGTAGGAGAAGGAACCACCTCAAAGCTTCCGATAGAAGTCGGCTTTAATCCCGAGGCACCGTACATTGTAGCATTTTCATAGCTATCTGAGATTAACGGGTTGGCAATAGAAGGCGCCACGGTTTTGACATTCTCAATATCAGAATATACCAAGGCAAGGTAATGATTGACCAACGTTCCGAGCATGGCATGTCCGGTATCATTGGGATGGACATTATCGGCTGCATAATATGACCATGCAATAGTGCTATCCTTTATTAATGGATAAACGGAATCCCTGAAACTAATCATGGGCAGATCATAGTGCTTACCGATTTTCTCCTGAGTGTCCTGAACGCTTTCTCCATGCTCACGGTTAATAAACAGAAGTATGACGGCAGCCCCTGATTTTAATACCCTGCGAATAATGTTCTCATAAGCCTCCTGAATGTCGGTGTTGCTGCCGTCATTGACAGCGTATTCCACTACCACCAGGTCGGGTTTTCTTGAGAGCAAATCAGGCTGGATTCTGTGGACGCCTACCATCGAATTGGTTGCGCCTTTCCCCGCGTTTATCAAATTGATCCGACTTTCCGGGAAGGTGCTCTTCAACCATTCTTGGATTACATTCGCATACGCATTCCCGCGTGTACTTGCGGTGCCTGCCGTAACCGAACCTCCAATAACACCAATTGTAATATCCTCTGCGCGCATACCTTTTCTAATCACGTTGGCAACGCGAACCGAATTCCCCTTGGAAACAATTGATTTAATTAACATTTCATTTGTTATTCCCAATTGCTTCGCCGTATCTTGTATATTGTCCATGGTAACCTCCGCCGGAATAAGGTGATCCTTTTTAACCTCACTGGAGTGTGTAACCGCCGCGGTCGGATTTGTTTTATTAAGGGAAGACTCTGTTAACACAACAGATGCCCCATCTCTTTTCGCACAGGCCGAAACAAAAAGCTGTAGCGCAACAATTGAGAGCATTGCCACCCATCGTTTTGTCATTCTATGGTCTTACCTTTCTGCTTACCAAATAATCGTTAAGAGTAATAATTTAAGAAATAAAGGGGCGGCCGTACACCGCAAGGTAGGTCGCCCCTTTATCCTAAGCTGTTGTTACTTGTCGGCTCTGCGGCGTTTGTTCACTTTTCTTTCATAAATGTACGAGCCGGTACCAACTATGAATGCACCAAACAGTATAATAAACAAGGTTGATGTACTGCTTTCACCTGTTCCGGGAGACTTCGAACCGGAATCGGAACCCTTTTGACGATAAAGCTGCAGGTCGGCAAAATAAGTATCGGACTCCCTCATAGTGCTGTCAGAATACTTAAATGCAATAAAGTTAAGGGCGTCTCCAACCGCTATCGGCTCCTCCTGCTTGTTCTTAAAGCTTTCAAACGGGATATCTACATACCCGTTCTGGCCTCCTGCCGGATAGACTACATTACACATATAAAAGCCTACTGCATCGCTAGGCCAGTAAGTGGAACCGGACATAAAGCCAATGTATATAATTAATTTGTTGAACGCATTATTGTCCGCTGTTTGTATCCAAAGCCGTATGCCATCATATTCACTGACCTTTGCCGTTCCAAACAGATTTCCGAAAGGTGCGCGCTGCCCTCCGGCCTTCTCTTCCCAAAAATAGACTCCGGGATAAAAGGATGATCCGGTTGTATGGAATTTAAATGACGAATCCACTCCTGCAGGCTTATGCGCAGCGTCTGTAATTCCTGCTGTAACGATATTGCCTTCGCCCTCATACTTTGACTTATCCCACATGCCTTGGGTAGAATCATTAAACAATTCGGATCTCAAATACTCATATATAATCGGCTCTTCGGTATCGGTATCGTCATTATTGTCGTCGGGGAGATTACCCTTTTCGCGGTACAGCTGGAGGTCGGCAAAATATGTGTCAGATACTCTCATCGAAGAATCGGAGTATTTGAAAGCGACAAAATGCAGGGCATCTCCAACCGGTATTGATTCATCCAAATTGTTTGTAAACGAATAGAATGGTATGTTAAAGTATCCATCCAGTCCACCATCCGGAATGGTTAAGGTATAGGTGTAAAATCCTGTTGTACTGCTTGGCCAGTAGCTATTCCCACTCATGGTGCCAATGCAGATGATGATTTTCTTGTACTGATTACTGTCAGCGGTTTGCAGCCATAAACGTATGCCCTCATAATCAGCTACATTGGCTGTTCCAAACAAGCTTCCAAAGGGTGCGCGTGTACCACCTGCTTTTTCTTCCCAGAAATAAGTTCCTGGATAATTGGTTGTACCCGCCGTATGATACATGAATGAGGAAGCAACGCCTGTGGGTTTATGCGCAGAATCTGTAATTCCGGCTGTAACCTTGGTATTGGTGCCTTCGTATTTAACTTTATCCCACATCTCCTGTGTAGCATTGTTAAACAAATCGGATTTAAGATATTCATACTTATCTTGAGGATCGGTTGTGGTTGTATTAGCAGTAGTTGTTGTGGTTGCATCCAAGGCGGAAGAGGTAGTGGTATCTGTGGTGGTTGCAGCTGAAGCTGTGGTTGTGGTTGCCGTAGTAGTTGTTGTTGACGTGGTGGTGACATCACTTTCACGATACAGCTTGAGGTCGGCTATATAGACATCGGTTTCCACCTTTTTGGCCGAATCATTAAGCTTTATGGTGATAAAGTCCAGAACATCGCCTACAGGAAGTGCAACACCGCTTCCGTTGACAAAGCTCGCAAACGGTATGTCAATATAGCCGTTCTGCCCGCCCTCGGGGACAATATACATGTACTGATAAAAACTGGATGGCCAGTATCCGGTATACATATCCCCGATATAAATCATAATTTTGCTATAGAAATTCGTGCTATCTGTTTGCAGCCAAATGCGGATACCTTCATACTCTATTGCTTTTGAAGTTCCAAACAGATTGCCGTGAGGTATACGCCCGCCCGTGTTTTTCTCATTCCAGAAGTAAACAGCGGGATAACTGGCTGTCCCGGCAGAGTGCAGCTTTATTGAGGACGCAACGCCTGCCGGTTTATGTGTCGGATCTGTAATTCCTGCCGTTACCGTGGTGTCGGCTCCTTCTAGCTTGCAAAGATCCCAAATTTGCTGAGATGATTCGTTAAAGAACTGTGATTCTACATATTCATATTCGGTAGCCGCCATTATAGAAAATGCCATAGAACCTACGATAAGACACAAAACCAATGATAAGACACAAGCGTTTGCAAGTACTTTTTTGTACTTCACAAGATTAACCCCTTTCACATTTTAAATTGTATTTTTGGTACTATTAAACATCCAAGTTTTCCGAGTCGAGTAAAACATCGCTGTTTGTTGTAATATGGTCCTTTAAGGTGAGTAGCTGAATTTCCATGCTTGGAGCCTGATAGTTTTTATTCATCTCTTTCCCTCCTTCAAATTATCATCATTCTGTAAAGTTAAATGAAAGCTGGGAAGTTCTCAGCCTGCTCTTGTCGCGGCTTGGGGGAATGTATGACTGTGCGTACCGCATTTGAGGTCGCTGGATCAGGCCAGTCGACCTGCTGCAAAAAACAGGCAAGACAAATCGCGTCATCAATACCCGATCCCATATCGTAATCCAACCAGATATTTCCCCCTGTAACTTCCTCATTTCTTAACAGTGCTTCCCTTTTAGCTTAAGCAATCATAATACCAAGCAGAGTAAAATACTGGCCTTCTGTAAGCTCAGGTGTAATAGTAAGAACCATATCCTCAGCTGTGTCGGTGGTAAAAAGCTGTATGGCATCGGCATAATCGGCGTTCAATCCCGGGTAGGCATTCGAACATGTTTTTGTTATCAGCCTTGAATGTGTTTCAAGCTGTGCAAGAGCCTTGCCCGCACCTGCCTTTGCCGTTCTTCTGATTAGGAGGGTTACAGACTGACATGGCCCCAGATTAAGTACCATCGGTTGGGCGGCATTGCCATCGTAGGTCGCCGTCCAGCCATTCTTAAACTGATGAAAAGCGTTGGTGTTAACCGCCATGCTTCCCAGAGAAACGATCATATCCTTCGGAAGTGTTGCGGAGGTATAAAGAATAGCATCCATGTATATATCGGTGAACATAACATCCGGCAATACGGGAACGGTCGTGCCGATTGTATCAATCTCGGAATAGAGCCTTGCGAGATAATCCCCGATTAGAGCACCAATAATCTCATGACCTTTATTATTGGGATGAACAGTGTCTGCTCCGACTGTACCCCATTCGAAATCGGTATTATTCGGGTCTTCAATGGCCGGCCAGATGGCATCGCGATAGCTGATCATAGGAACACCGTAATGAGTACCAATCGGTATCTCTGCATCCTGGTTATTCCATCCGTTATCCCTCATGGTGAACAGCATAATCAACCCGATTTCCTGTTCCTCCAACATAACACGGCGTATGACATTTTCAAATGTAAGCTGAGAATCCGATTCATTGACCGAATATTCAACAATAACCAGGTCGGGGTCGTATTTAAGTAGATCGGCTTCAATTCTGTGAACCCCAACCATAGAGGTGGTTGAGCCAATTCCCGCATTCACCAATTTTACATTGGTATCCGGGAATTCATTCTGCAACCAATCCCTTACGCGATTAGCGTATGCTCTTCCGGGAGATGCCGATGCACCGGCAGTGATTGAGCCTCCCAATACCCCAAGGGTAATATCCTCACCCAAGGCAGCTTTTCTAAGTACCTTAGCAATTCTTGCCTTGTTCCCTTCGGATACAACTGATTGTTGCAGCATTTCCGGTGTCACATTGAGGGATGTTGCATATGCCTGAGAAATGGTAGCTATTTCACTGTTGTTTACAATCGACATAATATATTCCTGAACAATCGGGCTGTATTTTTCCAGTTCGGTGCTTGCTTGTTCGGCAACAGAAAGAATTCGCTTGGTTTGTGTCTCACCATAGACTGTAAATAGGTTTCCACTCGCATCCTCACAAATCATATATGGTCTTGCAGAATAATATGTGCGGTAGTTCCTCTGGGCAATGTTATACAAAGCCACTGTATATTCTACCGTTGTTTCATTTTCCCCATAGATAATTTCGGTTCCGTCGGTGGCATTAAATGCAACGGCTTTAATGCTTGTATAATCGGGTGAATCGACCACCAGCTCCTTGCCGTTCAGCGCCGATTTTTTTGCCACAACCGTGCCATACTCAATGATTTTACCCGAATCTCTGGCCAATTTGGTCATTGAGGTTTTGAAACGCAATCCCTGCGGATTCTGCACACGAATAGCAGAGCCTAGGAATGTGGTGGAATTTGTAAACTGACTCTGATATGTAACCGTGCCATCGGCTACAAAATATACATGATTATCGCCATTTTGGTCGGTTACCGTCAGGGTATGATTGCCGGTTGATATATTTCCTACCTTCAGCGAACCGCTTCCGGCCGGAACATCATAAGCCTCGCCATCCTTTGCCACCCTTTGAATCGCGGTAATACCGTTATCCGCAACCGGAATCTCGGTCATGGTATACGCGCCAATCTCCCAAAGCCGAAGCGTTGCAGAGGTGACATTACAATCCACAAACTCAAAGCCGATGTATCGTCCGTATGGAAGCTCCGCCCCAGCTACGCCATAGGTAAACAGCTGGGTGCTGCCCGCATTCACCGAGGAATTTGCCTTCCATGCGTTGTTATAATAATTCGTTACACAATTCTCGGTATTCCAAAGGGTTTCCTGCGTATTTGAAACATAAATCTTATAATTTGCCGGTGTTTGATTATCGGTGGGTGAATACCAGCTGCCAACGAGTAACCTGTCAATATAATCCCCATGCCCGATATCATAAGCAAGCTTTTTTCCGTCACCATTCCAGAAATCAACCGCAAGGTCAAGCGGGACTCCCACGAGTGTGCCGTCTGTAAGCCATTCGGTCTTGCGATAACCGGAGCTGTCATATTCAATAAGCGACCAGTTCGTGTCGTAAGGCTTTTTACCGCTCAATATGTTGTTACCAAGAGCTTCATATTCCTCTTGGGTCATATTTTGGGTTACGGTATAACCCGCATTAGCTTTGTTGGCAAAAACCGCAAGCTCGCTGATACGCAGCTCTTTAAAATAGTTTGCCGGGCTTGTCGGATACAACGGAGCCATCGAGTCGGGAATATGTATACCGTAATACTGACCTTTGGGCAGATTGCCATTAGTGAATTCAAACAATTGCACGGCACCCATGAGATCACCGGTGCTGCCCGGCTTATAGGCTGTGTTGTAATAATCGATAACCATGCTGGAAGAATTCCAGAGGGTATCCAGGCTGTTAGAAATGTAGATCTCATAATGAGCCAGCGAATAGTTGTTTACCGAATCATATATTCCCGCAACCACCAGCTTCTCAATTTCATACGCATCACCGAGGTTGTAATAGAGCATTGTCCCATAATTTTTAGCATTATCATACCAACGAAGCTGTTGGGTAATATTGTCGTTGGCGAGCTCAGAAGTCGCTCTGCCGGTACTATCCTTGGTAACTAGGCTGAATGCATTGGTATCAATATTATTCTTATACATATCTTTTCCGGTGAGTAAATTCGTACCTTGTTTGTTATATTCCAGCTGAGTGACCCCTTGGGATACCGTAAACCTGCCGTTTGCCGGTGAACCGTATACGCCCAGCTCACTGATTCTCACAACGGTTTCGGTCCAAGAAGCATCCTCAAACTGAAATCCAACATACCGTCCTGTAATGTAGCTGTCATGATTTATCAGAAAGGCCTGTGCCCCTCCCAAGAAGCTGTCCGAGCCTGCCGCCCATGCGTTGTTTGTGTGACTTACAACACAATTTTCATCATTAAATAAAGCATCCTTTGAATCTGATATGAAGATTTTATATTTCGCGATGCATTTATTTACCGCAGTGTCGTAAATGCCGGCAACCATCAACTTGCTGATTTGGTAGGTATCCTGCATGTCGTATGCAAGCATCTTTCCGTTGCCTTCATAAAAAGTAGTGTGGGCAGAATAGACGGTGTTATCCGTGTACCTTGATACCGATGAATAACCATCGCTGCCGTATGTTGGGGCCGAATAGGTACCATCTGAATATACCTCTAATGTTTTCTTGCTTAAAATATTCGAACCCAGCTTTTGTCCAAACTCATCAATCGTGGTATTCTGCTTTAGACCGTCAACCACCGTATATCCCGCCGGATATCCGTACACGCCAAACTGGTTAAGGTATACATTGGTTGAGGTTTCATTGCTTTTTATTATTTCAACACCGAAATATCGTCCGGTGGGCTTTTGAGCTAGGTCATTGTACTCAAACCATTGTGCAGGAGCCTTTTCAGAGTTTATGTAGTATATAACGCAATTTGCATCACTGAATAAATCAACCTTGTTATTCGATAAAAATACCTTATATTCCGATATGCTGTAATCCGCCCCGCCGCCGGTCATATCATAGCCGCCTGCGACCAGTATATCCTCCGCCGAGTATGAAATTTCCATATCGTATGCATATTTCTTCCCTGAACCGGCCCAGAAAATCAAGCCTTCCTCACCGCGATATAGGGTGCCACCGCTTTGGGAATGACGCAGAACTCCGTCATTCAAAAAAGGTACTCCGTTATAATTACTAGAACTAGTAATTTCTACCCATGCTGCGGGATCTGCCGCATTATACAATTTACTGTTATTCTTCAAGATGTTGCCGCCCAACGCGGTAACATCGCTTTGCTGGACCTCGTTATTTACCGTATAATCCGCGGGCATGCCGTACAGACCAAACTGGTTAAGGTAAGCAGTCTTGTCAACTATGGTTCTGCTGTTGGGGACTACTAATTGAATACCGAAATAGCGTCCGCTTGGTTGGGTGTCTTGATTGAACAGAAATGCCTGTGCCGCACCGGGTGAATTCACTTCATCCCCTGCAACCCACTGGTTATTAGTGTAATGCACAATCAGGCTCTCATCCGTAAACAGTGTTTTTTTGTCCGTAGACAAAAAAAGCTTGTATTCATTTATACAATAGTTCTCGGCAGCATCATAGATGCCGGCAACCAAGGCTTTGGTTGCTGTATAGTTTGCGCCTAAATCGTATACAAACATTTTATTTATGCTGTTATAAAACAGCACGCCTAAATTGCCATAGTACAGGTTCCCGAGATCCTTTTTATGAACAAGAACCCCGTCTGTTAAATAATAGGTGCCGTTATAGTTGCTGGATTTAGCCTCAGACCAGTCGCTTCCTTCTAGCAGTGTTTTTCCCTTTAATATATTCGAACCCATGCCTGTTAGATAAGCCTGATCAATATTAGTCTCTACCGTGTAGTTTGCCGCAACCGCCACAATAAATGACGTCGTCATAACCATGGTAAAAAGCAAAACTATTGCCGCTATTAACGCCAGACTCTTTTTCTTATTCATTCTGTTTTCCTCCCCTATTGTTTTTGAAATTCCAGTAAACTAAAAGACTTCACGATATGCTTGAAAGCCGGATATATATATGACTGTGTCTTTCACATTCGGAGTAAGTAGTTTAAATGCAAAATAATCAATTGTGGTTTTGTTGCATTGTAAGGTGTCGGGTTTGTAACCGTTGACAAACTTGTCAAAGGGAAGAGTAATATACCCCTTATAGTTGTTATCAGGAAGGGTAACGGTATATTGATTATCGCTGCGATATCCTGCTGACCAGTTGCCCATAAAGAAAACTAGCTCCATCTTCTCGGTTGCTTTTCCTTCCGGTCTGGTCAAATCTATCCAAAAGCGCAATCCTTTATAACCGTCAAGGGGTTCCTCTACCGGGTCTATAATAAAAGTTTCTCCAGCTCCATTGGAAAGAGGTTTATCAAGTTTTTTGGCAAATATGGTCTGTGCCCATGATGATGTGCTGATATACTCGAATTTTATCGCGGCGTTTGCACCCTTTGCTATATGCGCCTTGTCCTTGCTTATGCTGAGCTTGGTAATATCGGCTCTGGATATTACCTGCTCTAATTGGGCTTGTGAAAGTTTCTCAAAATTCGGAAGTCGTTTATATTCTGTTCGTAAATCTGAAACATTACCGATTATGCTTTCCCCCTTAGAGGGCTTTGTTGTCGTGCTTGTTACGGTCTTTTTAACCGTTGTACTTTCGGAAACTGTTGTCTCGGTTTGCTGATTGGTATCGGATGTGGAAGTGACCTTTGAATCGCTTGACACCTCGGAATCCCCGTTTCCGCAACCCGACATTATCATGGTTAATGTCAGTCCTGCGATTAGTATTAGACAAATTCGCTTTCTCACAAAATCACTCCTGTTTTAATAATTTATATCTATAATTCATTTTCCAATCATCCTGTAATTCCCGTTCTTTCGACACTTTGCAAAAAGTATCTTTGTGCAACCATATACATTAACAGCAGCGGTGCAATATAAATAAAACAACCAGCGAACATAACCACTGTTTCTGAAAGATTGGTCGCATATGAATTGAGACCAAGGGCTTTGGTCGCGAGCACCCGAAGTTGCATCATGTTTTTGGATAGGAAAAAGTCCTGACGGTATACCACTGATGGGAAGAAATAATCGTTCCACTGCCAAACCATCGACATTACAAAGGTTACAATAAAGCCGGGAACCGCATTTGGCAGCATTATTTGAAAAAATGTTCTGAATTCCCCCGAGCCATCAACGCGTGATGCATCCTCCAGCTCCTGAGGTATCCCTTTAAATGTCTGCATGAACACCAGGATAAACAGTCCCGAACGAGTGCCACTACCGAGAATGTTGAGTATATAGTATATGGCTTCTGAACTGGTGAGATTGACTACCAGCTTTTCGCCGGTAAACAGTCCTATCAAAGAACCGATTCCAAAAAAATCAAAAAACCGAAATTGTATAAATATAGGAATTACATAGGTCTGAATCGGAACAATAAAGGTGAAAACGGCAATGGCTGTCAGAAACGGCACCGCTTTAATGCGATATCGGGCAAGCCCATAACCTGCCATAGAGCAGGAAACCATGGTCAGCAGCGTACTAACAAACACAATACGTAATGTTTTATAAATAGAGCTCCAACCGCCCAGTGCCTTGAGTGCATAACTGAAATTTTCAAATGTAATCTTGCTGGGGATCCATACAATGCTGGGGTTGTACATATCGCTGTATGGGCGAAGAGCACGGGATAGCATTACAATAAGCGGAAAAAGCAATACATAGCTCATGCCAATAAAAAACGCCGTCCGAAACAGAAAAAAGAGAAAATTTCCGATATGTTGTTTGTTATGGGTGCTTATATGCAATTTTGATTTATTTTGTAGAGCTTTTTGCAAATCCATAATAACTCCTCGACATTTAATATTCATAGTGTCGCTGCTTGTTGTTGATTTTATGTGTAATGAACCCTTTTTCTTGCAAGGAGCATAACAGCCCCGAGAAATGCTCCGATAACAATAAAATATATAATTGCAGATGCAGATGCATATCCATATTTGACTTCATTAAAACGCGTGATGATATTTTTCATAACTGGATTAGTTTGACTGGTGAACGAATCAACGATTGTATAAACACCTACTAATAAACATGACGGTGAAAGAACCGGGAATGTTATTTTCCAAAATGCATCCCAAGCATTGGCACCTTCTACCGATGCCACTTCATAATATGTTGGCGGAATTCTTTGCAGAGCGCTGAGGAACAGTAATATTTGTACCCCGGATTTCCAGGACAAATCGAATATTTGAGCAACCGCAGTGGTTATTATATTTATCAAATCAGAGGCAAAGTTTAGATTCCCCAGAATTTCGCTTATCAGCCCAATCTGGAATATCGAACTTTCATCCGCCCTCATATTGGTGTTCGCAAATAAATCTTTTTGGATAATCTGAATCACCAGACCGGATGCGATTATTACCGGAATAAAAAATAAAGAGCGGGCAAATAAACGACCGGGGAATTTCTGGTTCAGCAAAAGAGCAACAAATATTGAATAAATAAGAATGATGGGAACTTGGGTCAATACATTTTTTACCTCTCCCACCACATCTCTTACAAAACTCGCATCCTCCTGCAACATGTAAGCATAGTTTTTGAGACCCAAAAACTCGTAATCCAGACCGGTTTCACCTATTGTGACAAAGTTAATTGAATATATGAAAGAGGAGGCAAAGGGAATAATGAAAAAGTAGATAAGCCCCAGAAGCCACGGGGCCATAAACACCCATCCAAACCATTTGGTTTTTCGCTCTAGGGACATTGGCCTCGGTTTCCGATTTGTGCTTTTAATCATTTTGCCTAACCTCATTCCCGGACAACAACATTTTGCCATTGCGTACTACCGCATATCCTCTGGATGGAATGCTTATTTCACCGAATTCAACATTCTCATTTGTAAAGTTTACATATATGGTTACTCCATTGCTGTATTTTATCTCGGATACACTTCCATCACCGGAATATTCATCAATATACGCATTATTTACTGTTTGTGAAATGGCCAACATTGCTTTATATTGCGCTACTGCCAGTTCCCTTTGCGCAAGAGACAAACCGTACAAATCCACCATGTCGGTATTTAAAAGATCAGACGGATTATCCGATATAAATGAATAATGAATCTGGCTCATTGATTCCACCTGATGCAAAAACAGGTCGTCCGATGTGCTATTCAGATTTGCAGAATATGCAGCGTAGGAAAGGCTGCCTTTCAGAACCATTTGTAAAAACGGAACATCTCGATCAAACAACAGATTCTTTTCGGAGGTCATAGGAAGATCCGTAATATAGTCTGCATATTCAAGAAGATAGCTGTTCGGAGATTTAAGCATAAGTGATTTATCGGCTGCCATATCCAACGCACTTTTAAGAGCGTTGATTGCCTGGTCACGCTGAAGCCCGCCCCGCGAATAATCCCCTGCCAACCTACTGGAGATATCCCCCAAATGAATTGCATCTATCTTGTTATTATCTGCAGATTTTATCATATTGCTTACCGCTTTTTGATAGCCTGTGGGGTATAATAGATAGAATGGGTCCCGCGTTTTATTCTGAATATTCGTGTTTAGCTTTTTGTAGTAGACCTGTGCAGCACCAAGGTCAAGGGTTTTGCAAACATTAAAATATTTAGACAATGAGTTCCCGCTTTTTTCAAAGGAATAAAAATCGGAATATGCATAAAACGGAATTTCATTTTCCTTTACATAATCAAGAAGCTTGTCCAAACCCTTTTTGCCGCCCAGCTCTGAAAGTGGCTTAAATGATGTTTCCGGCTTGCCTTTATACGAGTCACGGCTTAAATTGCGGAATCCCACAACCAGTGAATCTGCCCCTTCTCTTCGCAAATCGTCCAGCAAATCTCGGGTCTGTGAAAAGGAGGTAAGCGACTCCCCTCCATCATATCGGATGCCAAGAAATGATTTCGCCTTTTTTACTCCGCCATATATATCTATATATAAAGCGGTTTCCTTCTCTGATGCTGTTAATGCTTTCTGCTCTATAAGCCGGTTACGATAGGATTTCGCCATCCCCCCGATGCTTGAATCCTGGCCTGAAAGAAAGGTATACCTTACACGGTATGAGTTTGTGCGCACGGGATCCTCCGCAGAATATAGGACAGCCCCCGCAGTGCCAAGACTGCCGTTCAGAACATTCAGCCTTTCTACGGCACGATAAATCGCGGTTGAGTATACGGTATTGAAGGCTGCATTTTTCCCTGCCACCGAGGCTTGAATTCTTGCAAAACCATCCCCATCCTCAATGACGGCAACAAAGGCACCGTTTTCCTTTTTCATGCCGAAAACGGGAAAATGAATCTGCTCCGCACGTGTTGTCACAATGTCGCTTGGTAAGGTCTGATCATTCCCGTATACCATCTTGTCATAGACCGGATAATCCGTTTTCTTATTGTTAAAATCAATAATTGCACCGCTGCCGTCCGGCACAAATAAATAGCCTTTTTCGGACTCGGACGCAGCGCCGAAATAAGGAAGCAGCTTTATTTCATTTATTTGTTGTTCGGTGGTTTCCTCAATTTCTGAAAATAGTATACTTACCTCCATGCTGTCATCAAAGAGTTCGTACATTACCGGAATTACAAAGCCTTCCCTAAATGTGTAATCTACACGTATCCCATTTTTCAGTCTTGCTACGGTAAAGGTTTTTTTATTTACGGAGGAAACTACGCTGTTTGTATTTCTCATCTTGGTATTGTCGATTTTATATGTAACAAGTAACTGAGATTTTAAATCGGTTTTTGTGATGCTGGCAGCATAGGGATCCTTCCATTCATCCGGCGGATTTGATGACCATATAGCCTCTGTATCCTTTACAATAAGATCAAATGTGCATTTGACTGGATTGAAATTCATTCTCAGCGATTCTGTTTCAACCACCATTGTTTCGGTTGATTTTGTAATACTGCCCTTTTCAAAACTCTTTTTTTCGAACGGTATCGACTTATCAGTGTTTGATGAACATCCTACAGGTCCACCAAATAGCAATATACAGGTAATTGTTATTGTGTAGATAAATGCTTTTATATTATGCTTGTGCCGTATTATCATACTGTTTCACCCTCTAAAAACCGACTTCGCTACGATAAAGCAATTCCTTCACAAAACTCTCGATAAAATACTTGAACTGGATAAACAGGTTGTACATCAGAAAAACCAAGAACAGAACTACAAATATTCCTATTACTGATGCCACTAATGAAAATATATTTCTTGATAATGAATACTGATGAAGCTGCCCCATCGCAACCATAATAAGTAATACAGTCCACACCAGCCCTATGACATGGATATAATTGATAAACATCGACTCATCCAATGTCAGCACACGGGATAGAAATATCTCGATAATCATCGCGGCAAGTACAGGTGCTAAAGCATAACAAAAATATATCCAAACCTGCTTTAGCCCGCCTTTTCCTTCAAAAAAAGTGGATAGCAGCCAGTTGCACAAGCAAAACACCATACCCATACCAACGGTTGTAGCAAATAATGAAACCAGATTAAAATCATCTGGGGTATTGTTGTTGAAAATAAAACCCCGGTAATTAAAATAACATGCCTCTATGATAAACCAGCTGAGTGCCAGGAAGTTTGCAAGAAACAGGCTGTATTTTTTGTTATAGCGAAGCTCCTGATACCCGTCAGAGGGGTGTGCCAAAACATGAAACAGATATAAAATCTTTCCCGATTCATCCAGGACAAGCTTTCTGGAGCCAAACTTTTTCCTTACCAGCCTTAATATAATCGTTCCGGCTACCAATGCAACAACCAAGAAGGTCATCACTGTGGGAAATGAATCCCGCATTACCTGTGAACGATACCGCTGAAATGCCTGAGAGTAGTCGGCTTTCGAATAGCCCAGCTTGTAATATTTCATGGCCTCCTTATACTGCTTCTGGACATAATGTGACTTGCCAATCCCCACATAAGCCGCCTCGTAATTACTGCATTGTTTTAAAACACTTTTCCACGGTTGTATGGACTCTTGGAATAACCCGCTTTCAAACAATAGGTTAGCCTTGCGTATGTCTTTCCCAAATGAAGTAGGTTTTAAAACCGTAATATTATTTAAGGAAATATCACAAACCAGAAGTTTGTCATCCTTGCTTATAATTTCGGTGATTTCCGAAAATGTACCCTCCTGACTTCCGTTTCCACCCAAAACATATAATAGCTCGCCTTCTCTGGAATATTGAAAAATACGGTTCCATGTTTTATCCAACACCGAGATATAGCCGTAGTCATCTACCGTTATTGCCTTAAAGTTGGTTTTGTACCATGTTCCCATAAAACTACCGAGATTATAGTCACCGAAATTACCGCTGCTATCGAGAACATCACTGCCTTTTGAGTTTATCTTTGAAATGTATTTAGAAGGTTGGGATGCAGAGCCGCTGGTTGTATAAATAAATCCTCTATCATCAATGGTCATGTTGTTATATTCAACAGGAAGGTATCTCTTGCTGTTTTTTATTTGTGCTTCGGTCATGAAATTTCTCCAAAGCATGTCAATTAATAAAGTTCCCGTAACGGCAACAGATTTCGCTCCAAAAAAGCTGACAAATTCGCCGTCCTTGTCCAGCTGTATGATTCCGCGATACTCACCCTCGGACATGATGTAAATGCGTCTCATACGGTCTGTGATCACTTTGTAAGGAAGATAATCGGTGTTCTCATCCATCAAATCGGTTTTGGGTTTTTCGTATTCCTTGATAACCTCCCCCTGAGGAGTAATGCGAAAAACCAATTTTCTACTACGGTCGGCGACAAGTATGGTTTCATCCGAATCAATCCATAGGCTTTTGGGCTCTTGCGTCTTATAAGGCTTACCGTCTTTTATAAATGAAATAAATCTGTTAAAGGTAAAATCCTCATTCAATACAACAATTTTTCCACTGGTGTCTCCATTAAGGATATAAAGTTCATTTCCTTTATATAGCATATCAACAGGCTTGGAAAACGAAAATTTATCACCGTTCAGTACCGTTTTAACCTCATAGGGATCTGGAATCGCGGTGGCTTGATCTTTGTGGTCATATGTATAGGCTTTTCCTGTTCCGGGACTACCCAACACCGTTAATGGGGAAAAAACCGATATACAAACCATCAAAAGGACTACTATTAATTTTTTCATGTATCCACAGCACCCTTCGCCCCTTTTAGCTTGGTTATGATCTTAACGATTCAACCAGATTTTATCCCTTAATCCCCGAATTCACCATCGTCTCCATTACCTTGCCCTGAGAAATGATAAACACAAGAATAGGCGGAATCATTAGCAATAGAGATGCCGCAGCACCCGCACCCGCTCGTGAAATACCTGCTGATGTTATCTGGGAAAGAGCAGTCGCCAGCGGCTTCAATGCTTCATTAAAAATAAGATGGTGCCCTGTCTGGTTCCAAACGCTCTGAAACTGAAAAATAACGATTGTTGCCACAACCGGTTTTATATTGGGCACAACCAAACTCCACCAGATTCGATATTCCCCCGCACCGTCTATTTTGCCTGATTCCAGCATCTCGTCCGGTACAAGGGTAAGATTCTGCATGCATAAAAACACCCCCATGGTGCTTGCTAGCGAAGGCAGCAATAACGCACCATATGTATTGATAAGACGCAGTCTTGCTAAAATTATATATTGTGCAACACCGGTAACCGCGGAGGTGAACATAAGAGCCGTAACAATCAGCTCCCGAATAACTTTTGAACCCGGGAATCGATGCTTTGCCAAGGGGTAGGATGCCAAAACAGCAATAAATGTATAAATGAGGGTGGAAAGACCGCTCACAAATAATGTATTAAAGAGGTATCTCTCAAACGAAACCCACATGCTGGACATTAGTTGACCCATTAATATAAAATTATCGGTTGTTGGATTAATTACAAAAAAGCGAGGGGGAAAAACAAAGAACTCTTCCATGGGTTTAAATGCAGATACCACGGCATAGACCATGGGCAACGCCATAAATACGCCCACCACAAACAGCATGAAAGCCAAGAAAAATGTGGTGACCGGTGACCTGCTGAGTCGTTTAACTTTTGAAACCCGTATACGCTTTCTCTTTACTGCTGATAGCATTTTTTTCACCTGTTCGTTATTTGTTTAAATATTACCGAAACCTACCACTTAAGCAGACGAAACACTAGTTTTTTAGACAGATAAACCATAATAAACAGAATAACTGAAATCGCCGATGCATATCCCATCTCATATCGAACCGTGCCGTAATCTGTCATGTGGTTAATAATTGTCAGTGTAGAATATCTTACACTCATATAGCCTCCGGACAATGCCTGAGTAATCGTGCCAACCGAAAATGCTCCTGATATTTGCATAACCGCGCCAAACAGCAGCATTGCTTTCATGTTTGGAAGGGTAATATGCCAAAGCTCCTGAAAGCGGTTACGAATGCCGTCTATGGCGCCCGCCTCATATTGCGTACGGTCTATGGATTGCAGACCTGCAATAAATGCAAGAAAGCTAACCCCCAGCGATAACCATAATTGAACAATTATTATTATTATCAGATTATAATTCGGGTCGGTAAACCAAAGAATGGGCTCGTCAATAATGCCGTTTGAAATAAGTATCCCATTTACAAGTCCATAGCTATCGCTGCTGAAAATATATTGCCACAGGAAATACACATTTCCCGAAACTGAGGGAGCATAAAATATTATTGTCATCAGAACCCGCATTTTTGAAGGCATTTCATTGATTAGCCATGCAAAAACAAAGGCAAAAATATAGCTTACCGGCCCTGTTATTATTGCAAAGATTAGGGTGTTTTTTAATGCAATCAGTAATACATCATCTTCAAAAATCAGACGGCGATAATTCGCCCACCCTACCCAGCTTGGCAGCTCAAGCATATTGAAATCGGAAAAGCTTAAAGCAATTGCAGAAACTATAGGCACCAATGTAAAAATAAAAAACATTGATAAAAAAGGTATGAGCATAGAATAGCTTGTAAAATAGCTTCTAAGGTCATTATATCGTACTCTTCTGTTGTTAAGCTCAGGACCCTTTTTACTGCCAAAAATCATTTGTCTGCACTCCTAGCTCTGTAACTCAGGTTTAAAGGCAAATTCTTTACGCTTTCTTTCCAGCTCCATATTGATTTCTTCGTTCCAGTACATCAATTCTTCTCTGGGGTTCCTGCTATCTATTACCGATGAAACAAAGGCGTTATGAATTGCACGAGAGGTGAAATAGCTGCCGGGTAGATTAGGTAGGGATATCGATTTATTTCGCTGCTTTTCCAATAATTGAAGCTGCTTTACCTCCCAAGGCAACTGGCGCATGGCTTCAACATTAGCAGGTGTATATCGTCCCGCAACACCCAGGATGGACTCTATCTCGTTCCCATATCGACTCTGCGTCTCCGAGGAAACCCACCATTTTAAGAATGCCCATGCTGCCTTAGGATTTATTGAATCGGCATTCATAATCGCAGCGGTGTTTGCCATTATCTGCTTATTGTTAATGCTGCTGTTCTTATCCAGTATGCCGGGAATCTCGACCATTTCCCACAATCCGCTCAGTTCGGGTGCACCTATATTAAGATTGTTGTACATGGTATAGTTTGCAAGACCTATTGGCATCTCGCCGGAGCGGAAACGGTTCATAAAATCGTATGTCTGTGGCATCCCGTAATCGGTATATAATTCCACAGTATCTTTAAATGCTTGATACGCGATCTGGGTATCCAGTGCAGCTGTCTTCAGGTCGTCTGAATAAATCTGACCGCCGTTTTGGTAAAGTAATGTCTTGAAGGCGGTGCACTCGTTTAGTATACCTATACCAACAGACATGTTGTTACTCTGTAATATGGGCAATAAATCCAAAACCAGCTCATCCCATGTTTTTGGGACCTTCATCCCTAGTTCCTCAAAAATATCTATACGATAAAACATCATATCGAAGGATTGGGTTACAGGTAGACCGTAATAGCCTTTCTCATACCGGAAGGGTATTATGCTTTCCTTTTCAAACCAGGATGTTACTTCATCAAAATCCTCAAAGGCACTCAGATCATAAAGTGAATTCCGCATCGCGTAGTTTACCGGATCGGTTTCCGGCCGGTCCAACGCAATATCCGGACCCTGCCCTGCTAAAACCGCTTCAATAAAACCGCCCTGAACCAATTCGACCTGTGCAGAAACATGAAACTTGGGCGTAAAGGTGTCATCAATCATATTTTTAAGAAGCTGAGCTTGATCCCGACCGGTTGACACCCAAACGCGTATGCTTGATTGGGCGCTCCCATCACCTATAACACTGTAATCAATTAAAAACGATGCCAAAAATCTCTTTGCACGATGGGCTATTATATGAAAAAGGTCGGTTTCCGCTTGAGGGGGCTTTGCACCTTCCCCAAACAAATAAATTGAATCAATTTCGACAGGCTGCTCTCTGATCTTATTAGCCCATGCGCCCAGCGAGCTGATGTTGGTTTTGAAACGGTTAAGTCGTGAACCCCGAGTAATTGAGGAGGGGTTTTTATACATGTCATCAAGCTGATGGCGTATCTGGGTCAGTGTGGATAATTCACTTCCGCCCTCGCCATAACTCTGCTCAATCAAATCAAATAAATCCCATATCTCTTTTTTGTACTGCTCAAGCATTTCCATCAGATCCGGGATTTCTTTATCCAGATTATAATCCCGATAAATATCAGGCGTGGTACCTGTCACCATTATGACCAAACGATACAATCGATTAAGGTTATAAATCACCTTTTCCAAATCTTTGAGTATCGCACCGTTTTCTCCGAGGACCACCTCAAGCGCGATTTCATTTTCACCCTCATCCAAATATAAGTAATAGTCACCAATGTTTTTAACCTGCCAGCCAATGCCGTAAGCAAAGGAAATATTCTTTGCTTCCTCGAAAGGAATTTCTCCGTTGATGTATAAGCTGCGATGTGTATCAATCCCATTGTAATAATTCTGCCTGAACCTCATGGATATTCGATACAGACCGTCACTCGGGACGTTTATTTTCCAGGTTGCCCTCTCGCCCACATGCTTCCAATTGTTCCCCCCAAGGGTATTCAGCTTTATGTAATACGGGTCATAGGGGGTTGTAAACGGGCTTGACATATCGTTTATGGCGATAACCGTTCTGGAAGACACCCTGTCTGTTTTCTCTGCTTCGATAAAAATGTCCTCGCCGTCGTATTTTGTTGCGTCTTGATGCTCTTTCAAATACTGTTCATATGTTTTTTGCTGGCTTACGCCCGATAATCTGATATTGCGAATATACAGTTCCTCGTTATTATTACGAAAAGATAAGGTATGTTCTCCAGCCTCAAGGTAAAACGCATAGGGCTCGGCATACTTCCCTTCTCTGTCTTTCACACAATAGGGTTGCCACGAAAGATCCTCTATCATGGTTGGGCGTAAATCATTACCATTTTCGATAAAGGAATCCGCTCCGGCTTCATGCCTCCACTGTCTTGTAAGCAACAGCACGGAAAGCCCGTTAAAAGGCTGCTTCCCGTCGATGGAAAAAGCAAGTGTAAAGTTACTCTTGGCTTGGGATGCAGCCTGATATTCTAATATCACCTTATACAGTCCCGCTGTTTTGACCTCAACGCTCAAGTCAAGCGTTTTGTCAGCGGATATACAGTATTTCCCCTCAATATCTGCCTTTTCAGGTTCAGGTCGGACATCCACCATCTCTCCTGACCATTTTTTATCGGTATGCAGCTTGGCATAATCCTGATATGTAATCTTATTTGTTTTTATCTGCGGCTCATTCATGTCACTGTTTTCTATTAAAACCGCTTGGGCGGAAGCCCAACATTGACCGAATATCGACGCCAGCATGACTGCCGTTATTAAATAAACCGAAGCTTTGCGTCCCATGCCGATATCCTCCTAATTCATATCAAGGTTGCTGCTTTGTTAAGTCTTGTGTGTTCAACTTTCAACTTTTATGCTTTCCTTGTTGCTGTTCCACGCCGAAATCTCGATATCAAAACTATTTAAAGTGTGATCCTCATCATAAATAACCATTTTGATATCTCTGGTTTGCCGTGAGCTTTGAAAATAATAGTTGTCGCTGGTGTAAAATGGTGCATTACTGTTTGCCAAGCTAATGCTGATGGGAAACGCGGGCACATCAGAGTTGTTTTTGATTTGAATATTTAGCTCTGTTCTAATGCTTTTTCTTTCAACCGACAGCACCCTGCAACCAAGCAATGCCCCGGAAGCGACTGCTGCAATCTGCGGCTTTAAATAGGGGCCTTCCGTAAATCGAAGGTTTTCATGCGGGCGAGATCGGAATTCGGTACAAAACGCTTTGTCTTCTAAGCACTTTAAACACCTTGGCCAGTAAAAGCTTTGACCGAGCATAATGTCATCCTTTATAAGCGCGACATGTATGAAAAAGTATTTTTCTGTGAACCAACCCGGAATTTCAAAGTCTTGGAAGTGAAAATGCTTTTTATACTGCTCACTTGACATTTCAACATTTTCGGTCTTTTTATATACTGTTTTGAATTCAGGGTCCAATATTTCCAGCTTAAGCATAACCCCCTCGAGCTTGTTGCCGCTGTCATTTATAATGGCAACCGGCAGATTAATGACCTCCTCCGGAGCAAAGCTCAACTGCTCCAGACAAACCATAACCGAAAGCGGGCGATAGGAATTCAACACATAGTAGTACGGGGCGACCGGTAACCCCATGCCGTCCACCAACTGTATCGCTACAGTAGTCCACGGACGCTTGAATACCCATGGCATAATCCCCGATGTAACAGGAAAATTCTCTCGCATGGATTCGAGCATAATTTGATAAAATTCGCCCGAAGCAATATTTGTAGCTTCAATAAAATCCTCTAAAGAAATATTGTCAATATCGTTAATATGGCTGGTTCTGTTGACCATGCGCGGCACACGACTCGGAACATACTCTGAAAAGTGATTTATCAGCTCCGGATATTTTTCCTTTACCACAGGATTGCTTAAATCCGGCATATGCTCCTGCAAAATGCTCAATTCTTTCTCTGATATAAGCTGCTTGATGGTTTTAAAATTTGGAAAGCTATGAATACCCGTTTCGCCCACGAAGGGCAGCTGCTTATATGCTTTCCGATACCAAACAGGCTCAAAATCCTTGTAGATATGCGCACTTCCCATATCTGCGGTTGTTCGTATGAACGGTCTGGAATAATCCAGATCCTCTATACTGCGTTGAATAACAAACATGGATGCTGCATTTCCAAATGAATAGGGATTAAACTCGTTCCCCCCGCAGTGAACCGCCAGTGAAGGATGGTTGCGTATGCGATAAATATTCATCGAAACCTGCTGCTCCAGTATGTCCTGCGGCCAATTGGGTGTTTCCATATTGGCAATAAAGCTGTCCTGCCATACCATAATACCCAGTTCATCGCAAATCCTGTAAAAATCATCATTCTCCGGAATTCCTCCGCCGCTCCACACCCGAAGCAGCTGAATACCAGCATTTTTAACCAATTCCAGATTCCAACGGTATTCCTCACTCTTGAACTTATATAGGTAGTCAATAGGTGCCCAGTTCATACCCTTCAAAAATATCGGCTTACCGTTTATAATAAATTGGAATTTTCCCCATCGGCTTCTGAATTTGTCCCCTGCCGTATTTTCCAGGCAGATGGTCCTTATTCCATAATCGAAGGAGTGAGTATCATATACCCTGTTACCTTTAAGGAGAGTAATTGTAACATTATACAAAAAGGCTTCACCCATGTTTACGGGGAACCATAGCTTTGGATTTTCAATTACAATGTCGGTATTATAAAATTGACATTCGTAATACTTGGGATTGATAAAGCTCTTTTCACGATCGTATAACTGTATTTGAGTTTGATTATAATAAACCCGTATATTAGTGAGCTTCTCACGAATCTCAACACAAATATCAACCGGCTCCTTCTGCTTAACTCCGGTTATCCCGACATCGAACGCCCTTGTATAACCGTAGCAGCCGGACGCGTAACCCGGGTCAGATTCAAGCTCGTTGATTGTCCCATCAGCAATTTCCATATCCAAATGAAGTACGGCACTGTTGCCCTCAATAGATTTTGTTGTTAGGTAGGGACGGCTTATGTGGAGTTTTGGCAAGAATTCAATGCGCACTCCCCGCCAAAGCCCGATTACAATAAAATCTCCGGTGCTTGAGTCCTTGTCTCGAACAATATTCCACGGTACAATCGCCGTGTTTTCACCCTTGTGATTACGCGGGCTCCATCTATCCTTTATGCCATAGTTGCAGGCTTTTACTTCAATAACAACCTCGTTTTCACCATTATAATTAAGCCGGTCGGCTACATTTATGATTGGCCCGCCAAACATTCCTTCATGACTTCCCAGTAATGCTCCGTTCAGCCAGACCCGGGAATAATAAGCCACTCCGTCAGCACATAAAAAAGCGTCTCCGATATTAAAGGAATCATCTAAACTAAATCTTTTTTGATAGTACCAGACTTTTTCATCTACCCATGAAAATAATCGGCTGTTGCAGCCAACATACGGATGTGGAAGAACTTCCGATTCATATAAGCTCCAATATATAGAATTCGGTATTTGTGTTTTCAGGTTCCATTCAAGCTCTGCTATATCATCGACAGGCTTGTCGGTATATGTATAGCTCCATTCATCACATAATTCAATATGGTTTTTCTCCCGAGGTTCTATATAGTATTGATGATTCAGCTCCATATGAACTCTCCTGTTCTCCAATTATTAAAATTACACACATTTTTGACATTTCTGATGGAAATATATAGTAATATACAGAATAATTTAATTATTTTAACTAAATTACGACCTTACTGCTTTGAATTATATTTGCTGGCTAGAAAATTGTCAACAAATTTGACTGTATGAAATTTGTTGACATAACGCACTTCCTGAGGTTAAATTTTATGCAGGATGAACATACATGATTAATTGAGTCTTTTAGTAAATACTTTGGAGGGCTTGTGTCTGATAATGAATAAAAATGTCGAACTTGTTACCGATGCTCTATCTATTGTGGCGGAAAGTCCGGTTTGGGATCAACACAATAAATTGCTTTATTATGTTGATATTCAGGGAAAGCGACTGCGCAAACTTGACTGGAATAATGCAAAAATCTCAGATCTTGTAATTCCCCAGCAGATTGGCTGTATCGCACTTGATGCCAATGGTGATATTGTGGGAGGTCTTGAAGACGGTGTATACAGAATAGATAAAAACGGAAGCCTCAAAATCATCAACAAGCCCTTTAACATGGAGGGCATCCGTTTTAATGACGGAAAAGCAGGCCCTGACGGAATGTTTTATCTAGGAACCATGAGCAGGGAAGGTAAGGCCTCTTTGTACAGAATGGATTATGAGGGCGGCATGCATAAGCTGCTTGGTGAAATAGGAAATTCCAACGGACTTGATTGGGATACCCAAAGAAATTTATTTTATTTTAATGATACCCCCACCATGAAGACAGATGTTTTTGATTTTAATATGCAGAATGGAAATATTTCAAATCGACGAACTGCTTATAAATACCAAAACATGGGCAGCCCGGACGGAATGGCAATCGATATAGAAGGCAAGCTTTGGACAGCATTGTGGGGTGGCGGCCGGATTGTTCGTGTGGATCCACAAACGGGAAGCATTTTGGAAACTGTTATAATTCCTGTGGAAAATGTCGCAAGTTGTGTTTTTGCAGGGGAAGATCTTCGCGATCTTATAATAACCACCTCAAGCCATTTTACCGACCTTGGTCGGCAGCCGCTTGCCGGTTCGGTATTCAAGATTCGCACAGACGTGCCGGGAAAGCAAATGTATCGACTGTTTCAAAGGAGAAATTATTAATGAAAATCGCTGAGTATTTAAGATGCGAACCGGATATACAATGGGAATACGCCCGTCAGATAGGAATTAAATATGCGGTAGGAAGAATGCCGGACGGGCACATGGAGGAAACTGCCGAAAGCTTCGAACTGTTAAAAAAAATGAAAGAAAAATACGAGGATGGCGGATTTAAGCTGGCGGTAATCGAGCCTGCCCCGCTTAACCAGAATATTAAATTCGGTCGTCCCAACAGAGATGTGGAAATTGAGAGGATGTGCAGCTTAATCATCCATATGGGAATGCTGGGTATTGAAGTTTTATGTTATAACTTCATGGCCCACTTCGGCTGGTTGAGAACCAGCAGGAATATTCCCGAACGCGGCGGTGCATTGGTTACGGGATACCGGCATTCCGACATTGATCACAGTCAATTGACCGAGGATGGAATTCTGACAAAAGAAAGTCTGTGGGAAAATTTTCTATATCTGCAAGAGGCAATTGTTCCTGTAGCCGAACAGGCGGGTGTGCGACTGGCACTTCATCCTGACGATCCCCCGGTAGACAGTATTCAGCAGATCGGCAGGATTTTAACAAGCAACGATGCAATGGAAAAGGCTGTGAATCTGGTTCCCAGTCCAAATATGGGAATTACAATGTGCCAGGGATCCTTCTGTGCCATGGGTGAGAATATTCTTGAAACAATAAAAAAATTCGGTAAAATGGGCAAGCTGAACTTTGTTCATTTTCGAGATATATCGGGAACAAAACATGATTTTCATGAAACCTTCCACGATAACGGCATGACCGATATGGCACAGTGCATACTCGCTTACAAAGAGATTGGCTATGATGGGTATGTTCGCGTTGACCATGTTCCGACTTTAGCAGGAGAGGATAATGACAATCCGGGATATTGCAATTTGGGACGGCTGTTTGCGGTCGGATATTTAAAGGGATTATATGAAATGAGCCAAAAGGAGCTTGCACATGAAAGGATTGTTTGATTTAAGCGGTAAAACCGCCCTGGTAACCGGATCAAACCGTGGTATCGGCAAGGCGATTTTATACTCATTGGCGGAATATGGAGCGGATGTCATTCTGCATTGCAGAAAGCCCGGTGAGAATTCCGAATCGGTTATTGCAGATATCAGAAATATGGGGAGAAAAGTCAAAGGGGTATATGCCGATCTTGCAAACTTGAATTCGGCAAATCAGATATATGACCAGATCGTTGAGGACTTCAAACTTCCCGATATCGTTATATTAAACGCATCAATGCAGATAAGAAATCAATGGACACAAATAACAGATGATGAATTTGACTCTCAGATAAACATTAACTTGCGTTCATCGCTGAAGCTTGCCCAGCTTTTCGTCCCTCATATGCAGAAAAACAAGTGGGGTAGATTGATTACCATCGGCAGCATTCAGCAAATTGAGCCCAATAAAGAAATGCTGGTGTATGCAGCTACAAAAGATGCCGTGCTTAACATGGTAAAGCTGCTTGCACCAATGTACGCGCCATATGGAGTAACAGTAAATAATGTGGCTCCCGGAACTATATATACTGATAGGAACAAAGAAGTATTGGCAAATTCTGATTTCCATGAAAAAATCATAAATGGTATACCGGTAAAGTTCATTGGAAGTCCCGAAGATTGCACCGGAACGGTTGTCATGCTCTGTTCTGAATCCAGCAGATTTATAACCGGGGAAAACATTTTTATTGACGGCGGGAAACATTTATTATAAAAGCGTAAAGAGGAGAATTTGAAATGCAAGACAAAATCATTGACAACTACGAAAGAAAGCCCCTGACAGTGGACTATGACATAGAGGATATCCGTAATAGATACCTGAAGCTCTACACTGCCTTAATCTACGACGCGCTGGAATCCATCGGATTGCCCGGTCGATCAATGGATAGCGGGATTTATCCCCTGACAGTTGATATGAAGGTGGCGGGACCGGCATTCACAATCAGACGCCAGACCACCCCCAAAACAGACACCTACACTCACAACATTCGCCTTGGCTTAATGAAAAGCATGATTGATGGCTGTGTGATGCTTTCTGATGTACAGGGAAATAAAAACTGCGGTCAATTCGGTGAAATAACAGCAACGGCCATGCGGGCGGCAGGCTGCTCCGGCGCTGTTATTGACGGTTCTACCCGCGACTCAAACTATTTGATTAATATGAACTTCCCGACATTTTGCCGATTTCGCAATCCGGTCGAAGGATTGGGACGCTCGGTTATCATAGAATATATGATTCCGATTTACATAAACGGGATCGATGGTATGTTGCGAGTGGATCCCGGCGACTTTATTTTCGGAGATTATGACGGTGTGGTTATTGTACCTAAGGACAAAACGGTCGAGGTGCTTGAAACCGCCGAAAATTGGTTTGAAAGTGAGAAGGCAAGTCGTAAAGCAATGGCAGAAGGTATGGATCCATTCGAAGTTTACAACACGTATGGGCGCTTTTAAAAGTATGTTATTGATAGTATAACCAATTCTTACCCTATGTTTAGCGATAATATTATGATATAATATAAATTCAGCAAGTTTATTACATGTGAATATATTCGGTAAATATTATAAAGGTGAGTAAATGTTAAACTCTGTGGAAAAAACCATGACCATTCTTACTGCTATTTCGGATGTTTATGGTGATAGTATTACACTTGATGAGCTGTATAGGAAAACTAATATCAACAAGAGTACCTGCGTTCATGTCTTGAATACCCTGAGGGAATCGGGATTCGTTGAAAGAATATCACGCATGAAAGGATATCGTCTCGGTCCCGCCACCTTCTATTTAACAAGGTATGGCAGATTTCAGGAGGATCTAATTCAAATCTGCCATCCCATGTTAAAATGGCTTAATCTAAAGGTTGGTCAGACATCACTGCTGGCTGTTATACACGAAAACAAGAAATTTATAATCCATTTTGTAGAAGGCTCGCGCAAGCTTTCAGAAAGAAAGACAAATCTGATACTCGGAAATATTTATTCAACTGCAACCGGCCGGGTTATGCTGGCAAATATGGACAAAAGAGGTATCCTGGATTTTTACAAAACAAACGGCCTGCCGACTCAAGAGCAGTGGCCGAACATTGATTCATCCAAAAAGCTATTCAAAGAGCTGGATATCATAAAAAACCAAGGCATTGCCATTGTTACAAAAGAGGTTGGAAATCTGTTTGATATCAGCTATGCAAGCGATATCAATAATGGTCACAAAAGTATAGGTGCAGTAGGGCTAAGTAAATTTTACAATACGGTTGTTGACCCGGATGATAAAGAACACAAATTAGTAATCAATCATTTGAAAGCATGTACCAAGGAAATCAACAGACGGTTAACCTACGCTATAGAAAAAAACGATTGATGCATTGTGCGGAGGAGGATGAATAGTGAAGAAAAATGTAATAATATTATCATGTCTTGTAACTGTTATTGCTGCAATTGCTTTGTATGCCTTTATGTTTAAGTCTGAAAACGAAAAGGACAAGATTTTTACACGACCAACCACAACTACAACAGCAACCACCGCAACTTCTAATGATGTATTGGATGATGATGTAATTGTAACAATCGAAGGCTCGCAGGAAGTCTCCACTACCATCAGTATCGCTACATCTGCCGGGAGTGTAACCGCTGCAGCCGGGAATACTACGACAACAAGCTCGTCACCGTCTCAGGCAATCACG
>JAQWBK010000055.1:1395-10046 GCA_028706415.1 Oscillospiraceae bacterium | reverse complement strand
TTTGTGGGATAGGCAGGAATAACACCCCTGTTGTGCATCAGTTTTTAAATTATGGTGCAGTGGTCACGGCTTGCGACCGCAGAACCAGGGAGGAACTGGGAAGCGTTGCCGACCAGCTTGAAAAAGAGGGTGCCACCCTTTGTCTGGGGGAGAACTATCTTGACTCGCTTGAAAAAATCCGAGCCGATTTGATATTGCGTACTCCGGGAATGAAGCCCTA
Source organism: Oscillospiraceae bacterium (assembly GCA_028706415.1). Lineage (GTDB taxonomy): Bacteria > Bacillota > Clostridia > Oscillospirales > Acutalibacteraceae > Avimonas. The sequence goes on along the minus strand of JAQWBK010000055.1, from coordinate 9,826 downwards.
TCTTCCACAGTTTGAAGAAGCTCGCCGTCGCGGGGTTACGGTCACTTCTGAAATGGAGCTGTTTTTCTCCCTTTGTCCGGCGAAAATTACCGCTGTAACGGGTTCGGACGGAAAGACCACCACCACCACAATAATTGCCGGTTTGCTTGAGGCGGCGGGATACAGGGTTCATTCAGGGGGGAATATCGGCAGGCCGTTACTTCCCATAATAAATGATATTAAGCCCGAGGATGAGGTTGTGGTTGAGCTTTCCAGCTTTCAGCTTACAGGAATGACACAAAGTCCTCATACCGCAGTCATAACCAACATTGCACCCAACCATCTGGATTGGCATACAGATATGCAGGAATATGTTGATGCCAAAAAGAATTTATTTACATTTCAGAATTCTGCCGACCGTATAGTTTTAAATGCAGACAATTCATATACAGCAGGGTTTGCTGATAAGGTTATTGGGCAGCTTTATATGTTTTCAAAAAACGCAAAACCTGAAAGGGGAGCATGGCTCTCGGTGGACGGTATACTTACAATGACGGTTGATGGTCAAGATACGCCGGTTTTATCGGCATCCGATATTCTGATACCGGGTGTTCATAACATTGAAAATTATCTGACCGCAATTTCCGCTGTTTGGGGTAAGGTTGCCCCCGATTTAATTTCTGATTATGCAAAAAAATTCGGTGGGGTGCCTCATCGATGTGAGTTTGTGCGGCAGCTTGACGGGGTTAAATGGTATAATGACTCCATGGGCTCCAGCCCGTCACGGACAATAGCGGGACTGAAAGCCTTTGACCGCAAGGTTATTTTGATAGCCGGCGGATATGACAAGCATATACCATACACCCCTTTGGGGCAAACAGCTCGGGATACCGTAAAATCTGCCATATTGATGGGAGCAACGGCGGGCGCCATCCAAAATGCGATATGTGAAAATTCTATGTTACCGATTTATCGTGTCAATTCTATGGATGAGGCGGTAAAAATGGCAAGTGAAATTGCAGAGGCGGGGGATATTGTATTTATGTCACCCGCAAGTGCAAGCTTTGATATGTATAAGGATTTTGAAGAGCGCGGCAATCACTTTAAAAGCTTGGTGGCGGCACTATAAACCCCGAAAGGATGATTAAAGATGGATATGATATCCCACATTAAAAAACTCAGCAATGCTGTCGGGGTTGGGGGACTTACCCAAGCTGCAGATGAAGTGCACTCGATGCTGGGCAATTATTGTGACGAGATTGAACGGGATGCCCTTGGAAGTGTTATTGGTTATAGACGGTGCGGCAGGGAAAATGCCCCTGTGCTGATGCTGGAAGCGCATATTGATGAGGTAGGCCTGATAGTAACCGATATAGACGATATGGGGTTTATCCATGTCGCCCCATGCGGTGGGGTGGATGTGCGGGCTTTGCCGGCAGCAGAGGTTGTGGTTTTTGGGGACAAGCCATATCCGGGCGTGGTCTGCTCAATGCCTCCCCATCTGAAAAAGAAGGATAAAAAGGATATACTGCCCGATATTGCTGATATGGGAATTGATGTCGGTATGAGCGCACGGGAGGCCAGGCTCCATATTCGGCAAGGCAGTCGTATTTCTTTTAAGCCCAACTTTGTAGCCCTTGACGATTTTCATGTGTGCGGTAAGTCTATGGATGACCGCATCGGGGTTGCAGCGATTTTGTATTGCCTTGATATTCTGAAAAGGCAGGAAACTGAAATTGACCTCGATATTGCGGTGGTATTTGCGGTTCAGGAGGAGCTGGGATGCAGGGGAGCGGCGGTATCAGCATTTCGGGTTGCACCCGATTATGCGATTGCCGTTGATGTGAGCTTTGCTTTAACGCCGGACGCCGACAGCTCAAAATGCGGCAAGCTGGGGAAAGGGCCCATGATAGGACGATCCCCGACGCTTGATAGCGGTATGGCAAATGAATTGGTTAAGCTTGCCGAGGAAAATGATATCCCTTATCAAGACGAGGTAATGGGTGGTGCAACCGGTACCGATGCCGAAAGCATTTCGGATGCCCGTAGCGGTACACCCACCGCCCTGTTATCCATCCCGCTTCGATATATGCATACCCCCTGTGAACTTATTGATATACGCGATGCCCAAGCTGTCGGACGACTGATAGCGTTGTATGCAAAGGAAGGGGGGAGGCGGCTGTGATGACAAGATTAAAAGAGCTTTGTGCGCTTGAAGGCGTTTCGGGCAGAGAAGGTGCTGTGCGTGAATATATTTTGCGGGCGCTTGAAGCATCCCCCGCGGAAATTCAAGCCTCGACGGATGCGCTGGGGAATATAATCGCACACATAAGGGGAGAAAAGCGGGCTACAAATAAACTTGCTTTTGTCGCCCACATGGATGAAGTCGGCTTTATCATAACCGGTGCAACCGATGAAGGGTTTCTCAGGTTTTCAGCCGTCGGAGGTATAGATTCGAGTGTTATTTTCGGCCGCCGTGTGCGGATTAACGGCAGATATGGTGTTATCGGGGGCAGAGCGACACATCAGCTAAAGGGTGACGATAAGAAAAAGGAAGTACCACTTGATAAGCTACTAATTGATGTTGCCGCCCAAAATAAGCAAGAGGCGTTGAAAATCGCAAAGCCGGGGGATGTTGCGGTTTTTGACAGCGATTTTGTAAAGCTTCGTGGCGACAGGATAAAAGCAAGGGCGATTGATGACCGGGGGGGATGTGCTCTGCTGCTTGAGATGGCTGCCCAGACACCGGAATATGATATAACGCTTGCCTTTACCGTTCAGGAAGAGGTTGGGCTTAGGGGGGCAAAAACTGCCGCTTTCCAAATCGAGCCGGATATTGCCGTCGTTGTGGATTCAACAACGGCGGCGGATATCGCCGGGGTTAAAGCCGATAAGCAGGTGTGCAAGGTCGGGGGCGGTCCGGTAATCTCCTTTATGGATAAGCGTACACTTTATGATATTGAGCTGTATGATACCATATTTGAAACGGCAAAAAAAATCGGTGTAACCCCTCAGGCAAAAAGCATGGTGGCAGGCGGGAATGATGCAGGTGCCGTACAGCTGTCCCGCACAGGGGTTCGGGTTGCCGCCATATCGCTGCCCTGCCGGTATCTGCATTCTCCGTCCTGCGTTATTTCGGAAGCGGATTTTAACGCGACATTAAAGCTGTTACACGCACTTACAGGGGAATTTGCGTGTATGGGAACTTGATTAAATCGGAACGGCGGCAAAAATATTATCAGAAAAACCGAAAGGGTATGAATATTTGCTTTATGAAATCACCGTTTTTTAAATTTGATGAGCGGCTGTTGGCCGTTTCGGGAGCTGCACAGAGGGCTGCAAAATCAGCTTTTGACGAGATTGACAGGATAACAGAGTATAACCAGCAAAAGGTGCTGGCGGCCTTTATTGATAACCGTGTGAGTGAAACTCATTTTGTTTCAACAACGGGATACGGTTATGGTGATCGCGGGCGGGACACCCTTGATGTTGTCTTTGCTCAGGTTATGGGGGCGCAGGATGCTCTGGTGCGGCACAGTATAGTGTCGGGCACCCATGCCATTGCGATTGCCTTGTTCGGCGTTTTGCGGCCCAATGACACCCTGCTGACCGTTACCGGGGCACCCTATGATACCTTGGAAAAGGTGATTGGGCTTGATGATTCGAGCGGGCGGCATGAGGATATTGGTTCGCTTCGTGATTATGGTATAAATTATAAACAAATAGAATTGAATTCGGACGGGCTTCCGGATTTGCCCTCGGTTTGTGCTGTGTTAGATGATATAAAACCCAAGGTGGTACATATTCAGCGTTCAAGGGGGTACAACACCCGACCCTCCCTTTGTGTAGGTGTTATTGAGGAAATAGTAAATGAGGTCCGCAAGCATTCTCCCCAGTCGGTTATTTTTGTCGATAACTGTTACGGCGAATTTGCCGAGCGAGAGGAACCGACCGCCGTGGGAGCAGATTTAATGGCTGGCTCCCTCATCAAAAATCCGGGGGGCGGTATTGCGGATAATGGAGGGTATATCTGCGGGCGTTCCGATTTAATCGAGCAATGTGCATATCGCATGACCACCCCCGGGCTTGGGCGGGAGGTAGGTGCCTCTTTGGGGCATAATCGTTCACTTTATATGGGGCTTTTCAATGCTCCCCATGTGGTGGGGGAGGCAATGAAAACTGCTGTATATTGTTCGTCTTTGTTTTCCATGCTTGGATTTGAGGTATCCCCAACGGTGGAGGAAGCGCGTGCCGATATAATACAGATGGTTAAGCTGGGCAACCCCGACGCACTGGTTGCCTTCTGCCAGGGAATGCAAAAGGGAGCACCGGTTGATTCGTTTGTGGTGCCCTATCCATGGGAAATGCCGGGTTATGAAAATGAGGTTATAATGGCGGCGGGTGCTTTCACCATGGGTTCGTCAATCGAGCTGTCGGCAGATGCTCCGCTTCGTGAGCCGTATGCCGCATATATGCAGGGGGGCTTGAATTTCCATTCGGGAAAAATCGGGGTTTTGCTTGCCGCCCAGTCAATGCTGGAAAAAGGTCTGCTGACTTTGTGAAAACACATATAATAAAAAACAGGGTTCGCATGATGCGAACCCTGTTTTGCTCTACATGAATACTGTTTTGCTCTACATTACAAGTCGTTTTAGTGTCTTTTCGACCGAAAAGTTAGGCAGGTTATATAATACAAGAATGTCGGTGACTTTATTCTTAACGGCATAAGATTTGTAATCTGTATCAAGATGACGGGGATCAAGAACAAGAATATTCTCATAATGAGAAGTCAGGAAAGGGATAAAGCAATGGGCATATGAGTCTTGAATAAACATGAGAGTTTTACCGTTTTTGGTGGCGGTAGTTATTTCGATAAGGGGGCGGTTCTCGCCAAGAAAATAAGAATACTTATCTTTTGTTTCTAAATACTCCTTGAAGTACAGGGAATTTGAAACATTGTTGGAACCGTAATTTGCCGACACCGGAACAGCATCTGTAAAGCGATATGCCATGACACTGTCGGGCTTAATTGTATACAGATTAGCCTTTGAATGCAGCGTTCCGTAAAACAAATCAGAAAGCTGTATTATATCAAAATCGGCTTGGGTCAATGGCTTAATACCGTTTTTTTGCGCCCAATCGGTATAAACGATATATGCTGCATGCGTTGTCCAGTGATGATCGGTGCGATAGTAAAGGTATTCGCCTTTACTGGAATTAAGCAGATTGGTGGGATCATATAATGCGACATCATCTCCGAAAACCGCTTTTACTTTGTTGATTGCAGCCTGTTGGTCGGGAATCGGGGCGAATGCCGGGAGTAAATCAGAGTAAATCTCGGATGCGGTGGGGACAAGCATAACAGACTCGTTAACCTCGGGCAGCTCCTTGCGCACAGATTTAATATATTCACGCACAAAACCCGCGTTATTAATTAGCTGTTTTTCATCCACCGTCTCGGTCGCGTCGAACAGGGTGCCGTTTTTACCAAAATAAACCCTGCCGTTATCTTTTTTAAGCATTGTAAGCTCGGCAAGTGTTTTGATACCGGTCCAGCCGTCTCTGCCCACAAATTGGTCGGATGTATATTTTTCGAATTGAGTAGTATATCTGCCCGAAAATATGTTGTCCATGCTCACCACAGGTAACTTTTGAAGACGACGGCTTTCATTTTCCGAAAAGGTACGCTGTGGCTGAAGAATATTAATGAGCGAAATGATAAAAAGCAGCAAGACAAAGCCTATTGAAACAACCTTTTTATTCATTATAAGATCAATATCCTTTCGGGATGAATTATCAAAAATATAAACAATCACTCTCGGCTACCGATTTCTCGTTAAAAGCGGAAATAAAGGAAGGGGTTATATGATGCATCAACAAGATAAGCAACGCATAATCCCGAAATTCCAAGCAAAACAACGCATCCGACAAGGGTGGATAATGCGGGTTTTTTAATAAACACCTTTTCGACCCGCATTGTCAGCCGTTTGGGATAATCGGTGCAACCGATTGCGGCTATTATAAATAATAAGGCGTTGGTAATCAAAAGATAAATTGATGAATTGTCAAAAGCAGGTGCCCCGTTAGCACCGAACATTGCGCCGAGATATGAAATACCCTTGGACAGATTGTCGGATGCAAATATTACCCAGCTGATTACAACCAGGAACATTGTGTATAAATGGGTGATGATTGAGGGGGCTTTATTTAAGAATTTCAGCAAAAACAACTTTTCCAAAGCAAGCAGTATGCCGAAATATAACCCCCAAACAACGAAGTTCCAGCTGGCCCCGTGCCATATTCCGGTAAGTAGCCAGACAATAAGAATGTTGCGAAGCTGTAACGGTAAACCTTTTCGGTTGCCGCCCAGCGGAATGTATACATATTCCCGAAACCAGGTGCCCAGGGATATATGCCATCTTCGCCAGAACGCGGTAATGCTTTTGGATATATACGGGTAATCAAAATTTTCAAGAAATTCAAAACCAAACATTTTGCCCAAACCTATTGCCATATCGGAATAACCTGAAAAATCAAAATATATCTGGAAGGTAAAAGCCAAAATCCCGATCCATGCTGTAAGAGCCGGTAAGGTAGCTGTATCAAGGGCAGAAACCTTGTCCCAGATAACCCCGACCGTGTTGGCAAGCAGCACCTTTTTACCCAATCCGGTTATAAATCGCCGCACACCATCACCAAATTTATCAAAGCTGTGTGTGCGGTTATCCAACTGCTTATCAATGGTTTTATACTGTACAATCGGTCCGGCAATAAGCTGAGGGAATAACGCGACATAGGTACCAAGTGAAATAATATTTGGCTGTGCCGTTACGATACCCCGGTAAACATCAATGGTATATGACAGGGATTGAAATGTAAAAAAGGATACCCCGATAGGCAGGGAAAGACCCAACAGCGGAATTGAAACAGAGGGTATTATGTTTAGATTTTCAATAAAAAAATCGGCATATTTATAAAAGCCCAAAATGCCGAGATTTATTATCAGGCATAGAATTAACCAAAATCGGGCGGCTTCCGGCCGCCCTTTTTTCATTAAACGCTCAATCCACAATCCATACAGATAGTTTATGATGATAACCGAAATCATTATCAGCACATAAACAGGCTCGCCCCAGGCGTAGAAGAAAAGACTGAAGATCAGCAAAATGGGGTTTTTCAGTTTTTTCGGAGCAATAAAATATAAAAGGAGAACAGCAGGTAAAAAATAAAACAAAAAGAGAATGCTGCTGAATACCATTGGAATTCCTCCGGCTTTATAATCAGTTTTTGTACTTGTTTATTGTTTTCCGTGCGGTTTCGTTATCATCAGACACACAAAGAATGACATATTTCCCTGCAACGACAATAACCGTATCGCTTAACTTTTGCAGTTCGTCGGGGTTGTAATCCTCAAAGCTTTCAAGATTATCCTCAATATGGACATCAACTGCACTGCGAATTCGTCCTGCAGCCGCCTCATCTTTTGCTTCAAAAACTGCAATTTCTTCGGCGGTAGCACCCGAACCGACATATATTTTCTTTGCGACAACATCCGCTTCATCAATTGTATATGCAACGGAAAAGGCGGCACTGCTTTGTTCATCAAGGGTATCGGCAAAGGTAACGCTGCTTTTAAGGTCGTTTGCAAGCGCGGTGATATCAATATTTATATCCTTTTTTGATTGGCAGCCGGTGAAAAGGGCTGTTGTAATGGCAAAAAAAGCAAGAATACCGGTAATTCTTTTCATATTGCATTACCTTCCTTTATTGATTTTTTGTTGTGGATGTTGAGGTTGAGGATGTGGATGAGGTGGTCGGTGTTAAGGAGGAGGGGGTTATTGTTTGTGAAGTGGAAGCTCCGATTGTTGCCGTTGTGGTTGTAACAGGAGCGGTTGCAATAGGCAGATCGGTATGGGTTCTGATATATTCCATCCACTTATCACAATAGGCTTTGTTCATGTGAATCCCGTCGGTAGAAGCATCTTTTGGCAGGTTGCCCTTCTTATCCTCCACAGCCTCCCGAACATTAAGATATACAATCTTTTTCTTTACGCACATATTAAATATCAGTTTGTTGTATTTCTTAACTTTCGGATTGTTAAAAGCAGTTTTTGTGGCCGATTTTTCAGCCGTAACAGGTATAATCGACTGAATAATTATCTTGGCTTTGGGTTGTGATTTCATAACCGAGTCAACCACATCACCATACCGCTTGATAAACGCGTCACTGCTTTCCCAGCCCATCTCATTAAGCCCCAGCATGATGTATACCTTGCCGAACTTCTTCTTTTTAAGAACATTCTCAACCGATATCTTCTGGTCGCTGATCTTCTCTTTCTTATTGAAAAAGCTAGCAACAGTCATACTCCTGAACGCATAAAATGTTGCCGTATCGGGGGCGGAATACATCATAAGACCCTGTGTCCTGGAATCTCCGATAAAGCATGCATCC
>JAQWBK010000055.1:0-1295 GCA_028706415.1 Oscillospiraceae bacterium | reverse complement strand
GCCGGCGATCGGGCCGCCTTCCATTAATCATTTACAACCCCTCCAAAATGCTTTCAGAACATAATCCTTTCGGCTATATATTCCACAAGCCGGTCGATCGAAATGCGTTCCTGCTTCATTGAGTCCCTGTCCCTGACCGTAACGCAGCAATCATTCAGGCTGTCAAAATCATAAGTTACGCAATATGGAGTACCTATTTCATCTTCCCGTCTGTATCTTTTCCCGATAGAACCGGCATCATCATAATCGGTCATAAAATGGGCAGAAAGCAGCTCATATACCTTTAAGGCGTCAGCTCCCAGCTTTTTAGAAAGAGGGAGGACGGCGGCTTTGAACGGAGCAAGAGCCGGATTTAAGCGCATAACAACCCGGCTGTCCTTATCATCCACTACCTCTTCATCATAAGCATCACACAAAAAGGCAAGCACAACACGATCTGCACCCAAGGAAGGTTCGATAACATAGGGTACATAACGCTCATTGGTTTCGGGATCAAAATAATCCAGCTTCTGACCCGAATGATTTGAGTGCTGAATCAGGTCAAAATCGGTTCGGTCTGCAATGCCCCAAAGCTCCCCCCAGCCAAACGGGAATAAAAACTCAAAATCGGTGGTGGCTTTTGAATAATGTGAAAGCTCCTCCTGCTCATGGTCACGCAGCCTGAGGTTATCTGTGCCAATCCCCAAAGATAGCAGCCAGTTCTTGCAAAACTCCTTCCAATATGAGAACCATTCCAAATCGGTACCCGGCTTGCAGAAGAATTCAAGCTCCATCTGCTCAAATTCTCTTGTGCGGAAGGTGAAATTACCCGGAGTAATCTCATTGCGGAAGCTCTTGCCAATCTGGGCAACACCAAACGGGATTTTTTTGCGGGAGCTGCGTTGAATATTACCGAAGTTTACAAATATTCCTTGGGCGGTTTCGGGGCGCAGATATAGTTCGTTCTTTGCATCCTCGGTAACACCCTGAAATGTTTTAAACATAAGATTAAATGTGCGGATATCGGTGAAATCGTGCTTGCCGCAGTTTGGGCAATTAATATCCTGCTCATCAATAAAGGATTTCATTTTTTCGAAATCCCAGCCCGCCGGATTGGTACCGGTATCTTCAATCAGCTTGTCCGCACGGTGACGGGTCTTGCAGCTTTTGCAATCCATCAGCGGATCGGAAAAGTTGCCAACATGACCCGATGCAACCCATGTCTGGGGGTTCATCAATATGGCGCTGTCAAGCCCAACATTAAGAGGGCTTTGCTGTACAAATTTTTTCCACCAAGCACGCTTAACATTATTTTT
>JAQWBK010000054.1:8373-10184 GCA_028706415.1 Oscillospiraceae bacterium | reverse complement strand
CTATACTTAATGTGCTATAAATCTAATATTTACCCTATATTTTAGGGCGAAAAACGCAACAGCCTGTGCAAATAACCCCGCTTTTAAACACGAATTTCAAGATATCACAAAAGGATGATGAACATGAATGCCAATTCTGGAACCACAAATCGCAATGTCGAGAACATTAAGCTTGGGCTGAATGTGTTTTTATGGACGATTTTTGCTGCGGTGCTCAATTTTATTATTTTAATGTCTTTAACCTTCATAGCGAGCGGTTTATCCACCAAGACAATAGGAGAGCAGATTGTCGAAATTTCTGATGATGGCGGAAGAACAATCATTACAAAAATATTTTTTGACAAAACCACCACATCAAAAACCGATAACACGACCACAGCGCAGTCGAGCTCTACCTCGCCTTCCTCATCCTCAACAGGGGTAACCTCTTCATCATCTTCAAACGACACAAAGAAATCAGAAAGTACCACGGTAGCCCAGGGTGAAACTACGCAATCGGGTACCACCCTCCCTGCAAATCAACATGTAGAAAGCATACGAACCGAAATGTCTGCCGGCACTTCGCTCATACTGGATATTATCTCTCAACTATTTATGCTTGTTTTGTTTGTTACCATGGCCTATTCAAAGGTCTGGGAGCGCGGGGATAAGGATAGAAACAGCGTGCAGTTCAAAAGGATGTCAGAGGATAAGCTACGAGGAGTTCATGTGGGTTTATATGCCGCCATTCCGTCTGTGATATTTTATATTTTTCTGATTTTAAGTAAGCTTGGAGTTGTTTCAGACGGTTATTATTTTTTATATCGGTTCCTCAATGTTTCCTTCCTTCCGATTATAAACCGAATAGCGGGGGTGGGTGTTTTACAAACAGCTAAAGTATCATGGCTGTCCCTCTTTGGCATATTAATAACGCTGGTAGTTTTACCTCTAACATGCTACATTGGGTATTTGCTTGGTTATAAACAGATTTCATTAATCGAAAAATTTGTTTATAAAAACCCTAAAAAGCGAAAAAGATCACGCAAATTATAACCGTATCGGTATGATTTCACCCCCTGCTTCATAATCATCATTACGGGGTGATTATATTGAGAATTCGTGGGATAAAGGAATATTTAATTCTATTTCTATTGGTTATAGGCTGTATACTTTTAGCGGTCTATTTGGCCATTAATGTTAACAATGTGATACGCTCATCAAGACTACAAAACCATGCCCAAACAGACAAGGTGTTGTTGATTGACCCCGGCCACGGTGGCAGGGATGGGGGTACTTCCGCCTCGGATGGAACGGTGGAAAAAAGCATTAATCTTGCCATATCAATGCCGCTTGCAGATATGCTTCGTGTATTTGGCTATACGGTTGAAGTGACCAGAGATAGTGACTGCATGATATGTGATTCCGAGCTTGTTCCTTTGAGGCAGCAAAAAATCAGCGATATGAAAAATCGACTTAAAATGTATAACAAAAGCCGTCTTACCATCAGCATCCACCAGAATCATTTTTCACAGTCTCGGTATCACGGTACCCAGATTTTCTACGGAACAAAAAATGAGGAAAGCAAGCTGCTTGCGGCATCTATAAGGCAGGTTGTACTGGAAAAGCTGCAGCCCCAAAACACCCGTGAGCTGAAAAAGGCGACCAATGATATTTATCTGCTTTGTAATTCAACCGCTCCAGCCATTGTTATTGAATGCGGATTTCTTTCTAACAGCACCGAGCTATCCAAGCTTAAAGATAAGGATTATCAGCAAAAAATGGCTTGTGCAATTGCATGCGGGGTTTTGGCGTATGACCCCTGATACTGTTCT
>JAQWBK010000054.1:0-8273 GCA_028706415.1 Oscillospiraceae bacterium | reverse complement strand
AAAAAACAAGACGGTTTATATATGTTCGCAGTGCGGGGTCGAATCACCTAAATGGTACGGTAAATGTCCTTCATGCGGTGAATGGAATTCCCTGCATGAAGAAATAGTTTTGCCCAAAAGACAAATATCCTCCGCCGGTTCGCTTGCGGATAGAGCTGCTGCACAGCCGCTTAATACAATACTTCTCGAAGGTGAAAAACGCTGTAAAACAGGGCTAAAAGAGTTGGACAGGGTTTTGGGAGGGGGGGTCGTTCCTGGCGGTTTGATGCTTATCGGGGGTGACCCGGGTATAGGGAAATCAACCTTGCTTCTTCAGATTTGTCAGCATTTGGGCAATAATATTAAAATATTTTATGTATCGGGCGAAGAATCGGGTCGTCAATTAAAATTAAGGGCAGACCGTCTGAATGTTCACAGCGATAATCTGTACATACTGTGTGAAACAGATGTGGATACAATTATTAATCATATTCAAAAGGAAAAACCCGGTCTTGTAATCATTGACTCTATACAGACCATGAATTTGGCTGCTTTATCCTCGGCTCCCGGCAGTGTTACCCAGGTTAGAGAGTGTACCTCTGCCATTATGCGTTCGGCGAAAGCGGCGGATATACCTGTTTTTATAGTTAGCCATGTTAATAAGGATGGGGCGATTGCAGGGCCCAAGGTTATGGAGCATATTGTTGACTGCGTTTTGTATTTTGAAGGTGATCGAAACACAAGCTATCGAATTTTAAGATGCATGAAAAACAGATATGGCTCTACAAATGAAATCGGTGTATTTGAAATGCGGGACAAAGGGCTTACCGAGGTGGAAAACCCCTCAATGATGCTGCTTTCCGGCAGACCTCATAATGTCAGCGGAACCTGTGTTGCCTGCATGATGGAGGGAACCCGTCCGCTGCTTGCAGAGGTGCAGGGCTTGGTTTCTCCCACCGGCTTCGGCAATCCCAGGAGGATGGCTACCGGTTTTGATTATAACCGCCTATCCATGCTTCTGGCGGTTTTGGAAAAGCGCTCGGGTTTCTTCTTTTCAAACCTTGATGCATATATAAATGTAATTGGGGGCCTTCGTCTGGATGAACCTGCCGCCGACCTTCCGGTTGCACTTTCCCTGATATCAAGCCTGAAGGATCAGGCTGTAAAAGATGATATTGTTGCTTTTGGTGAAATAGGACTGGCAGGAGAAATTCGTTCGGTAACAAATATCGAAGCCAGAATTGGTGAAGCAGCCCGCCTTGGCTTCAAAAAGATAATCATGCCTTATCACAATCTGAAAGGGGTATCAAATCGTTCGGATGTAGAGCTTATCGGCGTAAAAATGATTAAAGATGCTTATGAAGTTATTACATAATACTGTTCTCAATTAAAAGGTGAGACAAAATTTGCGAGGATGTATTTCGTCATGCAAGGCGGAGGAGGAGAGCGGGCTGACGCCCGCCGACGACAACAACGCTGTATGGCGGAAAACAGACCGCAAAGATGTCTTGATTTTTACTTGAGAGCAGTATAATATCCACGCGGTGGGGTAAAATAGAATTTAGTTGGTGACGAGTGCGTTGTTTATACTAATCTCAAATAAAAGGAACGATAAAATTGTCGCTCAAGACGCGTTCTTCTTTAAAGAACGAATCACTCCATTTTATCGGCTTTTATTATTGAGATTAGTATTAATTTTAAATAAACGTACTCTTTTTTTATTTTCATAATGAAAATGTAACATATTTTCTTAATAAAGAAACAGAATAATAATATTATTATTATCGATATATGAAAGGATTTGGTACACTGATGAAACGATATGTAATGCTGATAACCTTTACATCGGTAATAATAGCGGGCATACTCATTTTCGGACAATTTAAAAATAAGCTGGGTGCGGAGGTCGGAGTTTTAAAGGTTAAAACCACCCTTATCGAGCAGACGGTCACCTGTAACGGACGAGTTGAGGTGGCTGAAAGCGAGGATGTATATGTAAAAATTCCGTGCATAGCCGATAATATCTATGTAAAAGGGGGGGACAAGGTAAAAAAAGGGGATTTATTATTTTCTGTGGATGTTGAAGCTACCAAGCAGGTAATTTCGGCGGCTTCAGGCATATCCCCATCCCTTGTACCGGATGAGCAGATTGTAAAGGAAATAGTCGCTCCCATTTCAGGTGAGGTTAGCTCAATAAATATTTCATCGGGCGAAACCGTCAGCACCGATTCTCCTTGTGCGGTGATTTCCTCAAGCGATGCCCTTCAGGTAAAGATTGCAATACAGGAAAGTCGGCTTAAAAACATTAAGGTGGGGCAGAAGGTTACTGTATCCGGAACAGCCTTTACATTGAACGAGTATCAGGGGGTGGTATCGTATATTGCAACCACCGCCCGTCAGCAATATGTCGGCACAATGATAGAAACAGTGGTGGATGCTGTTATCAGTCTAACCGAAAAGGATGAATCCTTGAAACCCGGCTTGTCCGCAAAAACAAAGATTATTGTGGGAAGCCAAAAAGACAGTATTGTTATTCCCTATGAATATGTGATGCAGGATGAGTTTAATAATGAATATGTTTATCTTTACAAGGATGGATATTCGGTTAAATGCATAATAAAAACCGGCAAAGAATTAAGTAACGGATTTGAGATATTATCGGGCTTGTCTTCCGGAGATTTGGTTATAATAAACCCCGATAAAATTAAAAATGCCGGCACAAAGGTACGGCTGATTACCGTGGAGGGGAAAACCGTTGAGTGATATAATAAATTGTGCGTTAAAGAGCCTTTTGAGAAAAAGGCTTCGTACATTACTTACCGTCGGCAGCATCACAATAGGGGTAATGCTGGTGGTTATTGTGACAATGATTAGTAATGCCGGCAAAAAGGCTGTTAATTCTGAGCTTGAAAGCCTTGGAATATCCGGACTTTCAATCAGTACATCCAATTCACTTACATCGGGAGGGTTAAATGGGATTACATTTGAAAACCTTGAGCTGATACGCAAAACAAAAAATGTGACAACCGCTATGCCCTTAATGATACATTACGCCAGCTCGCTTTTAAGAGAATCCCGACATGACACCCTGATATGCGGGATTGATGCGGGCGCAAAGCAGGCGATATCACTGAATTTAAAGTATGGGAGGATGATTTCCAAAGGGGATGTGGGAGCGGTTGATCATGTTTGTGTTGTAGACGAGACACTTGCGAAACAGTCATATGGGCGTGAAAACATAACAGGCAAAACCATATACCTGCAGATTTATGGGGTGGAGGAGGAATTCAAGATTGTCGGTGTTTCCGAAGCAGGAAGCAGCCTAATGCAGAATTTTGTCGAATTTATACCCAGCATGGTTTATGTGCCTTACAGCACGCTTCAGACTCTGACCGGCCGCGATAATTTCGATCAGGTGGCCGTTCGGGTCACCGGCAATGCCGATATCGTTAACACAGAAAATCAAATTCTTGAAAGACTGAGACACGCAACCGGCTACACCGATTATTTTCGAGCCGATAATCTCTCCCTTCAGCGGGACAGGTTGGGGGGGCTGTTGGATATTGTGAGTATTGTTCTGACTGTTATCAGCAGCATATCTCTTGTAGTATCCGGACTTGGAATAATGACGATCCTGCTGGTATCGGTTAATGAGCGTATGCGGGAAATAGGCATAAAAAAAGCTATTGGAGCATCCGGGAAACGAATATTGCTTGAATTTTTAACCGAAGCGGTGGTCATATCGTTTTTTGGAAGCGTTACTGGAATTTTTGTTGGAGGTACTATATCCTTCGTCGGTATTAAAATGTTTGGGCTTAGCGTTCCTGTTAGAATATCCGATTATATTTTATTGATTGCTTTTTCTATCGTTATAGGGGGTGCATTCGGGGTATATCCCGCCGTAAAGGCATCAAGACTTAAACCGGTAGATGCATTAAGAATGGAATAAAACACCCCCCTGCGGGTTGCAAAATTAGCCTATTTCAGCTAAAATGGCATTATACTAATTCCGATTATAAAACTTCCAATAAATCAAGCAAAAAGCTTTGATATATGGGCTTTTGTGCAGATTTATTGGTAAGGTTTTAATGAGGAATCAGTATTATGCACCCACAGGGGGTTTGGGCTATACCCCCGGGTATTTATTACAAGAGAAAGAAGGCTGTATAATGCATCCTGCAAAGAATAAGGTTATTAAAATGCAGATCGAAAAAACCATGAGAAACCTTCAAAAAAACAATATTGATACATATTATGTGGATAAATGTCAAGATGTAAAAGGTAAGGTTGCCCAGCTTCTAAATGAAGGGGATACCGTGGCTGTCGGTGGCTCTGAAACATTAAAGCAGACCGGAGTTATAGATTTACTGAGAAGCGGGAAATATAACTTTCTTGACAGGTATGCACCCCACCTTGATGCAGAGGGTATCAGAAAGGTATTTATTGGAAGCTTTTCAGCAGATGTTTATCTTTCTTCTTCAAACGCGGTTACAATGAAGGGCGAATTATATAATGTTGACGGCAACAGCAACCGAATTGCCGCAATTTGTTTTGGCCCCAAAACGGTTATTATGGTTGTGGGCTGCAATAAGATTGTTCCGGATATTAAGGCAGCCGAGACTTATGTGAAAAGTTTTTCCGCACCCTCTAATGCTGTTCGGTTAAACAGCAACACATACTGCGCGGCAGCAGGCCATTGTCAGGGAATTTATGATGATTACATAACCTCCGGATGTAGCAGTGAACAGCGGATTTGTAGCAATTATCTTATCTCGGCACACCAGAGCGTACCCGGACGGATTAAAGTCATATTGGTAGGTGAGGAATTGGGATTTTAGGGGGACTAATACGATTTAAATTGACCAATGCTCATCACAATATATTTCCGGGTGTCGGCATTTCCAAATCGGCCATATTTTTCAGCATATTGTTGCATCTTTTAAGCTCGGGGGCAAAATGTTGAATATTGTTGGTTTCCAGCAGTATCGGAAGGGATACTGCTGTTTCTTCGATTTTTGAAATATCGGAGTGGCGCATAAATAAAGGAAAGAGATTGGTTTTCTCATCAAATTTTTTAACGAATTCATAAGACAGCTCAAGACAGTTCTCCAGGTCGTCCTTTTCATATGCCTCCTCCATTTGGTCTGTTATTTTCAGCAGTTCTTTTATATTATTGGTTTGTACTTTAAGTGTTATAAGGCATATGGCTGCAACCGATACCAATATCGCAATAGCCACAATAATCCGTTTCACTGCTGTTGCTCCTTCCTGATAAGATGATAGGTGCGGTCTCTGTCCGCCATAAGCAAAAACACATCATTAATTGTACAATTATTATCGATTAACACCTGGTTTACCCAGGCTTTATCGAGCCCGCATACATCCAATCCCCACCTTGATATTTTTCCATCGCTTATTATAATCATCGGAATACCGTTGTCGGGCACCGAAAGCTCTAAATCCTGACATGTAGCCGGTCGATTACCCGGCTTTAATAAAAAACTGGTTCTACCGTTGGGTTCAACGATTGCATATTGAACCTCTCTCAGGTCAAAAATTGATTGCTGCCTCAGTGCTTCCATCAAATCCTCTATGGTCATGCGTATTCCGTTTAAGGCTTTAACATCAATTTTGCCGTCATTGATAATGATTTTTGATCTCCCTCCGATAAGTCGCTGAAAAAACGGCACTTTAAGCATAAGTCCCGATAACAACAGTTCAAGTGCGACAAGGATTAAGATGGGGATAATTCCGTTTAATAAAGGCATACCATTTTCCTGCATGGGAACGGCCGCAAGGTCAGATATCAGCAATGCAACTACAAGCTCGGCGGGCTGAAGCTCGCCGAGCTGTCTTTTACCCATTATTCTCATGGCCGTGATAACAAGTATGTATATTATCACGGTACGAATTGCAATTATCGACAATTAAATCATCCCTTATTTTTGCAGAATTTTGCTGTTTTCAAGCAATATTATTGACAGACAGGTGGTTTACTATTCTAAAAAGGGAAATTCGGTGATAAAGACCACACAAAAGCATCCTGTCTTTGCAGTTTGTTTTTCGTCTGTCTGCGTTATCCTCCTTGCCGGGCGTTTCCGCATTACGAGGAGGTTTGACGCAGTCCGGCGGAAATTGTGCCGGAAGACGCCGGAAGGGGTTTTTAGAGGTGACCGGATATTAGTATTAAATGAATGTTTTCAAATTTCAAGTATAACTCCCAAATATCATGGCAAAATAATAGTTATTGTATGTTTCGCTAAAACATTTATTTGGAGGAAACCTGAATTTATGGGGAATACAATTAACTTAAAAAACAAAGTATTTTATCTTGGAATAGATATTGGTTCAACAACCGTTAAGCTGGCAATGATGGATAATGATGACAACTTGGTTTACAGCAAATACTGCAGGCACAACGCAGACCTTATGTTTACCTTAGAAAGTATGTTTGAAGAATTATATAGTTTGGTGGGGGATATAAGGCTAAACGCTGCGGTAACCGGTACGGGCGGCATTTCGATTACGCAACACTTAAACCTGCCGTTTGTTCAGGAGGTTATTGCCGGAGGCATTGCCGCCGGCCGATATATACCGGATGTTGATGTGGTTATCGAGCTGGGGGGAGAGGATGCAAAGCTTACTTATTTTGATAGCGGGACCGATCAAAGAATGAACGGTATTTGTGCCGGAGGAACGGGTGCATTTATTGACCAGATGGCAATACTTTTAAAAACAGATGCTGCAGGTCTTAACAGTATGGCAGAAAAAAGCCGAGTTATTTATCCGATTGCGGCAAGATGCGGGGTATTCGCAAAAACCGATGTACAGGTTCTGTTGAATGATGGAGCAAAAAAGGAGGATATTGCTGCATCTGTTTTTCAAGCGGTGGTTAATCAGACGATTGGCGGCTTGGCATCCGGCAGAAAAATAAAAGGTAAGATTGGTTTTCTGGGAGGACCTCTGCATTTTTTGGATCAGCTTCGCCGTCGATTTCAGATAACCTTAAATTTGACCGAAAGCGACATGATTGTGCCGCAAAATGCACAGGTTTATGTTGCGGTGGGGGCGGCACTGCATGCAAAGAAAATAGAAAATGATACATCATTACTGCAATTATTAAATCTTTGCAAGGATGATAAAAGCATTTCGCTTTCATCCGGTTTTCTTGAACCCCTGTTTTCAGATGAAAAGGAATATAAGGATTTTATAAATAGGCACACAGGCAATATTAAGAAAAATGATTTAAAAAATTATAATGGTCGTTGCTATCTGGGATTGGATATGGGCTCAACCACAAGTAAAGCCGTCCTGATTGACCCAGACGGATGCCTGCTTTATTCATGCTATAAAAGCAATGAGGGCAGCCCCCTGAAATCGGCAGAGTATATATTAAAAGAGATATATTCGCAAATACCCAAGGGTGCATATATCGCCTATTCCGCTGTTACGGGATATGGTGAGGAGCTTGTCAAAGCCGCATTTTTCTGTGATATGGGGGAGGTCGAGACGGTAGCCCATTCTACGGCGGCTGAGTATTTTTTGCCCGGAGTGGATACGGTTTTGGATATTGGCGGGCAGGATATGAAATACATTCGCGTAAATGATGGTGTTATCTCGGATGTTACGCTAAATGAGGCGTGTTCATCCGGCTGTGGCTCATTTATCGAAACCTTTGCAAAGTCCCTGAATTTATCGGTTCAGGAGTTTTCGATGCAGGGGGTAAGGGCGAAAAATCCGGTTGACCTGGGTTCCCGTTGCACCGTGTTTATGAATTCAAAGGTCAAGCAAGCACAAAAAGAGGGCATATCGGTAGGGGATATCTCGGCGGGATTATGTTATTCGGTTATAAAAAATGCCCTTTACAAGGTTATAAAACTAAAAAGTCCGTCTGAATTGGGGAATAAAATCATCGTTCAGGGGGGTACCTTTTTGAATGATGCAATACTGCGCGGCTTTGAAATAATATCCGGCAAAGAGGTAATAAGGCCGGAAATATCCGGTCTTATGGGGGCATTCGGTGCGGCGTTGCTGGCAAAAAAATCATGGAGAGAGGGGGTGAACTCCACATTAATCTCCCCTGATAAGCTGAATTCGTTTTCGGTAGACACGAAAATTACACGATGCAAGGGTTGTACAAACAGCTGCCTGCTGACCATCAACCTATTCGGTGATGGCAATAAACTCGTTACCGGAAATCGATGCGAAAGGGGGGCAGGGAAGGATAAGCAGCAGGAGCTTCCGAATTTGTATGATTATAAATTTAAAAGGCTGTTTGGGTATCAACCGCTGAC
>JAQWBK010000146.1 GCA_028706415.1 Oscillospiraceae bacterium | reverse complement strand
TAAATTCGGCATCGCCGAAGGACTTATGACCACGGTTCACTCCACCACCGCCACCCAGAAAACTGTTGACGGCCCCTCTGCAAAGGACTGGAGAGGCGGACGCGCCGCAGCCGGCAACATCATCCCCTCCTCAACCGGTGCCGCCAAGGCCTGTGCGCTGGTTATTCCTGAAGTTAAGGGCAAGCTGACCGGAATGGCTTTCCGCGTGCCCACGCTTGATGTTTCTGTGGTTGACCTTACCGTGCGTACCGAAAAAGCCACCTCGATGGATGAAATAAACGCCGCCGTCAAGGAAGCCTCCGAAACCTATATGAAGGGTGTTATGGGCTATACAGAGGATGCGGTTGTCTCCTCCGACTTTTACACCGATTCCAGAACCTCAATATATGACGCCACCGCAGGCATTGCCTTGAATTCTAACTTCTATAAGTTGATTGCATGGTATGACAATGAGTGGGGTTACAGCAACAAGGTGCTGGATCTTATTTCTCACATGTCAATGGTTGATGCTCAGTAATATAAAAAGTATCCCCCGACAAGGCTGCCGGGGGATGTTCTTTAATTTAGGTCACCTCTACGGTGTCTTCCGGCACAATTACCGCCTGACTGCGTCAAACCTCCTCGTAATGCGGAAAGCCCGCCGACGACAACAACGCTGTATGGCGGAAAACAGACCGCAAAGATGTCTTGATTTTTACTTGAGAGCAGTATTAGAGGTGACCTTATGCAATATCATCAACATAAAAAGAATGTAAAAAGCAGGAGTGATATTTGAATGCAGTCCCGTCATCTTATTGATCTATCGGATCTTTGCGTTAATGAATGGGAGAATATTACCCGCCTTGCCTGTGATATTCGCGCAAATATCGATTCGTATTACGGTGCCTGCCGCGGTAAAATACTTGCTACCCTGTTTTATGAACCGTCCACCCGCACACAGATGTCCTTTCAAACAGCAATGCTGCGGCTTGGCGGCCGAATTATCGGCTTTGACAACCCCTCAAACTCCTCGGTTGCAAAGGGAGAGAGTTTGAAGGATACCGTCAGGGTTGTCAGCGGGTATTCCGATATAATTGCCATGAGGCATCCGGTTTCCGGGTCTGCAATGGCGGCATCCCTGTATTCGCGGGTGCCGATAATCAATGCCGGCGACGGGGGGCATCTGCACCCAACCCAGACCTTAACCGACCTTGTTACCCTCCGAAATGAAAAGGGGAGTTTTTCGGGGCTTTGTATCGGGCTATGCGGCGACCTTAAAAACGGGCGGACGGTTCATTCATTGATAAAGGCCATGTCAGGGTTCCCCGACAACCGTTTTGTATTGATATCCACCCCCTCCCTGGCTGTTCCGCTTTATATCAAGGATTATCTGTCTGCGGCGGGTACCCCATGGCATGAGGTGAGCAACCTTGCCGATGCCATGCCCCTGCTTGACGTGTTATACATGACACGAATTCAAAAGGAACGCTTTGCTTCGGAAGCCGAATATATTAATCAGCGCGGCGTATTTGTTTTGGATTCGGATAAAATGGCGATGGCGAAAAAGGATTTGATTGTGCTTCACCCTCTCCCGCGAGTTGATGAAATTACGGTTGAGGTTGACGACGATAAGAGGGCTAAATATTTCGAGCAGACCGAATACGGGCTGTATGCTCGCATGGCGTTGATTATGAAAATGCTTGAAGACAGTTCAAAGCAGCTCCCCACCCCACCCCCGGGTGTACAAACCCAATGCTCCAACCCCAACTGTATTACCCGGATTGAGCCCTATGTTCCGCATATTTTCCGAAAGAGCGGTGATATTCTTGTGTGCAGCTATTGCGAAGAAAGAACCCTGCTTGACTGATATGCGGGTTCTCGTTATTTTCGGTTCACCCAAAAAAAACGGTGAAACAGCTCAAATTCTTGATGCCTTCATTAGAGGCCTTCCCGACAATATTCCGGTTGATATTTTCGATTGCTTTGAGCGCTCCCCCCTCCCCTGCAACGACTGCCGGTCCTGTTATCATTCTGATTTATGCGCCTTTTCAGATCTTGATGATTTTTATAAAAAGCTCGAAACGGCGGATATACTGGTGTTTGCATCCCCTGTTTATAATCTGTCCTTTCCGGCTCCCATGAAGGCAGTGTTAGACCGTATGCAGCGCTACTGGGCAGCACGCTTCATTCGTCAGGTTCGCCCCCCCATTAAGCGCCCAAAACGCGCCCTGCTGATTACCGCAAACGGGTCCCAAAGCCAAGAAGGCGGCGAAATGCTGGAACGACAGCTGAAGCCCATCCTTACGGTATTAAATGCAAAGCTAATAAAATCCATTCATTATTATGGTGCAGATAAAAAAAGCCCCCTTGAAACGGCCATCAAAGGAGCTCAGAACACAGCGCATTTACTCTTTAAGTAAATGCGCTTTTTTATTGAAAATATTAAGTTTGTCGTTACCGGGGACGACTTTATCGATCCTTTTATTTGAGACTAGTATTATGCATTTCAAGCTGTGCCATAACCAATCCGTAGTATATTCCTT
>JAQWBK010000145.1 GCA_028706415.1 Oscillospiraceae bacterium | reverse complement strand
TCGACAGCATCTTGACCGTCACCCCGGGATATGCGTTTGATTCATGAACCACAACCGGAATACCCATCCTAGCAGCCTTGCGCAGGATTGGCCCGCTGACATAGCCTCCGGTACCTATTGCAATATCCGGACGGAATTTCTTTAAAATCCTTGAGCATTCCGCTCCTGCCGTTAAAGCGCGAAAAGCGGATGAGATGTTGCGGCCGATATTTTTTACCGAAAGCCTGCGCTGAAACCCGCTGACATTCATCGTTTCGATTTTATATCCCGCCGCCGGAACCAGAAGGGTTTCCATCCTTCCTTTAGCGCCTACAAACAGAATTTCCGCATCCGGATTTTCTTTTTTTATTTTATCAGCAATTGAAAGTGCCGGATTAATATGTCCTGCAGTCCCGCCGCCGGTCATCAACACACGCATTATTATGACCATCCTTTTGAAGAATAATTTGAAAACTCTATGCTAATACTGATATCCGACTAATACTGATAAGGTTTCCGAGATTTTTTGTGTCGGGCAAGGCCAACGACGCAGGCGGGCTGGCGCCCGGCAAGGAGGAAAACCAACCCGGCGCAAAAAAGAACGGAAAGATGTTAATGCTTTTGTCGGATATTAGTATATGATTCCCCGGTAACCGTATTGCGTGATACCGCAAGCACCACCCCCATTTGTGCCAAAAGCATTACAAGGGAAGTTCCACCATAGCTGAAAAACGGCAGACTAATACCGGTATTTGGTATGGAGTTTGTAACAACCGCAATATTCAATATAGCCTGAACGCCGACCTGCACCGTAAGACCTATGGCTAACATCGAACCGAATTTATCGGGTGATTTCATCCCTATGGTTATCCCCCGCCATATAAGCAGCGCGAACAATACAATAACAAGGATGGCACCTATAAAGCCCAACTCTTCGCAAATAACCGAAAATATAAAATCATTATGAGGTTCGGGCAAAAACAGATGCTTTTGCCTAGAATTGCCCAGCCCCTGTCCCATCAATCCCCCCGAACCAATGGCAAACAGCGACTGTATGGTCTGCCATGCCTTATCGCTGTTGGATACATATGCCTTGATCGGATCCAACCATACATTAATTCTATCCTTCTCATATCCTTTAATTATTACCATATAGAATATGGCAACGAATCCCATGCCGAAGGTGCCAAGCAGGTATATAAGCCGAGTTCCGCCGATATACATCATTACGACACCTATAGACATAATTAAAATGGCACCCGACAGATGGGGCTCAATAAATACAAGGCCGCAGGTAATCCCCAGTATAAGAATGAAGGGCATAAATCCGGCGGTAAAGGTTTTCATCTTTTTATGATTGATGGATATTAAATGAGAAAATAAAAGAATAAGGGCGAATTTAGCTATTTCGGAGGGTTGAAACTGAAATCCGGGCAGCCTTATCCAACGGTGTACGCCTTTGGTGGCCGGAAGTAACAGAACCACTCCCAGGAGGATATAGGAAACCACCATTAGTGGAATGGCAAAGTGATGCAGAATATGATAATCCACGGTGGATACTACAAACATGGCGAAAATACCAAGCAGGGCAAATACCAGCTGCCGCTTGATATAATAAAAGCTGTCCCCGCCGTTCCAATAATACGAATAGGCATATCCGGCAGAAAACAGGGTCACAAGCCCCACCACCAGAATAAGCATAAGTATAATCAAGAAGGGCATATCGAAGCCTTGTGCTACCGAAAATATGCGTATTCTTTTTTGTTTTGACTTGACTGTATTTGCCGAAGTTGACGCCATCAGTATTCCTAACCTTTCCGGTGTATAATACCTATCATTCCAGTATACCGGTGTCTTTATTTGTTTATGCGTATAAAATTATAATCATTGAAACAATGCCCCCTACCAGGGTAACCAAGGTAAAATTAACAACTATTCTGTTTTCACTCATACCGGACATCTCAAAATGATGATGCAGCGGACTCATTTTAAACAACCGTTTTCCGTGGGTTGCCTTAAAATATAACACCTGAAATACCACCGACAACATTTCGGCAATATAAATAATACCCACCGGAACAAGTAGAAACGGCTGATTAATCCCAAATGCAAAGGCGGTTAGCATGCCGCCGATAAAAAGCGAACCGGTATCCCCCATGAATACCCTTGCCGGATTAATATTCCACACAAGGAACCCGGCAAGCGAGCCTGCAAATGATGCCGCCAGAAGACCCATTCCAAAAAAGTGTCCCAATCCCGCCGCAACGATAAAGAATAATGTAGCGGTAAAGCTAACCGTTCCGCAGAGTCCGTCCACCCCGTCGGTAAGATTGACGGCATTGGTCATACAAAGAACGACAAATATGCAAAACGGGATGAACCATATCCCGAAATTAATTTCACCCATAAAAGGAACATATAAAGAGGTGCCGCCTGCCATATATAATGATAATGAATAACCAAGCGCAACCAGCATCTGTCCGAACAGCTTTTGGCGGGCGGTAAGACCGAGATTTCTCTTTTTAACCACCTTTATATAATCATCAGCAAAGCCCAACGCTCCGCAGCATAACGCCATAATAATTCCACCGAACA
>JAQWBK010000053.1 GCA_028706415.1 Oscillospiraceae bacterium | reverse complement strand
CACCTGCACAATCGAAGGGAAAATCGGGGTGAGATGATGCCCGATATCGGTTAACAAGGAGTACGCTTCTGCCGAGCCGCCGAGTGATGGCGAGGCAGCCCCGCCGGTGCAAACCAGCACCCGACGGGCCTGTATCTCCCCACTTGATGTTTTAATTTGAAAACCGCCATCCATCTTTTTTATATGTGTTACAGCCGTGTCGGGGATATTATGAATCCCTAAAGCATCCAGTTCCATCCTCAAACAATCCAGCACCGCCCCCGCATGTAAACATTGGGGATATATTCTACCATCCTCCCGCTGGATACATTCAACCCCGATTGATGTGAAAAAGCTACACACCGCATCAGGGCTAAATCTGTCGAGGGAGGGAATAACAAATTCAGGATGGGTCCCATGATAACGCTCAGCCACCGCCCCTTTGTTGCTAATGTTGCAGGTTCCGTTACCGGTAGCCAGCAGCTTTCTGCCCACCCGCGGGGCCTTTTCAAGTAGGGCGACTGAAAACCTCCCCTGTGCAATCCGAGCCGCAAAAACAGCTGCTGCAAGTCCGGATGCTCCCCCGCCTATAACGGCAATATCATATGATAATGCAGCCCCTGACAACACGAAATCCCCCTTTGTTACCCAGCCGGTAATTTTAGTTTACAAATCTTTTTTTAGATTATACTGCACACGACAGCACATTTCAACGGTATAGGATTATTTATAAAAATACTGCCATATTTATGGAACCTTTTTTACAAAGCCCGGGAGATTTATTTTTCAAACTCTTCCATAATTTAAATAAATAAAGTATAATAGATCTAATATTATATGAGGGTGATCTTTTTGATTTGGTATAGCAGCCCACAAGAACAGATTTTAAGAGAACTAAATGCCGATCTCAATATGGGACTGGCCGAAAAAGATGCCAATGAGCGTCTGAAAACTTACGGATACAATAAGCTTAATGAAAAGCCTCCCCGAAGCTTCCTTCGCCGCTTTCTGGATCAGCTGAAGGATGTTATGGTTATCATTCTTATGATAGCGGCGGCAATATCACTGGGTGTGAGTATATATAATGTCACACTTGGGGATGAACCACCCGAGTGGATTGAGCCGATAGTTATAATGGTAATCGTATTGGTAAACGGAATTCTGGGTGTTGTTCAGGAAAGCAAGGCGGAAGCAGCGCTCAACGCCTTAAAAAATATGTCGGCCCCTTCTGCGCGTGTCCTCCGGGATGGGGTACTAAAAACAATAAAATCCACCGAGCTGGTACCCGGCGATATTGTTGATATAGAGTCGGGGGATATGGTTCCGGCTGATTGCCGACTTATCAGCTCGGCCAGCCTTCGATGCGACGAATCTGCCCTGACGGGTGAATCGGTGCCCACCGAAAAAGATGGAGGGGCAACCGTATCGGAAATTTCTTCTCTGGGTGACCGACTAAATATGGTATATGCAGGTTGCGCGGTGTCTTACGGTCACGCTAGGGCGGTTGTTGTGGAAACCGGAATGAATACCGAGATGGGCAAAATCGCCACCATGCTTGAAAATGAGGGTGAAGGACAAACCCCACTCCAGGTAAAGCTGGCTCAGATGGGGAAAACCCTTGGTATTCTTGCGGTTGGCATATGCGGCCTGATTTTTGTTGTAGGGCTGTTCAGCGAAATGCAGATGATGGAAATGTTCATGGTGGCAATATCACTTGCAGTTGCGGCAATTCCAGAGGGGCTTCCGGCCATAGTAACCATAGTTTTGGCAATCGGTGTGCAGCGCCTTGTCGCCAAGAATGCCATTATTCGCCGCTTACCTGCGGTTGAAACCTTGGGCAGCGCTTCTGTTATTTGCTCGGATAAAACCGGCACCCTAACCCAAAACCGTATGACTCTTGTAAGGGTTTACAACGGGAAAAATACTATTTCCTTGGAAGATTCCATCCCCGAAAGTGCAATCGCCCTGATTCGTCTTGCAACCCTTTGTACCGACGGTTCGGTAAGAATAGAGGACGGGGTACCAAAGCATATAGGCGACCCGACCGAAACCGCTATTGTGGCGGCAGCACTTAAATACGGAATATTTAAAGAAGAGCTTGTTGTCGAGCACCCGCGGGTTGGTGAAATTCCGTTTGATTCCGAGCGCAAACTGATGACCACAATAAACATGATAGAAAATCAGAATGTTGTTATTGTTAAAGGAGCCCCGGATATACTGTTTGGCAGATGTATATGGGATGACGAAGAAAACCGAAAATCTGCCGAACAAGCCAACGGGGATATGGGGCGAGATGCCCTTCGTGTTCTTGCAGTAGGGTATAAAACGATCGACAGCCTTCCGATGGATCTTCCCCCCGACGAGTTGGAGAGCGGTCTCACCTTTGGCGGGCTTGTGGGTATGATAGATCCGCCCCGTCCTGAGGTAATAAATGCTATAGATGAATGTGATTCCGCCGGAATTCGCACGGTTATGATTACCGGCGACCATATAATTACCGCTTCGGCAATTGCAAAGGAGCTTGGCATACTGAACGATGAAAGTGAAGCCATATCCGGCAACCAACTCGCCGAAATGAGCGATGAAGAGCTGTTTGAAAATATCCGTCACTACCGGGTATATGCCCGGGTAACTCCGTCGGATAAAATCAGAATTGTCAAAGCGTGGCAGCAGGCGGGTGAAACGGTTGCAATGACGGGCGACGGGGTTAACGATGCCCCTGCCCTTAAAGCTGCTGATATCGGTTGTGCCATGGGGATTACCGGAACCGATGTTGCCAAGGGTGCGGCAGACATGACCTTGACGGATGACAATTTTGCCACCATTGTGACCGCAGTAAGAGAAGGGCGGGGCATATATGACAACATCCGCAAGGCTGTTCATTTTCTTTTGTCCTGTAATCTGGGCGAGATAATCACCGTATTTCTCTCCATGCTTATCTGGAAAGAATCCCCCCTTATGCCAATTCAGCTGTTATGGGTCAATCTGGTGACAGACAGCCTGCCGGCGATCGCATTAGGTATGGAACCTGTTGAATACGATGTTATGAGCCGCCGTCCCCGTTCGAAAAGTGAAAACATCTTTTCAAACGGATTGGGAATAAGGGTATCGTTACAGGGCACATTGATTGGCTTACTCACACTGGCAGCCTATTTTATAGGATCAAGGGTTATGATACCCCAAGGGGCAGAACCCGATCTTGCCTTGGGTGAGAGTATGGCGTTTGCGACCCTTGCTTTATCTCAGCTTATCCATGCGTTTAATGTGCGTTCCAACCATTCATTGTTCAAGATCGGCTTTCATACCAACAAGTATATGCTGGGAGCATTTGCCGCATCATTTCTGCTGATGGCAAGCGTGCTGTTTTTCCCGCCGTTACAGGATATTTTTAAGGTTGATCAGATGTCCCAGACACAGTGGGGTATAATAGCAGCCCTGTCGATTTCGCCCCTGTTTATCGTAGAAATAGTAAAGGGAATACGACATTTAATTATAAAAAATAAGTGATCTGCTATTTATACCGAAAAGGCAGAAAAGGATGGGCATAATAATGGATAATGTAAAGACAAAGGGAATTAGTGAAAATCCTACGACAAAGAGTTCATGGTTTACAAAAGCCAACTGTCTCAACGGACTGTTCGTAACCTCGGTTATTCAGCTTACATTGGGGATACTGTTATATTTTATTGGTACCATCTCGTTTACGATTCTCTTTATTGAAGGCTCTATCGCCCTGGTGCTGGCGTTATTATCTCATTATAAGGGTTATTCGAACCGCTTGTGGACGGTTTTGCTTCGTATTCTTTTTTCGGCCTATTTATTTGTACCCCTTGCCGCCGGTATCGCCATGATAATTTATGTTTTTGTCGCTGTCCAAGGTTTTCAAGACCCTGATTTAAATTTAATAATACTCGAGAATATATGGCTTACACTGTCGCTTATCGTTATTCCCCCGCTTTTGTTTCTCCAACCCGCCCTGTCTGCAATGGCTAAACACCGAAAGCAGTATGATCTTGTGCTTATGCGAATTGCAGCCATCACGGTATTCCTCCTGTCGGTTGTTCTATGTGTCTTTATTCTCGATTATAAAACTGACTTCGGAAGTCTCTTGAGCACCTCGGTATCCTATACACGCGTGATTCTCGGCCAACAGATGAATATTACGATTGCCATTAATAATATCCTTACCCGAATTATCTTTTGCCTTTGCAGCGGAGCAATTATTGTTTTTGCATTCAAATTAAAACATATTAAGAATAAATCCCTTAAGAAATCAAAAAAGCTATAATTAATTATTTCTCCAGAAAAGCAAAAGCAAGAAGGGGCGTTGTGCCGCCCCTTCTTGCTTTTATTTTGTGTTAATAATTCTTTATTTGGTTGAGGAACATAAATATTTAATCTCGGGGCGCGCTCATGTTTCCTGCAAACTCGGGCAAAAGTGATGCTTTTGCTGGACGCGCCGGAAATAAGCTAATAAATATTTAATCTCGGGGCGCGTTTATTCTGCCCTCGGCACTTTTAAGTAGATTTAACAGCGAGGACGAAAACAAGGGGTAGTCGGATGCAATTTTATCTGAAGAAATAATAGGCGGATTTTCAAGACCCTTACCACCCGAAACACTGCCGCCGGCAGCCAGATGACCCAATGTAGCACAGGTTCGGGCAAACTCACCCGACACGGAGGGCTGAAACATATAGCCCGGTACCGAAAACAGTGCTTCCGGATTTTTTGAATTTGCTGAATATAGTTGTCTGAAAACCGAATAAACCGCCAGCATAAGTATGGCTGAGGCTTCGACGGTCAATGCTTTATTATCGCAGCGTTGGATAATATCGAAAATGATATGTAAAGAGTTGATTATAAGTTTTTTATTAAGCACCGGAATTACGCTTCCCCGTAACTGGTTTTCCTTCATCGACGGGTCATTCTCCGGAATTTCGTCAACAGCAATCATCGCCCCGGTTTTATCAGGTGTCCTCCCTAAAAGGTAGTCACAAGAAACAGAGTAATAATCAGCTGCACGCACCACAAAGCTTAATCCGCATTCCCTTATCCCCTTTTCATAATGGGAAAGCAATGCCTGTGATACCTTTAGCTCAGCCGCTGCCTGTTTTTGGCTGATACCCCGTTCTTTTCGCAAAAGCGTAAGTATTCGTGGAAAAGCGGTAATCATAATGTGTGCACCTCAAAATACTATATTTATACTATACATAGCTGAAATTCGACAATAATATGTATACCGGCTTTGACCATAAAAAAGCAATGCCCCGCTCAATAAGTTTTACCCAAGGAGAACTGAACGGGGCAAAATATACTATCTGTTTATCATTATAACCTATTTACTATCTGTTTGTAAATCGTCAATTTGTGATTTTTTAGGGATTTTTTTGATTAAATTATACAAAATATATTATTGGTATGAAATAATCCGACGCGAATAGAAGCTAGCCCCCTACGGGCATGATTATTCACTTGTCACCCTGAACAAGATTTTCAGCATATTGCCTCAGTCTGTGCTCGGTCAAAATATTATTCCCCCGCTCCCTTATCATTTCCTGAACATAAGAGGGGAGCTTATTAAAAAATTGGCCGGCACTTGTACTTCGTGCCAATAAATCATCAAGTCCGTTATAGTGTTCTATATTCATTAAAATTTCGCCTCCCGTTTAGTCTGCTCATTATACGAACCGCCATGATTCCCATATTTTGTGCTGTCATCGCCACTATAGCTCGAGCTGCCATGACCTCTTGATGCCACATAATCCTGTATATCCTCAAACGATCCGAAATCGCGGTTTTTTATATCTTCCTGAAGCTCCTTCGGCAGGCTGTAATAATATTCATAACAGCTTAAGCTCTGATCAAGCAAGTCCGACAAGCCCAGCTTATAATTCCCCTCACGCATATAATTTTCCTTTCCGATATAATATCAAGCTCGATTATTTTTTGAGTATTCCGGCATTTAATACTGGTATAAATCGCCTGTATTTCATCTGCCGCCGATAAAATACCATCCATCCACAAATATTCTCATACTTGCGGGCGGATGGTATTTTTTTATATTATTTTATTTTGATTTACCGATTAAATTTAATGTAAATTTTTCATAGTCTTCAAGCCAGTCTTTCCCCAGCTTAGATTTTAAAATCGCTTGCAGTCGTAATTCTCTTGAAGTCCTGTATTTGAGATCATGGCAGTCGCTTCCAAATACAACCGGCCTGCCCTCCTTAATCCACTTGAGCACGGTATTCCGGTGCTCGCCGTCAAGAATGGCTTCCTGATTTATCTGTATTACTGCATCTTGATAATCAAGAATTTCTTCCATGGCATTCTCAGAATACATATCAATATATCTATCAAGGTGAGCGAAAACAGGTATCACAGACCGGGTTAGGCACAAGTGATAAACCTCTTCAAGGAACCAGTTTTGATAGTTTGAATAAGGAAGCTCCAACAGAATATAATTGGTATCTGCATAACACAGGGGACGAACATCCTCATACCGTATACCGTGTTCTATATAAACCTCGGCACCGGGCACAATAATCGGCATCCCCTCATATTGATTTGCCAAAAGTACATTCAGCGCTTCCTGCCGATTTAGAATAAACTCAGAAAGTGGCTGCCTATGCCAATAGAGATGAGGGGTAACAGCGACAACCCCAACACCTTGCTTTTGAAGTGTGGACAGCATTTTTAGCGACATATTTACATCGCGTGCTCCATCATCAATGCCCGGAAGAATATGAGTGTGAAAATCAATAAACATTATTTCTCTTTATTTGTGTTGATTATAGCGATAACCGTAATAATGCGAATTCGCACTTTTCGACTCATTAAGTACAAGTCCGAGAATATTTACCCTTGCGAATTCACAGCTCTCTATCGCCTTTTTAAGCTGATCATGTTTGGACTGCCCCTGCCTTGAAACAAGCACAATGCCCGCAGTCTGTTTTGAAACGATGATGGCGTCTGAAACGATATTTATCGGGGATGCATCTATTACAACATAATCGTATGCCTTTTGAACTATAGCTAATAATTCTGCCATACGGGAAGAACCCAAAAGCTCGGATGGGTTGGGAGACATAGGGCCGGCTGTTATAATGTCAAGATTGGGAACAACATTTTCGTTCAATGCCTCTTCAATCTTATCAATGCCGCATAAAATACTTGTAAGTCCCTTGTCTATCGATAGCTTAAACAGCCGGTGAACCGAGGGCTTGCGGAAATCACAGTCCATAAGCAGAACCTGTGCTCCGGTCTGTGCAAGCACAACCGAAAGGTTTGCCGCCGTTGTGGATTTACCTTCGTCCGGCATGGCGCTTGCCACCACAAAGGTTTTACTCTCTTTAGTAGCAAGGGTAAACAGCAAGTTTGTCCTTATGGTTTTAAATGCTTCTCGAATATGGAAGGGAGCCGCCTCGGATATCATCAATTTTTCCAGCTTTTCACTCGACCCTGAATGTGTCAAAGGGGTCGCTTTTATATCATCTTTCATACTGATAAAAACCACCCTTCACTTGTGAATTCAAAACAGGAATCGAACCTAACAACGGAATATTATAGAATTTCTTTAACTCTTCTTCATCCTTTATATGATCATCAAGCATCTCTCGAATGACAATATAAAAAACAGCAATAGCTCCGCCAAGTAATATCCCAACAAAGCAGTTAAATAACAACTTCGGAGAAGACGGGTTTAAGTTGGGAGAGGCATAATCAACAACCCCAACACCACCGGTCTTGGTAATCTCTATTATCTTTTCAGGGGCTGTGTTTGCTATTGCGTTTGCAATATCTGCCGAAACCTTGGGGTCAGGGGTGGTAACCGAGACCTCCAGCACTTGGCTATCTTCAATCGGCTTAATGCGTATCGATCTTCTTAACTGATTTGCGGTATATTTTAGGTTTTCAGAAATGATTACATCGCTTAGAACATTGTTGCTTTGAATAATAACACCGTATGTGTTAACCAACATCTGCGCAGCAGTGATATCATTGTAGTTAATTCTGTTCTGGTTATCCTGAGCCGTGTTATTGGTTACATACAATTTTATTGCGGATGTGTACAAAGGTGTAACCAGAATTTTCGTATAGCCGAAGGCTAAAAGAAAACCAACAAACGAAATTAGAACAATCAACCATATCCTCTTAAGTAGTATGGCCAGGAAATCCATCAAGTCCAACGACTCTTTCACGATTTTGCCTCCCCTAACCGCAAAGGTCAATAATGCTATGCTAACTTTAGACCTTTAACGCATACAAAACTTTTCGACTAATTATAGCATAGAATTTTTTATATGCAAACAAAAACTTAATACAGATATTTTTTTCGGTGTTCGAGTGCCAATGATGGGTGACACTTTTGGGCATTAAAGGAGACCGCGGAAATTTTTGTGCCAAAGCGAATGAGAAGCTTCTTTTCAGACAAGAGTTAGGATAAGAAATAATTCAAATCTGAAAGGAAGTTTATTGTATGGAAAAGACGCCCGCTGAAATGATGAAAGCGTTCGTAAACAGCCAATATTTTATACTAATCTCAAATACAAGCCGAAGTTATGGAAGCAATGCTTGTATGAATACTTATACTAATCCCTGATTAAAAATGTTCTATAATTTGCGAGGATGTTTTTAATCAGGGATTAGTATTAACCACCCATTGACGATATTGTGCTTCTGATGCTATACTGTTCACGGTAAATACAGCTCCTTTGATACATGTTTTCTTAGTCGTTAAACATTATATCATTTGGTCGCTGTATTTACCTCTTTATTTGTCACCCATCAATTGTATCACAACACTGCGGCGAATGCATTAAGGAGGGCTACTTCTATGAGCATCTGTGAAATTCAAGGCTTAACCAGAGATTATGGCAAAGGGCACGGAATTTTTGATGTGTCATTCTCGATTGAGCAAGGGGAAATTTTCGGGTTTCTTGGGCCAAACGGGTCAGGCAAAACAACGACAATTCGCCATCTAATGGGTTTTTTAAAGCCTGCAAAAGGGAGTTGCACCATCGACGGTATGGACTGCTGGAAAAACAGTGCCGATATTCAAAATAATCTTGGGTACATCCCCGGGGAAATGGCCTTCTTTGATGATATGACTGGGATGGAATTTCTGTCCTTCATGGCAAAATACCGTAAAATGAAAACCGCCGGCCGCACCAAAGAATTGCTTGAACGCTTTGAACTGGATGCACAAGCTAACCTCAAAAAAATGAGTAAGGGTATGAAACAAAAAGTCGGCATTGTGGCCGCCTTCATGCACGATCCGGATGTGTTTATTCTTGATGAGCCGACAAGCGGGCTGGATCCGCTGATGCAAAGCAGGTTTGTCGAATTGGTGCTGGAGGAAAAGGCAAGGGGTAAGACCATCCTCATGTCCTCTCATATGTTTGAAGAGGTCGAGCGAACCTGTCACCGCGTTGCCATTATCAAGGATGGACGGCTGGTAGCGACGGATTCGGTGGACGCGTTGAAGGCAGCCCAGATAAAAAAATATGTCATTACACTGGAAAGCGAAGAGTCCGCCTCTGCTTTCGCAAACGAAGGGTTGCAAATATCGGCTGTTTTAGAAAATCATGTGACGGTGATCGTTCAAAACGATATCAAAAAGCTCATATCGGTCATGAATCTCTATCCTGTCACAAATATTTTTGCTCCAAATCAAAGCCTTGAGGAAATCTTCATGCAGTATTATGGAGGTGGCAAATCATGATTAACTGGACTTTATATAAACGCGGTATACAGGGTAGCTGGAAGATGCTTTTAATATTTGCCGCTGTCATTACCATGTACTTCACCATCATCGTTTCCATGTTCGATCCGGAACTGCGCAGTGCGCTGGATGAGTTTGCAAAAGCCATGCCGGATTTGATGGCCATGGTAGGCATGAATCCGGCTTCGGGAGAGCTTATCAGTTTCATGTCGGCGTATCTTTATGGGTTTATTATGTTAATATTTCCTATGATATTTTCCATACTCAGTGCTAACAAGCTGATCGCCCGTCATGTGGAGCGCGGCTCCATGACCTATCTCATGGCGGCTCCGGTTAAGCGCACCACGGTTACCTTCACCCAAATGAAGGTCATGGGTACCGGATTATTCGTTTTAATTTTTTATGCTACCGTGCTTGGGATTGTGGTTTGCGAAATATCCTTCCCGGGTGAACTTGCAATCAGACAGTTTATTCTGGTCAACGCCGGAGTTTTGTGTTTGCAGTTTTTTATTGGTGGTATTTGCTTCTTATCCTCCTGCATTTTCAACACCAGTAAATATGCCGTCGGGGTCGGGGCCGGCGTTCCCGCCTTGGCTTTTATCATACAGATGATGTCCGACGCCGGAAAAGAGCTAGAAAGCATAAAATACGCCACCTTTTTCACCTTGTTTAATCCGGACAGGATTATCGCAGGAGAAGCAGATGCGTTTTGGGGCATGGCCATCCTTCTGGTTGGAGCCATTATATTATTTTGGACAGCAATAGTCGTATTCTCAAAAAAAGATATGCATATTTAATACTAATACTTGATTAAATACTTTTTATAAATTGCGAGGATGTTTTTTGTATGTTAAGGCAGACGACGCAGGCGGGCACCAGCCCGCCTGCGTCGTCTGCATTGCCCGACACAAAAAATCCTCGGAAACCTTATCAGTATTTTAGTCGGATATTAGTATTA
>JAQWBK010000052.1 GCA_028706415.1 Oscillospiraceae bacterium | reverse complement strand
ATAACGGTTTTTCGGTCGACCGCGCCCCTGTTTTTCGACAGTTTTTTTATCCCCGCCCCAAGAGCGCTTAGCTATAATACCATCACATATCCCTTTTGTCAACACCTTTTTTCCCTTTTTTTAATTACTGTAAATTGCAAGTTAAAATAGTAAATTCCCAAAGTAAGTTCCACAGTAGTATAGATGTGGATTTAACACTGAAAAAAGGGAGGAATTGACTTTGGGAATTTACGTGCAAGTTAAAATGAAGTGCTTTTATTCTCATTTTAAATGAATTTGTCTCCCCACTAAAGGAGAGACAAATTCTATCTTTTATATTCATGGTCACCTCTAATACTGATCTCAAGTAAAAGGTGAGACAAAATTTGCGAGGATGTTTTTCGTCATGCAGGGCGAAGGAGGAGAGCGGTCTGACGCCCGCCGATGACAACAACGCTGTATGGCGGAAAACAGACCGCAAAGATGTCTTGATTTTTACTTGAGAGCAGTATAACCCTGTTTTGAACGGATCCCGAGCATGATTTTTGTCGGGCAAGGAAAGCCGACGAAGCAATGCTTTCCGCATTACGAAGGGGTTTTTAGAGGTGACCTTATGTAACTGTATTCGGCTGGTATTGGCGAATTGCATCTGCAAGGGCATCCAGCCGCTTTTGCGAATACGGGGTAACATTTACCCGCTCCTCATCACAGGGTAAATAATTGTCCGGCTTGCGATAACGGTTGAGCACATACCTTGGAACGATCGGCAGCTCCCTTGCCATCTGCAGCAGGTCATGGGTGTCAAGCTGAGGAATCACGGTTGTTCTGACTTCAAAATCCGCCCGGCTTTCAAGCAGCAGCCTGATTGTATTGATGACTGTCTCCCCTCCCGCCTTGCCGCCCGCGATCTCGGGATATCTTGCCGAGGGCGCCTTGTAATCTACGGCGAAATAATCCACCAATCCCGCTCTTAATACCTTAGTAATCACTTCCGGAGAGGAGCCGTTCGTATCCAGCTTTAACTTAAATCTCTTTTCCTTTATTTTTAGCATAAAGGGGATTAAATCGGGCTGCATTGTGGGTTCTCCTCCGGTTATCACCACGGCATCCAGCATATCCTTGCGCGAATTCAGAAATTCATCTATATAATCGAGATCAATCCTTTGATATTCGCTTTCCATCAGCAAGCGGTTATGGCAGTAAAAACAGTTGAAATTACAGCCCGGTAAAAACAACACGCAGGAAACAAGCCCTGGATAATCCACAAACGAACTTTTCACCATACCCGCAACCGTCATACACTCACACCCTGACAACATATTTCAAACGCTGAGCATACTCCTCTTTTTTACCCGTGTTGTAATTCTGTACCGGACGCAGATACCCAACCACCCTGCTCCAGACCTCGGTTTTTTCGCCGCATTCCGGACAGGAAAACTGCTCGCCCGATATGTAACCATGGCTATTACAAATAGAGAATGTCGGGGTAAGAGAAATATACGGCAGCTTATATTTTGTGAACGCCTTTTTAATAAGCCTTTTTGCAACCTCGCGATCACGAATTTCCTCACCCAGATACAAATGCAGTACCGTTCCGCCGGTATAGAGCGA
Source organism: Oscillospiraceae bacterium (assembly GCA_028706415.1). Lineage (GTDB taxonomy): Bacteria > Bacillota > Clostridia > Oscillospirales > Acutalibacteraceae > Avimonas. The sequence continues at coordinate 9,213 of JAQWBK010000052.1, read as the reverse complement.
CTGAAGCTCATCCTGCAATTCCAGAGTTTCAAATATATCATCGGTAAACCCGACGGGAAGCTGTGATGAATTGGTGTAATACGGAACCTTTTCCCCTGCCGTTATGATATCGGGGAATGTCTCCTTATCGCGTTTGGCAAGTCGATAGCTTGTCCCCTCGGCCGGAGTAGCCTCTAAATTATAATAGTTTCCGGTTTCATTCTGAATATCTTTTATAACATCCCGCATATAGTTGAGAATGCGAATTGCAAAATCCTGCCCGTCCTGTGTGGTAAGGTCGCAGTCGGCACCCAACAGGTTTTGACAGGCTTCGTTCATGCCGATTATGCCTATTGTGTTGAAATGGTTGTACCAGTAATTCCCCGTCCGCGCATAAACATCTTTGAGATAATTAGCCGAATAGGGATAAAGCCCCTTTGCGGTTTGTTCCTCAATCACCTTGCGCTTGATCTCCAAACTGTTCTTGGCAATATTCATCTGCTGCCACAGGCGGATTTTAAATTCGGATTCCGTCTTGGAAAGGTAGGCAAGGCGGGGCAGATTTATGGTTACAACCCCTATCGAACCGGTCAGCGGATTGGAGCCGAACAGCCCCCCGCCCCGTTTGCGCAGCTCGGCGGTGTTAAGGCGTAAGCGGCAGCACATTGAGAGCGCATCCTCGGGTGATAAATCGGAATTAATATAATTAGAGAAGTAGGGAACCCCGTATTTGCAGGTGATCTCCATAAACTTCTCAACAACCTCGCTGTCCCACGCAAAGTCCTTGCCCACATTAATGGTGGGGATGGGAAAGGTAAACACGCGGCCCTTTGAATCCCCCTCCATCATAACATCGCAGTATGCAATGTTCAGAAGATTCATTTCCTCCTGAAAATCTCCGTATGTTTCGGGCATAATCTGCCCGCCGATAATCACATGCTCATCCTTCAGGGTGCGGGGGGGAACTATATCAAAGGTGAGGTTGGAAAAGGGGCATTGAAATCCTACTCGTGTCGGGACATTCAGATTAAAAATAAATTCCTGAAGTGCCTGCCGTACCGTCTTATAATCAAGGTTGTCATACCGGATAAACGGAGCGCAGTATGTATCAAAGGATGACCATGCCTGTGCGCCGGCACTCTCCCCCTGGGTTGTAAATGTGGAGTTGACAACCTGCCCCAGAAGTGAACGCAGATGCTTAGGCGGTTTGGACTCAACCTTGCCGGGCACCCCGCCAAAGCCGTTCATCAAAATCTGGCGAAGATCCCAACCAGCGCAATACGGACCGAAAAAACCCAAATCGTGTATATGCATCTCCCCGGTTGTGTGGGCGTTGCGGACCTCGTCGGGGTAAATCTCATGCAGCCAATAGTTTTTGGTAAAGGCTTCGCGTATATAGTTGTTCAGACCGTTTATAGACTTTTGGGTGTTGGCATTTTCGTTAATCTGCCAGTCACGGTCATTAAGATATTCGGTAAACATATTTATTGTAGCCCCGATAAGGGCGTTGGATTCTCGTGCCGAACGCCTTTTTTCACGATAAAGTATAAAGGCTTTGGCGGTTTTAGCATGGCCTTCCTCAATTAAAACCTTTTCTACAATATCCTGAATACTTTCGACATCCACAATGCCGTCCGGAAATTCCTGTTCAGCGATCCGTACAACCTCTCCTGCCAGCCTTTCCGATGTTGCAAAATCGTCCCCCCCAACAGCACTCGCGGCTTTAAAAATAGCCAGCACAATTTTCTCTTTTTTGAAGGGTACAGAGGCCCGGTCGCGCTTAATGATTTGGGTCAACGGCATAAAAAATCCCACCTTTTCTTGGTTATTGTTGATATAAAGATAGTTAATAATTCCACAACATATATGGTTTGTGCCCATGCTGTGGCACAAGATACATTATAAGTCAGGGATACACGGTTGTCAATTGTAAAGAGCATATAAAATTGAATTTTTATTTTGTCAACAATTCTGTATAAATATATACCTTCCTGAAATAATAGTAAAAATATGAAAGGAGTTTTCAAATGTCACAATTAAATCAGACGGAACTTCAAAATCTACGCCACATAATCGGAGATCATGACATGGTTAGCCAAAAGATGCAAGCCTATTCCCAGCAAGCAATGGATCCTCAAGTGAGGTCCTATTTCGAGAAGTCCTCGGGCGAAGCGCAGGGTACCAAACAAAAACTAATGACATTTTTAAAGTAAAGGAGATGTATGCATGCTTCAAGATAAAGTTATGATCAACGACGCACTTTCAATGGTGAAAAGCAGCCTTACCTTTTACGCCAATGCAATATCAGAATGTGCCAATTTAGAATTAAGGTCAACCTACCAACAGATTCGCAACAACTGCGAAACAACCCAATACGATTTGTTTAAGCTGGCCGAGACAAAAGGCTTTTACAAGCCGGCGAGCATGGCAAACGATAATGAGATTCAGCAGGTAAAAAGTGAGCTTCAGCAGGGATAACCAAGCACTATAAAAATCGGGGCGGGGATTATTCCCCGCCCCGTATTAATGCTTATCTTCCCGCCTGATTTTCTGACCCGAGCTGCTCTTATTTCCTTGCCGTTTATACTAATTCCGATTATAAAACTTCCAATAAATCAAGCAAAAAGCTTTGATGTATGGGTTTTTGTGCGGGTTTATTGGTAAGGTTTTAATGAGGAATCAGTATTACACTGCTTTTAAGTAAAGAGTGAGACAAGATTTGCGAGGGTTTTCGTTATTTATTTGCGGGCAGCATTCCTAATAGCCAACCATATTGCCGCCGCAATCACCGCTATGGCCGCCACCGACATTTCGATAACCGACTTGGTATCTGTATTGCCCTTGCTTATATTATACAATATAAAGGCGACAACGGCTGCTGCCAATGCCAGCACAATAATAGCCGGAATGCTTTTGAACAGCCCTTTAAGCTCAACCGTGCTGTAGGAGGGCACCCGTTTTGCCTGAATAAAAAACATCCCGCCTAAAAGTATTGCACCAATCGTTATCCCCGCCAATAGTGGCCAATTTACATTCACGATATTTGTTATTTCGAACTCTCCGGTATCCCCGCTTTGTATTTTTGAAAACACCAGAGCAATATCGGCAATCAGCGCAGCGGCAAGAACCGATTTTGCAAGCCCCGAAAACAAAACGGCAAGATCGGGGGCCTTTTCCCTGGCGGGGGCACGGGCTATGCTTTCGCCTCTTATGTCAAGAACCCGAGAAAAATAGACCGATGCCACCACGGTCACCAAGGTTTCGGGCACCATATATGTGGCATTATAAATAAAGGAATAAATAAGAGCGTTTGATTCGGGAATTGATATTTTAGTCCACACAACATAGCCTACAATAACATGAATGGCATATCGTAAAACACACACAAAGATTGTTCCTGCCGTCAGCCCTGCCGCCTGATCCTTGAAGACTTTGCGGAATATACCCCCCAGCCCCACAACGGTAAAAGCCGCAACATAATCAAGCAATATAATGGCAACCACCGCCGCTGTTGATGTGGCGTATGACAGGTTATTAAGCCCCATCAGCATTTGAATTAGGCTGAATGCCAACGCCGAGAACAACCCCCAACCGGCCCCCCTGCGGTAGGCCGTGATGATTATGGGCAGCATACTGAATGCCGTGATACTGCCTCCGAAGGGCAGCTTTGCAATCTCAATTATGCTGAGAATTGATGCAAAAGCCAGCATAATTCCGCTTTCGGCTAAAAGCAGGGATTTGTTTGATTTCAAGAAAAAGACCCCTTTCAAAAATATTATAAACCGATATTACCGATGAATCATCTGAATAATATTCCGAGCGGATAAAATCGCATAATACTAATTACCTATTAATAATATTATCGGTATCATGCAAAGATAAAAAAACGAAAAACCCCCACAAATTGTGGAGGTTCTTAAAAAGGGAGCCAAAACACCTTGTGCTTTAAGCCGCCTGATTAATGCTGTTCTCATATAAAGCCCATGGAAACAGCTTAACATCCCTCCGCCGGTATTATCCGGATCAGGTCCAGGGTTTTGAGCCGCTTGCTCACTCTCAGCCGACCGATTCGTCAGCACCCCTTGTTGTCATACATATACGCTCGGTATTACCGATTTGGCAAATTTCATCTGCCTTATATAATATATAGGTTTTATATGCTCTTGTCAACACAAAAAGAACAGACTTTTGGGGTGTGCGCTCCTAAGGATAGAACTAGCCCCCGAGAGGATGTTTTCCTGGCTGGTCTTTGTGTGTGTAATTATTTATGGGCTACGGAATAACCAAGAATACAGGATGCCCTTTCAAGGCTCCCTTTTGTAAAGGAATCAGTCAGCATGGCTGACGGAGGGATTGTTCTACGATGCCGTGCGAATAATCGCATACACCTCTGAAATTACAATCCCTCCGTCACGGCTTTGCCGTGCCACCTCCCTTTACACAAGGGAGGCTGATTTTTTCATATTAATGTCATTATTCTTACCACAAAACCGTCCTATAGTGGCAACCGATGGGGAAGGTGCACGGTGCCAGCCACGGCAAAGGAAAAAGCATAAAAATATTTTCCAAACTATACCGATTTATTAATTTAATAGACAATCATGTCTACAGTTGTTATAATTATTATACTTATCTCATATTAAAACTGAGAACAGTATGCGGAGGGGATGGCTCATGCCGTTTGGTAACGGTCCGGGAATGAAAAGAATAGCGTCGGCGCTTTTTATAATATTAATGTTATTCAGCGGATGCAAAAAGGAATCGACTTCGGGTAAGAACTTTCGGTTCCCACTGTCTGCCGAACCACGGCAGCTCGACCCACAAGTTTCGACCGATTCGGCCTCGGTGACGGTTATTGCGGTATTGTTTGAAGGGCTGGCACGGCTGGACCAAGCGGGAAATGCCCAGCCTGCCGCCGCGACATGGACTTTATCTGACGACCTGCTCACCTACACCTTCACACTGGTAGATTCAAAATGGAGCGACGGCTCTCCGGTTACGGCTCATGATTTTGTGTTTGGTATTCAGCGGGCAGTTCTCCCCTCCACGCGTTCTTCTCTTGCCCAACAGCTTTTTGATATAAAAAACGCAACCAAAGTAAATGACGGGTCGCTGGATGCTTCCAAGTTGGGTATAAAAGCATTAAACGATAAACAGCTAACCATCACCCTTGCAAGTCCGAATGCCGAATTCCCGATTAAAACGGCTTCCACCCCGTTTATGCCTTGCAATCAAAGCTTTTTTGAGTCTACCGGCGGCCGATATGGGCTGCAAGTCAAATATATATTGTCAAACGGCCCTTTCTTTATAAAAAAATGGAACCATAATGATTCCATTCTTCTGAACAAGAGTGAAGAATATCACGACAAGGGGAATGTTCTGCCCGACGCGGTCAGGTACATGATAGGAGATATTGAAAATCCGGTTGATTTGTTATCCAGAGGGCTTATAGATGCGGCTCCCATCCCCTATGAAATGCTGGAGCAGGCTAAGCAAGCCGGTCATAACCTTGTCAAGCTACAGGATACCATTCGCATGGTGTGGCTTAATAACGACAATGATGCACTTGCAAGCACCCAAATCCGGCAGTCTTTGCGGGATGCGCTGGAATGGGATATTATATACAAACAGCTCGACCCCAACACCGACACTCCGGCGACCGGCTTTATTTCTCCCGATGCAATGGCGCCCGACGGGGGGGTATACAGAACAAAGTCCAATGCGAAGAAGCCGACACCCCGCGGCAACAAGGCTGCCGCAGAGCTGGCGGCGGGGCTCAATCAGGTGGGGCTGGGAAAAATGCCGGTGCTCACCCTCCTGTGTTCCGATAATGAATTTGATGTCAATGTGTCAAGATATATCGTTCAGTCATGGCAAAAAAATCTTTCCCTATATTTTAATATCGAGGCCGTTCCGGAATCCGAGCTTGCCACCCGGGTCAAGGTGGGCAACTATCAAATTGCCCTGTACCAATCAACCGCCACGGGGGCAGGGGCTTTACATGCTCTGAAGAATTATGAGAACGCAGCGGTGGGGAATTATGCTCGTTTTTCCGATAAATCATATGATGCCAAGATATCTAAGGCGGGGGGAACTGTTACCCGCTCACAACTGGAGGAGCTGGAGGGGTTATTGTGGCAGCTTTGCCCGTCGATACCCCTGAGCTTCGAGTGTCGCTTTGTGGGTATGCCTAAAACCAACAGCGGTGTAATTGTTCGCCCCTTTGGCGGGGGCATGTTCGGTGCACCTTATGATTTCAGGAATGCAGGAAAAACAGATAAATAATATAACAACTAATACTAACCCCTGCCGAAATTTGTCGGCAGGGGTTAGTATTAGTGTTCTTTATTAAATTATCAAATGCTTAGAGCCGCAAACGACAAAGCAATATATCAAGCTATATTAGTTCAAACAACTCGTTTAAATTCTTTATCTCGGGGATGTTTTCAACATGCTCATCTTTATCATAAGCATTGATATACACCGGACGCATACCGGCGGCCAGCGCCCCCCCGATATCGTTAACGATATGGTCGCCCACATAAATACAACTGCCGCAGGGTACCCCCAGCCTTGCCGCGGCGCGCCGAAATATTTCGGGGTCGGGTTTATGAACCTGCTCATCCCCCGAAACCACGGCAATGTCCAGCAGGGGCCTCAGCCCGCTGACATCCAGCTTTCGATTTTGGGTGAGCGAGGGCCCGTTGGTGATAATTCCAACCAGCATACCCCGCCGCCTCAAGCTCTCAATCACTTCAACAGCTTGGGGGAAAAGGGAGACATATTCAGGGAACCTGAACTGGTATTCCCTATATATATCCCCAACAGGGGGAGCATCCTCCCATCCCCAATCCTCGATCAGGGACATGAAGTAGTCGATATAATTGACATATCCGTCGTTGTTCCGGACAAGCATTTCATGGCTGCGTTTTTCCACCTCTTGTTTGGACAGGTGGGGAAAATACTTATTAAAGAAAAAATCACAATACCGTAAAAATGCTATCGGGCGGTTTTGCAGGGTGTCGTCAAAATCGAATAACACGGCCCGCACTTTGCCGTCTGATTGGCCCTTGACCAAATTCCACGCCTGCTCTGCATCCCGAAGAATCTGCCTTTGCAGCGCCTCTATGGTATCAAATTTCTGCTCCGGTCGCAGGAATTTAATCAGGGATACCGGCACATTTCGCCCGTATAAATCCCCTTCAAAATCGGCTATCCATGTTTCGGCCAGGGGGCCTTGGGCTCCAACCGTAGGCCGCACTCCGATATTGGTAACTCCATGGGTGACCCGCCCGTCCACCTCAACCGCCGATGCATATACGCCGTAATGCGGGCGAACGAAATTCGGGGGCAAGGGCTGATTTATGGTTGGGGTGCCGAGCAGATGCCCCAATCTCTGCCCCCCCACCACCTTTATATCAAGGGTGAAGGGATGCCCAAGCATGCCTGTGGCCTGCTCGACATCGCCGGCTTCTATCAGGCGGCGAATTCCGGTGGCACTGATTGGTTTCCCTTGGCGAAGAACCGGAGACACCACACAAACCTCGATACCCAGCGGTGCACATAGGGCTAACAATGTATCGTGATCGCCCCTCCGGTCTTTTCCGAACTTATAATTAAAGCCGCAGCATACACGCCGAGCATCCAGGGTTTTATACAAAAGATCATATACGAATTCTTCGGGGGTCATATCGCGCACGGCTTCAAAGTCGGCCTGTATCCACTCTTCAACACCCAACCCCTTGAAGGCGGCTTTTTTCTGCTCTGCCGACATGAGTTCCCATGCGCCGTTATCCTTATACGCCCATGCGGGCTGGGTAAATGTGAAAACCGATGATGCAGCATGACCCTCCGGCAGATCAATGCCAACCGCCTGCTGTATAACCGCACGATGCCCCAGATGCACCCCGTCGAAAATCCCCAATGCGACGGCCCGCGGATATTTTGGAACTATATTGTTTTCCCTGTCCCATATATATGTTTTTAATTTATAAGAAGCACTGTGCATTTGCTTTCCTCCGTGATTATAGGGAGCCCCCGGCAGGTTTATAATACTAATCTCAAATAAAAGGATGATAAAATTTTCGCTCAAGTCGCGTTCTTCTTTAAAGAACGCATCACCCCATTTTATCGGCTTTTATTATTGAGATTATTATAACAACCTTAAAATCTTCAGCTCACCGTCCTCGGGTTTTCCAAGCCCGATAAACTCGTTGTCCGGTGAATATACCTTGGTAATATCCGAAACCGATCGGTTTAATCTGTCCAAAAAAAGTGAACCCCCGTTTTGAAATCGACTTGCCTGTGCAGGGGATACCGTCAGGCTGTCATATTCCTCAAAAATGCTTTCAACAGGTATCAGCCTATTTTCAAGCATTCCCTTGTCGGCAAGCTCCCTCGCCTCATCCAATGTAATACACTGCTCAAGCGTGAAGCCTGCGGCCATAGTCCGCCTTAAGGCTATCATAATTGCACCGCACCCCAGCCTCTCACCCAAATCAGCACAGATCGTGCGGATATATGTTCCCTTTGAGCAGTGACAATTCAGCGTAAGCTCCCCCTTTTGGGGGTTATATTCCATAAGCTCAAGTGAATAAACCGTCACCGGACGGGGCTCTCTCTCGATTTCAATTCCCTGCCTTGCAAGGTCATAAAGTCGAACCCCATCCCGCTTTAATGCCGACACCATGGGTGGTATCTGAAGAATACACCCCCGGAAGGAGGGCAGCAATCCCTCAATATCGCGCAAAGAAGGCAGCGAACCGCCGGTTGCCGCGACGCTGCCCCAGACATCCTGTGTATCGCTTGTAAAACCAAAACGAAGCGTAGCGGTATAGCATTTATCCTGTGTCGGAAGCAGCTCCAAAAAACGGGTGGCACGGCCTGCAAGTAACGGCAGCACGCCGGTAGCCATCGGGTCGAGGGTGCCTGCGTGACCGATTTTTCGGGTGTTAAGCAGACGGCGAAAGATTGAACAGCAGACGAATGAGGTGATTTCCCGGGGCTTGTCCAGGCAGATTACTCCGTTTATCGACAAAGCCGTCACCCTTTCAAAGTAATTATGTTGCCGGTATCGTCACCCGATTACCGCTCCCACAGCCGCCAGGATGGCTTCCAACGCCCTGTCCGCCGGCCCGTCTAAGGTACAGCCGGCAGCCCGAACATGGCCGCCCCCGCCAAGCCTTGCGCATATCGCCGAGGCATCAGCATGATTCCCTGTGCGGACACTGACTT
>JAQWBK010000051.1 GCA_028706415.1 Oscillospiraceae bacterium | reverse complement strand
TATTATCATTTAAAGTAAAGTATACCGCTTTCAAAAATTCGTTGATCCTTGTTACCCGGGACATTTTTATACAGATTATCGCCCATTCTTTCACTGTGGGCCATCTTACCCAGTATCCGTCCGTCGGGGGAGGTTATCCCCTCAATTGCACACAGCGAGCCGTTGGGATTCCACTGGATATCATCCGACGGTTTCCCATCCGGGGAGACATATTGTGTGGCTATTTGTCCGTTTGCAGCAAGCTTGTGCAGGACGCTGTCATTCGCATGGAACCTACCCTCGCCGTGTGAAACAGGAACGCAGTGGATATCACCCACCTCGCAGCCTGAGAGCCAGGGCGATTTTACGGATGAAATACGGGTATAAACCATACGGCTTACATGTCTGCCCAAAGTGTTGAAAGTTAATGTTGGATCCTGTTGGCTAAGCTCGATTATGCGGCCGTAAGGAACAAGCCCCAGCTTAATAAGTGCCTGAAAACCGTTGCATATACCCAGCATAAGACCGTCGCGCTTTTCCAACAGCTCGGCAATTGCATCCGAAATACGCGGGTTGCGGAAGGTTGTTGCAATAAACTTACCCGAACCATCCGGCTCATCACCACCCGAAAAACCGCCGGGCAACATGACAATCTGTGAAGAACGGATGGCCTTTTCCATACTCTCGATGGTTTGTTCAATATCTGAAGCGGACAGATTTTTCACCACCAAAACATCGGCGATACCTCCGGCGCGCTCAAATGCCCTTGTCGTATCATATTCGCAGTTTGTACCGGGGAAAACAGGAATAAATACACGCGGACGGGGGCTGTGAATTGAGGGAGACGATTGGTTTCGCTTATTATAAAGCGTCACCGGGGGGGTCATGACAGGCTTTTCTGCAGGAATGGTGGGGAAGGTGCTCTCCAGCGGATTCATCCATTTCACAATCAGGTCTTCAAGGAGCAGTTCCTTGCTGTCCAGAATGACCGAATATTCCTCCATTGTGGAGCCAAGAAGCTTATATTCAAAGTCGGCAAGACATAAATCCCCCTCCCGAAGCTCAACAACAAACGAGCCTGCAAGAGGTGAGAACAAGGTTGCTCTGTCTATGCTGCCCTGAAAAGCAAATCCGATTTTATTGCCAAAGCACATACGGGCAACGGTGGCGGCAACGCCTCCCTCTCGAACAACCGATGCTGACAAAATTTCACCGCTTTGTACCAAGGAGGAGACGGTTTTAAACAGCCCCATGGTGCGTTTAAAATCAGGAAGTTTAGATTGTTCATCCGTAGGGAGGGGTAAAAATGCAACCAGAGAGCCGTGCTCTTGAAAGGCAGCGGTTCCGACCTGGGATGCTTTAATCATATCAACGGCAAAACTTACAAGGGTGGGGGGGACATCAAGCTCGTTAAAGCTGCCCGACATGGAATCCTTGCCGCCTATCGAGGGAATCCCAAACTCCTTTTGAGCGATAAATGCCCCCAAGAGGGCTGCCGCAGGTTTGCCCCAGCGTTCGGGTACATCCCGCAGCCTTTCAAAATATTCCTGAAAGGTGAGACGGGCATGGGATGGGTCGGCCCCCATTGCCGCAAGCTTGGCAAGGGATAATGTAACGGCAAATGCCGCCCCGTGAAACGGGCTCCAGCGCGAAATTCCCGGAATAAAGCCGTAGGTCATGGCTGTTGCGGTATCGGTTTCACCCGAAATAACAGGCAGCTTGGCCGCCATTCCGTCTTCGGGGGATAATTGATATTTTCCTGCGAAGGGCATGTTTACCGTAGCCGCACCTATGCTGGAATCAAAGCGTTCGACAAGACCTTTTTGACTTGCCACCTCAAGTCGGCCGAGGTTTTCATGAAAGGCATCTGCAAGTGATAATAACGACAAACTTGCCGGAATGGTTGTACGATAATCGGTGTCGGGGCTTGGAGGTATTATTCTGGCATTGGTGATTTGTGTAACCCCGTTTGTATTAAGAAAATCACGGGAAATATTCACAATGGTGTCCCCGCGCCATTCCATGCGCAGCCTTGCTTCTTTGGTTACGGTTGCAACCGGAGTGGCTTCCAGATTTTCTTTTTGTGCAGCTTTGATAAATGCGTCGGCATCGTCAGGGTGCAGGACCACCGCCATACGCTCCTGCGATTCGGATATTGCAAGCTCTGTACCATCCAGACCTTCATATTTTTTTGGAATGCGATCAAGGTCAATATGAAGCCCATCGGCAAGCTCTCCGATTGCTACACATACCCCCCCGGCGCCAAAGTCGTTACAGCGGCGTATCATGCGGGATACATCGGGGTTGCGGAACAATCGTTGTATTTTGCGCTCGGTGGGAGGGTTGCCTTTTTGAACTTCTGCCCCGCAGGTATCAATAGACTCGGTTGTATGAGCTTTTGAGGAGCCGGTTGCCCCGCCGCAGCCGTCACGACCGGTGCGACCACCCAGAAGCACCACAACATCACTCGGTGACGGAACTTCTCTTACAACATTTTCTTTTGGAGATGCACCGATAACCGCCCCGATTTCCATACGCTTTGCAACATATCCGGGGTCATAAAGCTCGCAAACCTGACCGGTTGCAAGACCGATTTGATTTCCGTATGATGAATAGCCTGCCGCCGCACCGGTTGTGATCTTTCGGGTGGGCAGCTTGCCACTCATAGTGTTCGAAAAGGATACCCGGGGATCCCCGCTTCCTGTAACCCGCATCGCCTGATAAACATAAGCTCTGCCGGAAAGCGGATCACGAATGGCCCCGCCAAGGCAGGTTGCGGCTCCACCGAAAGGCTCAATTTCGGTGGGATGGTTGTGGGTTTCATTTTTAAACTGAACCAGCCAGCTCTGGGTCTGGCCATCGATTTCAACAGGCACTTCGATTGAACATGCGTTTATTTCATCCGACTCGTCAAGGTCGGGGATTAAACCCCGTTTTTTAAGCAATCGCACCCCCATTGTTGCCATATCCATAAGGGTGACATCCTTCTCATTTATACGCTCACCGTAAACCTCTTGCCTTGCCTCATAATACGCGGCAAGGGAAGCCTCGATTACTTCGGAAAGAGCCCCCCGCTCCACCTCGATAGTATCTAATTTTGTAAGAAAGGTGGTGTGTCGGCAGTGATCCGACCAATAGGTGTCAATCACCTTTAGCTCGGTTATAGTGGGATCCCGCTTTTCCTCATCTTTGAAATAGCTTTGGCAAAAAGCAAGGTCTTCTCGTGACATGGCAAATCCAACCGAATTCCAATATTCTTCAAGCTGTTCCGCCGTCATTGATATAAAGCCGGTTATCCGACGAACGCTATCCGGTTGTTTTACAGGCATCTCCAGAGTATTAGGTTTGTCGGGTGAAGCCATTCTCGATTCAACCGGGTTTACAAGATATGTTTTAACCTTTTCAAATGCTTCGTCATTAATACTGCCATGTAGGCAGACAACACGAGCAGAGGCAACCTTGGGACGCTCTCCCTGAGTTAAAAGCTGCACGCATTGGGCTGCCGAATCCGCCCGCTGATCATATTGTCCGGGCAGGTATTCCATTGTGAACATACGCCAGCCCTCGCCGGGTGAAAAGGTTTCATAATATACATCATCAACATTTGGCTCTGAAAACACCGTATCGCATGCGAGTTTAAATTCATCGGTTGAAAGCCCCTCAACATCGTATCGGTTAAGCAAACGAACCGATTTAAGAGAGGTAAGCCCCAAATTGTCATGCAGGTCAAGCAGCATATTGGTTGCCTCTACATCAAAACCTCGACGCTTTTCAACAAATACACGAATAACATTTGGCATTTTTTGTACCATGCCTTTCTGTGCTGTTGGGCACAAAGATATTTTAATAATAAATGTGTTAATGGTTTCAGATAATAAATGTACAAAACTATTTTAGCACAGATGAAAACAAAGACAAGGGGAAAAAGAAATGAAAATATATATCCCACCGGCTAAGAAATTGGTTATCGAGTAAAAAAATAATAAATCCTGTCAAAGATTGTCGCTCATACACCAAACAGTTTAAATGCATACACCGAGGCCAAGACTAATCGCCTGCTCTTGCCGGTGTCGCTCCCGCTACGCCGGATTACAAATTCCTGCGTGTTATCGGAAAAATTAAAAGAATCCTGTCCTGATATATTCCAAGATTTCTATGCCCGAGGCATTTCCGAGGCATACAGTTAGCAACCGCCCGAAGGCGGCGCGAAGCGGGCTTTGAAGGACACGGGTAAAAGGCTAAATCAATCAACCGTCGGCGTGCTTATACTGCTCTCAAGTAAAAATCAAGACATCTTTGCGGTCTGTTTTCCGCCATACAGCGTTGTTGTCGTCGGCGGGCGTCAGCCCGCTCTCCTCCTCCGCCTTGCATGACGAAAAACATTCTCGCAAATTTTGTCTCACCTTTTATTTGAGAACAGTATTAGTTGTGATATATTCCTGAGTATCTTCGCCGTCGGCATGTCAAGCTTTGCGGACTGATTCGCAGCTGCTTAAATTTTAACCCTATTTTTCTCGATTTTTTGTGGGACGATGATTTTGCCAACGTTTACTTGACAGATACCATCAAACCGCGGAATATGGACATTTCAAAAAAAATATGATAATCTTAAAAGAAATACCATATGGTCACCTCTAAAAACCTGTTTTGAACGGATCCCGAGCAAAATTTTTGTCGGGCAAGGAAAGCCGACGAAGCAATGCTTTCCGCATTACGAGGAGGTTTGACGCAGTCCGGCGGAAATTGTGCCGGAAGACGCCGGAAGGGGTTTTTAGAGGTGACCATATTATAATAAAGCAATTATTTTCAAATAAAATATAAATGAGGGCGGATTATGACCAATTTATTGATAAGAATATTTTTAAATAAGAATAAAAGCATGATAACCCGCCATTCATACGGCCGGCTTACCGGAATTGTTGGTATTACGGCAAACCTTATTCTGTTTTTGATTAAGCTTATTGCCGGATTGCTGTCCTCAAGTATTGCCGTTATTGCGGATGGATTTAATAATTTGTCAGACGCAGGCTCATCTGTCGTTACACTGGTAGGCTTCAGGCTGGCTTCAACCCCGCCTGACAAGGAGCATCCTTTTGGGCATGGCCGTATGGAATACATAACCACCATGGTTATTGCCATTATGATATTATTTGCGGGAATTGAGCTTGTAAGGACATCCCTGGATAAAATAATTAACCCGACCGCTGCCGAATTCGGCTGGGTCACGATTATTATTCTGGTCGTCGCCATTGCAATAAAGCTGTGGCTGGCATTGTTTTATCGCAAAATTGCTGACGAAATTGATTCAGAGGCACTTGTGGCTTCATCGGTTGACAGCCGCAACGATGTTATCTGCACCACCCTGGTTTTGGTTTCAGCTCTTATAGGATGGTTTACCAGTATAAACATTGACGGATATGTAGGTGTGGGGGTTGCGGTCTTTGTTATGTGGTCGGGCGTTTCGATATTAAGGGACACGGTTTCACCTCTTCTTGGTCAAGCCCCTTCACCTCAGCTTGTTAAAGATATCAAGGATACGGTTCTTGCATACCAAGGGATTATCGGTCTTCACGACCTTATTGTGCATAATTACGGCCCCGGAAAATGTATTGTTTCGTTACATGCCGAGGTGTCAAGTGAAGACGAATTGATGCATAGCCATGACTTGATTGACCGCATTGAAAGGGAGATAACAGAAAAATATAATGCTGCCGTATGTATACACCTCGACCCGGTTGATATAAAGGATGAGCGGGTAAATGCACTGCGTACCTTTGTTGACGATATACTTGAAGGGATTAATCCATCTCTTAGCCTGCATGATTTTCGGGTTGTTTTCGGAGAAACTCATACCAACCTGATTTTTGATCTGGTTGTTCCTTTTAAATATAAGAATACGCGGGATTTACGCGAGAAGGTTGAGCAGCTTGTACAGGAGTCCAATCCACAGCTTTTTACCGTTATAACAATCGAACACAGTTATACATAATACTGTAATCAGAAATGGAGCTATCGGAATGGCAGGTTATATAATTTATAACGGATATTGGAATGCAGACAGCCTCCCCAATCCCGTCATTCATTTACTGAATGCTGCCGAGCAGCGGGGAATTAACCTGATACCGTTTGCCAATACCGAAACGGCGGTTGAGTTTGACGGTAAATTAAGCATCCCCGATTTTGATGTCAGCGATTTTGCTCTGTTCTGGGACAAGGATGTGCGGCTGGCAAGGGCAATGGAAACAATCGGGATAAGATTATATAATTCTGCCGATACCGTGGCAGTTTGCGACGATAAGGCTGCCACACACATAAAGCTGGCGGCCGAGGATATCCCCATGCCCAAAACCATAGTTGCCCCCATGACCTATGTGCATATGGATGAAAAACCGTCCCAATACTTTTTAAACAGGGCAGCCACAATTATGGGCTTCCCCATGGTTGTAAAAGAGTGTTTTGGCTCGCTTGGCGGGCAGGTTTATCTTGCTCATGATATGGACGAATTAAAACTGCTGACTGATAAAATGGCCGCTCGTCCATTTATCTGTCAGCAGTTCATTAAAGCAAATGCAGGTACTGATATCAGAATATACATTGTTGACGGCCAACCGGTTGCCGCAATGCGGCGACGCTCGGAAACTGATTTTCGTGCAAATGTGGGTAACGGGGGTATGGCCGAGAAATATGTTCCGTCGGCAGAGCAGAAGGAACTTGCGGTACGCTGCTGCAATATACTGGGGGCACTTTTTGCCGGTGTGGATATTCTTATAGGGGATGAGGGTGAGCCCCTTGTGTGCGAGGTAAATTCAAACGCACACATGCAGGCCATTTCAGCCTGTAGCGGGGTTGATGTGGCGGGCGCAATAATTGATTCGGTGCTTGCCAGAGAAAGGCAAAGATAATTGCCAAAATAACTATAGGTCACCTATATCTGTTTTCCCTCAAATAATACCTGTGATTTTATCACATCCATGGTTGAATTGAATTGAGCCGGTGTAAGGGATTGAGCGCCGTCGCTCAGAGCAGCAGAGGGATTATTATGCACCTCAATCATAAGGCCGTCAGCTCCGGCTGCAACAGAGGCTTTGGACAGCGGGTTGATTAACCACGGAAGTCCGGCGGCATGGCTGGGGTCAACCATAACCGGCAAATGCGACAAATGATTTAGAACAGGCACTGCCGAAATATCCAAGGTGTTGCGGGTAAATGTTTCAAAGGTTCTGATTCCGCGTTCACATAAAATAACCTGTGAATTACCGCCCGCCATAATATATTCGGCACTCATTAAAAATTCCTCTATTGTATTTGCAAGACCCCGTTTTAACAAGACGGGTTTTCCGCAATGTCCCAGGGCTTTTAACATACTAAAATTCTGCATATTCCGCGCCCCGACCTGTATTACATCAACATCTCTAAACAGATCTAAATGCGATAAATCCATTATTTCAGATACAATCGGTAGTCCTGTTTCCTGTTTGGCGGTTAGCAGCAGCTCCAGCCCTTGGGAGTGCAGCCCCTGAAACGCATAGGGGGAGGTACGCGGCTTGAAAGCCCCTCCTCGCAGCAGGGTGGCACCGCTTTTTTTGACATCTTTTGCAATTGATACTATCTGCTCCTCACTCTCGACCGAGCAAGGCCCTGCAATAACACAGAAAAAGTCACCACCTATACAGACCTCCTTGCCTTCACTGCCTGGAATGCGCACAATGGTGTCCTCGGGCTGAAATTTGCGGTTTACCGCCTTATATGGTTCGGAAACGCGCTTTACATCCTCTACAATTTCGTTTGCGCGTAACAAATTAATGTCAACCGTAGAGGTATCGCCGATTATTCCCAAAATAGTGGTGTGTGCTCCGGCGCTGTAATGGCATGAAAGCCCCATCTTTTCAATTTTATTAATCAGCATTTCAATTCTGGCATTTTCGGTATTTTGCTTCAAAATTACGATCATATATAATTCGCACCTTTCACCGTCTCTTTTACGCTTTAAAGTGTAACAGTATATAATGGCATTGTCAATAATAATATAAAAATGTGGCAAGATATATCTTGTTTTAGCTTGACCTTAAACTATAACAGGGTTATCATATCTAAGAATAAAATTAATGGAGATGGTTAATCTGATTATCAACATAAAAAACAATAACATTGATATCTCGGTAAACAGTCTGGGGGCAGAATTATATTCTGTCCGTGCTGAAAACGGAATTAACTACCTTTGGGACGGGAAACCCGAATATTGGAAAGGTCGTTCTCCGATATTGTTTCCAATTGTGGGTGCATTACGCGGCGGAAAAGCCGATTCCAAAATGGGTGAAGTAAAGCTTGTCCGCCACGGCTTTGCACGCTTTCAGGAGTGGACAACCGAGATAAAGGGGGATGATTTGGTCACCCTTATGCTGGCTTCAAGCCCCGAAACCAAAAATGATTACCCTTATGATTTTCTTTTACGGGTAAGCTATAAACTAGACAACAATTCGCTTACTACAACCTTTTCGGTCTTGAATACCGGGGATTGTGTTATGCCGTATTGCATAGGCGGGCACCCGGCTTTTAACATTCCCTTGGTACAGGGGGAGGAGTTTGGAGATTATCTGGTTGAGTTTGAAATGCCCGAAACCGCCGATTGCCGCTATGTTGATTTAGAAACCGGCTTAATACTCACCAAAACCAGAAGATTATTAACCAGTCAAAGCAGCTTCCGTCTTGATCATGAGCTGTTCAGAAAAGACGCTTTGGTGTTTGACGATTTAAAATCACGCAAGGTTAAACTTTATTCCGAAAAGAGCGGTCATGGTGTGCAAATGGATTTCAGTGGCATGGAATATTTCGCCGTATGGTCTCCGGTAAAGGACAGCCCCTTTGTTTGTCTGGAGCCATGGACCGGAACCGCCACATTAGAAAGCGAAGATGATATATTCGAGAATAAACGCGGAATGCGTTTCTTAAATCCGGGGGAGGAAGGAACCGTTTCATATACGGTTACCGTCTTTTAATGGCGGATTATAAATGGGATGCTGTTGTGTTGGATTTAGATGGTACCATTGCGGATACATTACGGGATCTGGCAGATGCCTGCAATTCCGCGCTGATAAAGAATGGATACCGGCCGTATAATTGTGATGAATATAAGAGTATGGTCGGAAATGGTGCCAAAAGGCTTGTCGAAAGAGCAACAAGAGAAGAAAATAAAGAATTGGTTGAACAGGTTTTATCTGATTTTATATTTTTTTACAATAGAGACTGCCTGAGATTTACAAAAGCCTATAAGGGTATGAATAAAATCCTTTCCACACTTAAAAAATCCGGTGTAAAACTGCTTGTTGTAACAAATAAACCTGACACACAAGCACAGGTAATTACGGCTGAACTATACGGCAAAAATTTGTTCAGTGGGGTATACGGAGTTAGGGAGGGGCGGAAAACAAAACCCGATCCGGGGCTAACCCTTGATGCTTTGGCGTCGGTTAAGGCCACTCCAGGAAACTCCCTGTTTATCGGAGATTCGGATGTGGATATGTATACTGCCAAAAATGCAGGTATGAAATGCGCAGGGGTCACATGGGGATTTCGCAGCAAAGATGAGCTCATTTCGGCCAGGGCAGATTATATTTTTGAAAGTCCATGGGATATTTTGCAGGTTGAATTATTATAAATATAAAGGAGTCTAAATTATGCGCTTATTATTCCAGGGGGACAGCATAACAGATGCCGGACGCGACCGTGTTGATCCGCACCGGCTGGGAAATGGCTATCCGAATTTTACTGCCGAGCTTATTAATACTAAATTCTCGGATATTAATTGGGAATTTATTAATTTAGGAATAAGCGGTAACAGGGTTATCGATCTTGTTGACCGCCGACAAAAGGATTTTATTGATATACAGCCTGATATTGTTTCTGTTCTTATTGGGGTTAACGATACATGGCGTGCTTTCGATAATAACGATCCAACAACAGCCGAGAAGTTTGAAGCAAATTACCGTTTACTTCTTGAGGATATAAAGAAGAATACAAACGCTAAGATTATAATGATCGAGCCCTTCCTTTTGCATAATGAACCCAACAAGGATAAATGGCGGAGCGATTTAAATCCGAAAATTGATGCGGTACGCAGACTTGCGCGGGAGTTTGCCGATATATTCATTCCTATGGACGGCATTTTTGCCGCAGCCTGCATTGATAACCCTCCCGAGTATTGGGCTGCCGATGGGGTTCACCCCACCAAAGAAGGGGCAAAATTTATTGCCGAGAATTATCTTGATGCCCTTTCAAAGCTGTTAAATAGGTAATAAAATTACCATGTGCTATAAAAATTGTCGGGTATCTCGACAAACCATTTTGTTGTGTAATCATCATAATATAAATATCTGTTTTTACCGAGTATGCGACAGGTGTAGCGTATACCTGTGCCGCCCGCTTTAAGGCTTGCCGAGCGGCGGATATCAAGTACCCGATCTATTCGGTAACTTTTCCCGTCATCCCACCAGAACATGACGGGAATTATTTTTCCGTCTGTGTCAAAATGGGCAGCAACATCAATAAATTTTTTACCCAAAAATATCCCCGCCTTTCATATTTTCCAAGCCGATGGTTAGGTTTCTTTACTTTTGACTGTGTACCATTGATAATATCAGATTAGGGTGGGAGGTTTGCGGATCAAGTGCCGACAATTCTGTGTCGGACAGCATGATTCCGCGCCGGATGATTTTATTTCCAAATCTGAAACGCAGCTTGTCAAGAACATCATCAATTGTCTCGCGCCGCTGTACCTTCTGTACGGAAGGCATGAAAGAGGTTTGGATATACTGCCGTGCCGAAAGGTTGCAAGCACGAACACCCAAACTTCGAACCGGCTTTCCCTGCTGATGATTTTGCACAAACAGCTCCAGTGCCTTTAAATA
>JAQWBK010000144.1 GCA_028706415.1 Oscillospiraceae bacterium | reverse complement strand
CTGGACGGCACACAGCCGGTTGAAGTTCTTGTCCGGGAGGCCTTGAAAATGCTGGCGAAACGCAACCTTTAGGGGTAGGGTGATAATATAATGGAAATGGATATGGAAAACAGGATAATGACCTCCGAATATCTCCCTGAGGATGAGGGGGATAATCCTCTGCGCCCCAAGGTGCTTTCGGAATATATCGGTCAAAACAAGATAAAAGATAATCTTTCGGTGTTTATTGATGCCGCAAAGTTGCGAAAAGAACCCCTCGATCATGTGCTTTTATACGGCCCTCCGGGTCTTGGCAAAACCACCTTAGCGTCGATTATTGCAAATGAAATGGGGGTTAATTTCAGAATTACCTCCGGACCTGCCATCGAACGACCGGGCGATCTTGCCGCCATGCTGACCAATCTCGAAGAGGGTGACGTGCTTTTTATTGATGAGATACACCGCCTACCCCGCATGGTAGAGGAGATACTATATCCCGCCATGGAGGATTTTGCCATAGATATCGTAAACGGGAAGGGGCAGGGGGCAACCTCCATTCATCTACCCCTGCCACATTTTACCCTTATCGGCGCCACAACAAGGGCGGGTCAGTTATCTGCACCCTTGCGCGACCGTTTCGGCGTTGTTCTGCGGCTTGAGATGTATTCTCCGGAGGAGCTGGCTTGTATTGTTACCCGAAGCTCCCGTATACTTCATATCGACTGTGATCAAGAGGGTTCTCTGGAAATTGCCGCAAGGGCAAGGGGGACACCCCGTATTGCAAATCGTCTGCTTAAGCGGGTGCGAGATTTTGCCCAGGTTATGAGCAGCGGCACCATTACACTAAAGGCTGCCAGACAGGCTCTTGACAGATTGGAAATTGACGAACTGGGTCTTGATATGGTTGACCGACGGATGCTGGAATCAATGATAAAGTATTATGACGGCGGTCCGGTTGGTCTTGATACAATAGCGGCTGTTATCGGGGAAGAAGCGGTGACCATAGAGGATGTTTACGAGCCCTATCTGATGCAGCTTGGGTTTTTAAGCCGCACTCCGCGGGGTCGTGTGGTTCTGCCTGCTGCATATAGCCATCTGGGTATCGAATATAACGGACAGATGATGCTGTAAAATTTTTTGTTCTACTATTGCATATCACTTAATTTTTATATTGGAAGTGAGGATTTTTATGGGTAGACTTTTTGGAACTGACGGTGCAAGAGGAGTTGCAAATACCGAGCTTACATGTGAGATGGCCATGGCAATCGGCCGTGCCGCAGCCATGGTGCTGCTGGATAACGATAATAAACATCCCCGGGTACTTATCGGCAAGGACACGCGTCGGTCGTGCGACATGCTTGAGGCTGCCATGGTGGCCGGTCTGTGCTCTGTGGGTGCCGATGTTGTCTTGATAGGCGTTGTCCCGACACCGGCGGTTGCATACCTTGTGAAAAAATATGAAACAGATGCAGGTGTGATGATTTCCGCATCTCATAATCCTTGTGAATATAACGGAATTAAACTATTTAACGGTGAAGGGTATAAGCTATCAGATGCACTGGAGCAGGAAATAGAATCCATTGTGCTTGACGGCTCCCGCACCCCTCCGACACCAATAGGGGGAGGGGTGGGCAGGATTGAACACTGTACCACCGCGGCAGATGATTATGTTCAGCATGTTTTGTCCACAACCGATATAAGCCTACGGGGAATGCGTATTGCGGTTGACTGTGCAAACGGTTCGGCAAGCACAACCGCCCGCAAGCTTTTTTCGGCGCTGGGTGCCGATTGTGTATTTCTCAATGATCAGCCGGATGGGGAAAACATAAATGCATCTTGCGGCTCCACCCATATGGGACTTCTGACCGAGATGGTAAAGAAAATGAAGTTTCATGCCGGCGTCGCATTCGATGGGGATGCAGACCGCTGTCTGGCCGTCGACGAAAAAGGAAATCTGGTGGACGGAGATAAAATAATTGCGGCACTTGCTCTTGATATGAAGGATAAGGGCAAGCTGGACGGGGGAGCTGCGGTTGTGACGGTTATGTCCAACCTTGGGCTGTTCCGCTTCTGCGAAGAGCACGGTATAATTCCTGTTACAACAGGTGTTGGTGACCGATATGTGCTTGAAGAAATGCTCAAAAACGGTTATGAAATTGGAGGCGAACAATCCGGGCATATTATATTCCGCCATTTTGCGACAACGGGTGACGGCCAGCTTACCGCGGTCAAGCTGCTTTCAATGTGCCGTGAACGGGGATGCAAGATGTCGGTTATTGGCGATATGATGGAGAGGTATCCCCAGGTTATGGTTAACATAAAGGCGGACAACAACCAGAAAGAAAAATACAACCAAGATAAGACGGTTGCCTCAAAGATTGACGATGCGGGAAAAAGCCTTGGGCGTGAAGGTCGGGTTCTGGTTCGTCCCTCGGGCACCGAGCCGCTTATTCGGGTCATGGTTGAAGGGCGGAACTTTGATGCGATAAACCGCATTGCAACAACGGTCGCGGAGGATATTCGGCGGGCTATTGAATAACATATAATATATTATAATATTAGTATCAGGAAGTGAAGGGAACGGATGAGAGCTGCTGTCCAGTGGAAGGATTATGAATTGATTGATGCATCCCAAGGTGAGCGTCTGGAGCGCTGG
>JAQWBK010000050.1 GCA_028706415.1 Oscillospiraceae bacterium | reverse complement strand
AGTATTACAACAGAATAGGCCGCCCTCAAGGTAGAAGGCGGCCTATAAATATATTATACTGCTCTCAAGTATTATACCAAAACCACTCATTAAAAAGGATCAGTCACAACAGTGACGATGGTGGTGACAACAATCATGTTCATCCCTGCAGCGGCATCGATGAATATTCATTGTTGGTTCTATCCCACGCCTGAACAATTCAGCTTCAACACGGCTGTCTATTTCACGGCGGCGGCGACGATCCCTTTCCCTTCCGACGCCACGGTCGTCATTTCGGCAGCAGCTATCGAGGGCTCGTGCTCCTGCTGCTATTGCAAATGCTTCAAAGCACATACTTTTCTTCACCTCCCTCGATACAAACTATGCTATCGGGGAGTATAATGCTACATTTTTGTGTCCTCTTGAGCGGCTGCTTTTCCTATGTCTCGGCGATAATGTGCATCCTTAAAATCAATGCGCGCAACCGCACCGTAGGCTAGGTTTAAAGCCGCATCGACAGATTTTCCTTTTGCGGTCACACCCAGCACCCGCCCGCCGTTTGTATAAAAATCTCGGCTTTCTTTGCTTGTCCCCGCATGAAAAATTATTACATCGTCCAACTGTCCGTTTGAATCTAAGCCGGTAATCTTGATACCCTTTTTATATTCGCCGGGATATCCGCCCGAAGCCATGACGACACAAGCACAAGCATCATCCGACCATTCAATATTCAATTCAGACAACCGCTCTTCCCTTATTGCACAAATTATCTCCAGCAAATCCGTCTTAAGCCGCGGCAGAACCACCTGGGTTTCGGGATCGCCGAAACGGCAGTTATATTCAATCACCTTAGGCCCGTCTAAGGTAAGCATAAGTCCGAAATACAAGCAGCCTTTAAATGGTCTTCCCTCTTTATTCATCGCCTGGATGGTGGGAAGGAAAATTCTATTCATACAGAATTCTGCGGTTTCATCATCATAGTTTGGGTTGGGACTAATCGCTCCCATTCCGCCTGTGTTGGGCCCCATATCACCATCAAACGCTCGCTTGTGATCCTTGGCCGATACCATGGGGCAGATGGTTTTGCCGTCGGTGAACGCCAGAACCGATACCTCGGGACCGGTGAGAAATTCCTCAACCACCACCCTGCTGCCCGCCGCTCCGAAAATCTTGTCTTGCATCAAGCTCTTGACGGCGGCCTTTGCTTGAGAATAATTGTCACAAAGCAAAACACCCTTACCAAGTGCCAGCCCGTCCGCCTTTAGAACCGCCGGATAACGCCCCTGCTTTCTAATATAAGTAAGGGTATCGGCGGGATTATCAAAAATCTCATAATCTGCGGTGGGGATGTTATATTTTTTCATTAGCCGCTTTGAAAACACCTTGCTGCCTTCAAGTTCGGCAGCATTTGCACGGGGTCCAAATGCTGCAATCCCCTCTTTTTCAAGAGCATCCACCATGCCCGCAACCAAGGGGTTGTCGGGGGCAACAAAGACAAGGTCAACCTGCAAGCCCTTTGACAGTTCAACCACGCCGGTTATATCGTCAGCCTTTATATCAAAGCACTTGGCATCACACGAAATTCCACCGTTGCCCGGTGTACAGTAAATCTTGTCACACCGGGGGCTTTCCTTTATTTTTTTGATAATTGCGTGTTCCCTGCCGCCTCCACCTACTACCAATATATCCATAAAAAGTTCCATTCCTTTCAACCTAGCAATCTCCTCAATGATGGAACAGCCGCAAACCGTTAAAGACCATTACCATTTTATATTTATTGCAGGTTTCAATTACATTATCATCACGAATAGACCCGCCCGGTTGTGCTATATAGCACACCCCCGTTTTATGGGCCCGCTCGATGTTGTCTCCGAAGGGGAAAAAGGCATCCGAACCCAAGGATACCCCGGTCAAGCCGCTCAGCCATTCGCGCTTTTCTTCCCCCGACAGAGGTTGCGGCTTTGTTGTGAAGAACTGCTGCCAGACACCTTCTTCAAGTACATCCTCCCAATCGTCCGAAATGTATACATCAATGGTATTATCGCGGTCGGGACGGCGAATATCATCTCTGAAAGGAAGCCCCAGCACACGGGGATGTTGGCGTAAATACCATATATCCGCCTTGTTTCCCGCAAGTCGGGTACAATGAATACGGCTTTGCTGACCCGCGCCTACCCCGATAACCTGCCCGTCTTTCGCATAGCACACCGAATTGGATTGGGTGTATTTAAGTGTAATCAATGCAATTATCAAATCACGAATGGCGGCATCTGTCAATTCTTTGTTTTGGGTTGCAATGTTCTCAAACAATGATTTATCAATCTTAAATTCATTTCGCCCCTGCTCAAAGGTTATGCCGAAAACATCTTTATTCTCGATTGCCTCGGGTTTATATGAAGGGTCAATCTTTATAACATTATAATTGCCTTTGCGTTTTGTTTTAAGTATTTCAAGAGCATCGTCGGTGTATCCGGGGGCTATCACCCCGTCAGAAACCTCCCTTGCCAACAGGGTTGCGGTCTGCTTATCGCATATTTCGGATAAAGCAGCCCAGTCGCCGTAGGAGGACATCCTGTCCGCTCCCCTTGCGCGGGCATAAGCACAGGCAATGGGGGATAATTCAAGGTCGTCAACAAAATATATCTTTTTCAAGGTATCATCAAGCGGCAGCCCCAACGCCGCACCTGCCGGACTTACATGCTTGAAGGAGGCGGCAGCGGGCAGACCGGTAGCCTCTTTGAGCTCCTTTACAAGCTGCCAACTGTTGAAGGCATCCATAAAGTTAATATACCCCGGTCTTCCGTTCAAGACCTCAACAGGCAGTTCTCCGCCATTCTTCATGAAAATACGCGACGGCTTTTGATTTGGATTGCAGCCGTATTTAAGCAATAACTCATTAGACATAAAGCTCTTCCCCTTTACATGTTTTTATTGGCAATCCTTGAACAGTAATTACCTGTTTCAAGTGAAATAAATCGAGTAAACAGCGAAACCTTGTTATCCGGGTTGAGACTTTCCCAAACGGTTTTTGTAAAGCCGTCAATATCGCCCGATATGGTTACCTTTGTAGGCTCACCTTGGAATGAAGGCAGCGGGTCACCGTCTCCCATATAGGTGTGGATGAAATAGCCTGTACCGGCGGTAACAGAGTTATAATCAAAGAAAAACCTCTGCTCTCCGGCAGGGTTCCCATCATTTGATTTGAGTATTGAAAGATGAAAGCTATCATTTTTGGGATCAACCAAACCTGAAATGCGCGGAGTGTAGTTAGGAGCATCCGGCTCAAAGGTACGGGTGCGAAGTGCATCCTCAAAGGATTCCCCACGAACGATAAAGTCCAAAATGGTATCGGTCTGATCCCCGTTTGTTACAATGGTGAAGTCCCCCACCACACGCACGGGAGCGTAGATAATCAATGACGGGTCAATCATTTTGCTTTCATCAAAAGCCCTTGTGCGAATACCGTCATCCGTTTCTTCAAAAATACGGTTTCGGCTGTTTTGGCTTCGCCCCATAATAAAATAGGAAATAACCATGCTTTTACCATCGTCGCTCTTGCCAATAATAATACCCCGCCCAGGATATGTGGATGCGCCCAGCTCCTCAGCCAGATTATGTAACTGCATTTTTGTTACCGCTCCTTCAAAAATATATTAATCATTAATAACCGCAAGGTTGTCCTTTACAGTTATCTTACCTTCACAAAACAGGGATACAGCGCGGGGTAGAATCTTCCATTCTGCCTGTCGCATAACCCGAAGCTGCAGAGTTTCGGGGGTATCTCCTTTATATACTTCCACCGCTTTTTGAAGAATAATTGCCCCCCCGTCGGGGATTTCATTGACAAAATGCACGGTGGCACCGGTCAGCTTTACACCATAGGACAGCACGGCCTGATGAACATGCAGACCGTAAAATCCCTTGCCGCAAAACGCGGGTATAAGCGAGGGGTGAACATTAATAATCCGGTTGGCATATCGCTGAATAATACGCTCACCCAGAATGCACATAAACCCTGCAAGCACAACGAGATCGGCCTCACAGCTCTCAAGCGCCTTCAGCAGCTCGGAATCAAATTCATCCGCGGTTAAAAAGGCTTTTCTGTTGACCACACTGGAGCAAAGGCCATGGCGATTTGCGCGTTCAAGCGCATAAGCCTCGGGATTGGAGGATATTACATGAATAATGCGCCCACCGCGTATTATTCCGGCCTCCTCGGCATCCAGCAGAGCTTGCAAATTAGTCCCTGCGCCCGACACCAGTACAACAATGTTCAGCATATTTCTACACCCTTTTCACCCGACACAACCTGACCGAGAATAACCGCTTTCTCACCCGATTCATTAAGAACCCGCACCGCTTCATCCGCCTTATCGGCTGCAACGGCAATGCAAAGCCCGGTACCCATGTTAAAGGTATTGAACATATCCCTTTCGGGTATGTTGCCCGCCGACTCGATTAATTTAAATATCGGCAGCACAGGTACCGCTTTGCGGTCTATTATGGCTTTCAGGCCATCCGGCAGCATACGGGGAATGTTTTCGTAATATCCCCCGCCTGTTATATGAGAAATTCCGTGAATTCCGGTACGACGGATAAGCTCTAAAATCGGCTTTACATATATTCTGGTTGGGGTAAGCAGTGCCTCACCCAATGTACAGCCAAGATCGTCACAATATATCTGAAGATTTTTTTGGGTGACACAAAACACCTTGCGAACAAGTGAAAAGCCGTTGGAATGAACCCCGCTTGAAGCCACGCCGATGAGAGCATCCCCCTGGGCAACCTGACTTCCGTCTACAATATTGCTGCGGTCTGCCATCCCGACACAAAATCCGGCAAGATCATACTCATCCTCGGGATAAAAGCCGGGCATCTCGGCGGTTTCACCCCCGATAAGAGCGCAGCCGGCTTGAACGCAGCCCTCGGCCACGCCGGCAACAATAGAGGCGATTTTTTCGGGCATATTTTTCCCACATGCTATATAATCAAGAAAAAATAAAGGCTGGGCACCCGAGCAGGCAACATCATTTGCACACATGGCAACGCAGTCAATACCCACTGTATCATGAATATCCATTAAAAAAGCCAGCTTGAGCTTGGTTCCTACCCCATCCGTTCCCGACACGAGCACCGGACGCTTTATTCCGGTCATGTCGGGCTCGAACAATCCGCCAAACCCGCCCAATCCGGAC
Source organism: Oscillospiraceae bacterium (assembly GCA_028706415.1). Taxonomy (GTDB): domain Bacteria; phylum Bacillota; class Clostridia; order Oscillospirales; family Acutalibacteraceae; genus Avimonas. Next base: position 5,839 of record JAQWBK010000050.1, on the reverse strand, counting down.
ACAACACCCGGAATGGCTGTTCGGGCAACATGCTTTTTCATAAGCTCGACCGCTTTATAACCGGCAGTTACATTAACACCTGCTGCCGCATAACTTTCACTTACGCTGTTCATCGGTGAAGGGCCTCCTTAATTCTTCTTTTTAACTATTTTTTCCTCGAATTTATCCTTGGGTTTATCTTGGGGAACCTCCATGGGATAAGTCCCCGTAAAACAACCATCACAAAATGTGCAATCAGAATTTTTCGCTATGCATTTCACGCTGTTTACGCTGAGATAACCAAGACTGTCAACCCCAATTTCCTTTGCAATACCCTCTACCGAGTTGATACGGCATGCAATGAGTATATCACGGTTATCTATATCGGTGCCGAAATAACATGGATTCACAAAAGGCGGGGATGAAACCAGCATGTGCACCTCTTTTGCCCCGGCCTCACGCAGTAATTTTATTATACGCGCACTTGTGGTGCCCCTAACGATTGAATCGTCAATCATAATAACGCGTTTACCCTCGACTACCGAGCGCACCGCATTCAGCTTGATTTTAACAGCATCCTCGCGCTGCCCCTGAGTCGGCTTGATAAAGCTGCGCCCCACATACCTGTTTTTGATTAACCCCACGCCATAGGGAATCCCCGACTGCATGGCATAGCCAAGTGCAGCATCCAGACCCGAATCGGGTACACCGATTACTACATCGGCCTGTATCGGATGTTCAAGGGCTAGATACGCACCGGCGCGTTGCCGGGCTTCATATACACTTGAACCATCTATTACACTGTCGGGACGAGCAAAGTAAACGAATTCAAAAACACACAAGCTGGTTTTTTGACCGCAATGGGTTTCAATCGAACGAATTCCATCTTCTGATGCAATCACGATTTCTCCCGGTTTTACATCCCGAATATAATCCGCCCCGATACTGTCAAGAGCGCAACTCTCGGATGCAAACACGATCGCGCCATCCTTGGTTTTGCCGATACAAAGCGGACGGAAACCTCGGGGGTCACGCACGGCAATCAATTTTTGGGGGGACATAACCACCAAGGAATATGCACCCTTAATAACATCCATAGCCTTTTCAATCGCCGCTTCTATCGAGCTGGTTTCAAGGCGGGCCTTGGTAATGGCATAGGCTATCACCTCGGTATTGTTTGTGCCATGAAAGATGGCACCCTCCATCTCATACTTTTGACGAAGCTCAAACGAATTTATAATGTTCCCGTTGTGGGCAATGGCCATTGTACCTTTGATATGGCGGACTACAAGGGGCTGTGCATTGTTTATGTTGCAGCTTTCGGCGGTTGAGTAACGAACATGGCCAACCGCAATATTACCTCTGCCCAGCTTTTCTAAGGTTTCGACCGAAAACACCTCGGGTACCAGACCCAGTGCACGATGGGAACGGAATATCCCTTCCTCATTGACCGCAATTCCGCAGCTTTCCTGACCACGGTGCTGAAGGGCATATAGCGCGAAATATGTCGAACGCGCAACATTGCTTATAACAGGGTCGAAAATGCCGAACACTCCGCACTCTTCATGCAGTTGGTCAAACATAAGAACCAGCGCCTTTCTGTTATTAAAGTTATAGTACCTTATACCAATCGCAATTAGAATAGCATTTTGGCTTGTCGACTTTCTAATTTGAGATTGATATTACTCACCCAACAGGCGGCGCATAACCTCCTTGTAGGCTTCTTCCTCTCCGCCCATGTTTCGGCGAAAACGATCCTTGTCCAGTTTCTCGTGTGTATGAACATCCCAAAAGCGGCAGGTATCGGGTGAAATCTCATCTGCCAGCACAATGGTACCGTCGGATGTTTTACCAAATTCAAGCTTAAAGTCAACCAGCTCGATATCCAGTTTTAGAAAATATGCTTTTAAAATTTCGTTTATCCGAAAAGCATACCCGGCTATGGTATCAAGCTCTTCCTTTGTAGCCAGACCCAGAGCGAGGATATGATGGTCGTTAATAAGCGGGTCGCCCAGATCGTCATTTTTATAGCTGTATTCCAATGAGGGTTGTTTCAGCTTTGTCCCCTCCTGAACGCCAAACCTTTTGGAGAAAGAACCGGCAGCAATGTTGCGGATTATAACCTCAAGGGGAACTATTGCAACCTTTTTTACAACCGTCTCGCGCTCGGAAAGCTCCTCAACATAATGGGTCGGTATACCCTGCTTTTCAAGCAGCTGCATGAGCATATTGCTCATGCGGTTGTTAATAACACCTTTACCTAAGATGGTTCCTTTTTTTTCACCGTTAAACGCCGTGGCATCGTCCTTGTAATCAACAATTAACAAGTCTTGATGGTCGGTGGCAAAAACCTTTTTTGCTTTTCCTTCATAAAGCTGATCGAGTTTTTTCATTAAAAATCCTCCAGTAATTTTTGATTGACAGGTCTGATTATTGTTTTAACCCTTGATTAGACTGTCAGATTATTATCCTTTTGGATAACCGATTCTTTCATTTCACTCTTCATGGCAATAAGCTTGTCCTTTATTTTTGGGTCGTTAAGCGCAAGTATCTGGGCTGCAAGTATGGCAGCGTTTTCAGCTCCGTCAATCGCAACGGTTGCAACAGGAATTCCCGAAGGCATCTGAACAGTTGATAAAAGCGAATCCAATCCGTCAAGGGTGGATGATTTTATGGGGATACCTATGACGGGTAAAGTGGTATGGGCGGCCAGAACACCTGCAAGATGCGCAGCCTTCCCCGCGGCGGCTATAATCACACCAAAGCCGTTATCGGCGGCTGTATTGGCGAATTCCATAGCCCTCTCGGGAGTGCGGTGGGCAGACATGATATGAGTCTCAACCGGAATATCAAATGATTTTAGCCTGTCAATCGCCTTTTTCACCACGGGTAAATCGCTGTCACTTCCCATAATAACAGCCACCTTGTATCTTTCCATAGTTCTTTTCCCCTTTCATGGGTAGAGCTTGTTCAAAAGAGCTTATACTGTTCTCAAGTAAAAGGTGAGACAAAATTTGCTAGGATGTTTTTCGTCATGCAAGGCGGAGGAGGAGAGCGGGCTGACGCCCGCCGACCTCAACAACGCTGTATGGCGGAAAACAGACCGCAAAGATGTCTTGATTTTTACTTGAGAGCAGTATGAGAGCAGTATTACCTAAAAAACAAAGCTGCAGGCGCAATGCGCCGCAGCCGCCGTTATCCTGTTTATTTTTGTGTGCACTGAAGCCACGCCATCCGTTTTGGCTGCAATACACCCGGGACAAATACAACTCAAATTCATCAACCATATTGTCATCTGCATACCACAGCCCCCAATACGAATATATCTCATTTTATTGCATTTTTACATTAATATCAAGAGACATATAAAAATTTGTATGTTTATGGTGTCGCATCTTCCGCAAGGCACAATATTTTGTGTACTTTAGCCTTTAATAATATGATAATAATCACAATAAAGGGCGGGGCTGATGCCCCGCCACTTAATATTAACCGAAAATTGACATTGTAAGGAAGAGGGTGGACATAATCGAGGCAACCAGAGATACAACGGTAATTTGTGTGTTTATGGACGGTCCGGCTGTATCCTTGAAAGGATCCCCGACGGTATCGCCCACTACTGCGGCTTTATGGGCCTCAGAGCCTTTGCCACCGTTGGCACCCGACTCGATAAACTTCTTGGAATTATCCCACAGTCCGCCCGAATTTGACATGAACAGGGCAAGCATCAGGCCGCATACTATATTTCCGGTCAAGAAGCCGCCGATTGCTTGAACGCCGCCGATAAATCCTACCAATAAGGTTGAGACGATTGCCATAAGTCCGGCAGGAATAAGCTCTTTAAGTGAGCCGTAGGTAGCTATTTCAATGCACTTGTCATAATCGGGAGATACTCCCTCTTTGCCTTCCTTAAGGCCTACAATCTCGCGGAACTGGCGGTGAATTTCGCTTACCATGCGTTGGGCGTTCTTGTTTACTCCCAACATAAGCATTGCGGAGAATACCGCCGGAATTGCCGCACCTACCAGCATACCAAAGAATACTACCGGATTCATAATATCAAAGCCGTCGATGATTTTATCTAAAAGTCCAAGCTCTATCGCCGCTTGATTAACTTCACTGATAAATGCACCCAGAAGGGCTATAACCGTAAGCCCGGCAGCTCCAATGGCAAATCCTTTGGTAATAGCTTTTACAGTATTACCTGCGCTGTCAAGAGTATCTGTGATTTCCAGAACCTCATCACCCAAATCACCCATCTCTGCAAGACCGCGGGCATTATCAACGATTGGTCCGTATGCATCATTTGATATAATCATACCAACGATCGAAAGCATCCCGACAGCCGCCATTGAAATACCGAACATGGGGTAATTCCCGCCCAGGGGCTCGCAAAGCTTGTAAGCGCCCAATGCTGAAACACCAATACCAACCAGTGCGGGAAGGGTGCTTAAAAAGCCGTAGGATATACCTGATAAAATGGTGAACGCCGGACCGGACTCGGAAGCTTCTGCTACTTTATGAACCGGGCGTTTATTGTCGTTTGTAAAATAGTCGCTCGTAATACCGATTACTACTCCCACAATAAGGCCGAGAGCGCTGGCTCCCCATATTTCCCATCTATAATCGAACGCCCATGTGGCAAGGGCGGTTAAGACGCCGAAAATTGCTGTGGTCACATAAGTGCTGCTGTTTAATGCACGGGTCGGATTGCCATTTTTTCCTATTCTGGCGGTGGCAACCCCGATTATGGATGCAAGCAGCCCTATGGCTGCATAACAAAATACCATGCCTGCGTTGACGCTGCCGCCTTGACCTTTGTCAAGTGCAACTGCAAGAACCAGAGCTGCCGCCATTGAAGCGACATTTGAATCAAATAAGTCGGCCCCCATACCAGCCACATCACCAACATTGTCCCCTACATTATCTGCGATAACAGCAGGGTTGCGAGGGTCATCCTCCGGAATGCCAAGCTCAACCTTACCACAAAGGTCTGCACTGATATCAGCCGTCTTTGTGAATATACCGCCACCTGCTTTGGCAAACAGGGCAAGAGAGCTGGCACCGAAGCTAAAACCGAGCAGTGCAGTTGTGTTACCTGTGATAAGCAAAACAAGTGACACCCCAAGCAGACTGGCCCCTACCACCGCCATGCCCATAACAGCGCCTCCGCGGAAACCTGCCATGAATGCATTGCGTATACCGCTTTTGGCAGCTTCGGCAGTTTTCATGTTGGCTATGGTAGCAATCTGTATACCTATCTTTCCTGCTATTGCAGAAAACACGGCTCCGAATATATAAGCCAGAGCCATTGTCAAATTTTCAATAACACCATTTTTCCATACCGGGGTGGGCAGAAAAACGAAAATCAATATCGCCACAACTCCCACAAACTTTGAAAGGATAATATACTCCCTCGTCAAGAATGTGTTGGCACCACGCCGAATTAAACCGCCTATATCCTTGATCTTCTGGTTGGATAACGGCAGCTTTTTAACCCAAGCATTAAGAAGGGCTGCGAACCCGAACGCAATAAAAGAGATGACAATTGATGCGGTCAGGAAAAAGGTCAGGGACATTAAAATCTCTCCTTGAAAAATATTAATATTTCTGGATCATATAAACTCAACATGGATAATTATACGACCAAAAAAATGAAATTAAAAGAAAATTTCGTTCAAGATTTAGTACAAAAAGACAATAAATATGGCTTGCGAAATGTGAGTATCTTATGGTCACCTCTAAAAACCCCTTCCGGTGTCTTCCGGCACAATTTCCGCCGGACTGCGTCAAACCTCCTCGTAAGGCGGAAAGCCTTGCTTCGTCGGTTTTCCTTGTCCGACAAAAATTCTGCTCGGAA
>JAQWBK010000143.1 GCA_028706415.1 Oscillospiraceae bacterium | reverse complement strand
ATAAATAATAAGGGACAACTAAAATGAAAAAAACAGAAAAAGCATTTATTGAATTATTGTCATCACATATTAATGATACCGTAAATATATCTGACGATAATCCCGATTGGGATGAGATTTATACTCTATCGAAGGATCATAATTTAAGCGGTATGATTTATCTTGCCATAAATAAACTAAATATTAAACCGGATAAAGAATTATATGTTAGACTTAGTCAAGCATATTTTCATACAATCGCAGTTTCTGTAAATCGGGATGCGGAATATGAGAAGGTTAAGGAAATATTTTTTGATAACAAAATCCCCTATATTCAAGTTAAAGGTATTGCTTTGGCGGAATATTATCCCGTCAAGGAAGTGCGTACAATGGGGGATGTTGACCTTGTTATTCGCCTTGAAGATAAGGAAAAGGTTTTTAAGCTTTTTACCGATAAGGGATACAAATCAAAAACAGGCTCCCGTGAAGACTGGACATATTATAACGATATTATCAACCTTGAAATGCATACCGATTTATGCCCTGAACAAATTAGTGCAAGCATAGACCCGACAGCATATTTTAAAAATATTTGGGAGATGACAAACGATACAGATGACTGTTTTAAAGAATTAAAGCCTGAATATCACCTTATATTTCTACTTATACATCTGGCAAAGCATATCTACGGATTCGGGGCCGGTGTTCGGCAGATAATGGATATTTCAATATTACTAAAGCATTTTAATAATCAAATTAACTGGGGATTGATCGAAAAAGACTTGGAAAAGCTGAACATGACAAAATTCGCAAAGAATATTTTTTATCTTTGCAATGATTGGTTCGGAACACAATTCCCTTTTGAGTTGGAGATGGATCAAGACACATATGAGCTGATATGCAGATATATTTTTGAGGGGGGCGTATTCGGGTTTAAAGCCCGTAATTCGGTAGCTGAAATTAAACTGAGAAAAGAAATAGACAACAATAAGGGGAGATATAGCAAAAAAGCCCCGATTAAGGCTTTTCTAAAGCTGTTTGTTATTGATAAACAGGATTTATATGCATCTGTTCCCTTTACCAAACGCCATCCGTTTCTCCTTCCGATAGGCTGGGTATATCGCATTTTCAGGGGGGTATTTTCAGGAAGGAAAAGGGAAAGGCATAAGGCGTATATCAGCGGTCTTTCATCAAAAAGGCAGGAAGCCCAGTCAAATTATGATATAATGAAGAAAATCGGATTATAGATGTTTTGAAATGAGCAGATAAATCGACCAAGCATCACTCATACGAAATACTGATAATTATGGGAGTGTTAAACATGAGAAAGTTAAAACTGATGACCATTCTCGGTACCCGTCCCGAGATAATAAGACTTTCGGACTGCATTAAGGCGTGTGACCAATATTTTGAGCATATTCTGGTGCATACCGGGCAGAACTGGGATTATACGCTTAATCAGGTTTTCTTTGAGGACTTGAATTTGCGCCCCCCCGACTATTATCTGGAGTGTGTCGGCAGCCACCTCGGGGAGACCATGGGAAATATTATCTCTAAATCCTATGAATTGATGCAAAAATTGAAGCCGGACGCCATTCTTATTCTGGGGGATACCAACTCCGCCCTATCGGCTATTTCTGCAAAAAGACTGAAAATCCCGATATTTCATATGGAGGCGGGTAATCGCTGCTGGGATTGGAATGTATCCGAAATGATAAACCGAAAGATTGTTGACCATATTGCGGATATTAACCTACCCTATACCGAACATGCCCGTCGTTATCTTATTTCCGAAGGGCTGGACGGCAAGACAATATTTGTCACCGGCTCGCCCATGCGGGAGGTGCTGCGTAACCATATGGATAAAATCAAGAGCAGCGATGTTTTAAATAGACTTGGACTGGAAAAGGGAAAATATATTCTTGTCTCGGCGCACCGTGAGGAAAACATCGATCTTGAAGATAATTTTATGGATCTGATGAATGCCGTTAATAATATATCCCAGAAATATGAAATGCCGGTTATTTATTCCACCCATCCGCGCTCCATGAAATATATCGAGGAACGCAAATTTAAATTCCACCCGCTTGTTCAAAATCTAAAGCCTTTCGGCTTTTCGGATTACAACAAGCTTCAGCAAAATAGCTATTGTGTATTGTCTGACAGCGGGACATTATCAGAGGAATGTGCCATGCTGGGATTTGCAGGCGTGCTGATTCGCACATCAACCGAGCGCCCCGAGGTTTTGGATAAGGGAACGGTGGTGATAGGGGGGATCCGCAGTGAGGATGTGGAGCAGGCGGTGGAGCTTGCATCCGCCATGCGTGAGAACAATGCCCAAACGGTGATGCCGCCCGATTATCAAGATACAAATGTATCAATCAAGGTGGTAAAGTTAATTCAAAGTTACACTAAAATTGTCAATAAGACAATCTGGATGAAACAGTATTAGCCATAAAAAAACCGGCTTTGAATAACAAATTCAAAGCCGGTAATCTTTTATGCTAATCTCATACTGTTCTCAAGTAAAATGTGAGACAAAATTTGCGAGGATGTTTTTCGTCATGCAAGGCGGAGGAGGAGAGCGGGCTGACGCCCGCCGACGACAACAACGCTGTATGGCGGAAAACAGACCGCAAAGATGTCTTGATTTTTACTTGAGATTAGTATCATACTAATCCCTGATTAAAAACGTTC
>JAQWBK010000049.1:7163-11160 GCA_028706415.1 Oscillospiraceae bacterium | reverse complement strand
AGGGCACTTAAATCACTAAAGGTCCAAGAAACTCTCTTGAGTTATAAAACCTGGAAAAATTACAGCCTGCCGGATATACATGCATCGAGATTGCTGAGACAAATAAATCTGCCGGATTATAACCAAAGCACCGATTCCACGGTTTCGTCAAGGGCGTTTTAGAAACAGCCCACAAGGTTGATTATAAAAAAGCAGGCGACTTATTGCATCGTATAAAGATGCCGTAAAGTCGCCTGTCTATATTTATTAATAGGAAAACTATTTTTTGCGGCTGGAAGAACTGTGTTTTCCCATTTTTTCAAGGTCATTGTTTTCACCGATGACAACCAAAACATCACCGTCATGAATAATAACATCGCTCTTTGGAGATACCTGGATATTTTTACCCGAACGAATTGCAACAACATTGACCCCGTATTTATTACGGATATTATTTTCTTTGAGGGTATGGCCCACCCAATCATCAGGAGTGGTCATCTCCATAAGGCTGTGCTTGGAGGAAAGCTCCATAAAATCAATAATGTTATTCCCCGCAAGGTTTCTTGCAATGCGCGCACCCATGTCCTTTTCCGGCATTATGACCTTATCGACCCCTACTCGCTCAAGAATTTTTCCATGAGCATCCCCGCTAGCCTGAGCAACTATATAACGCGCGCCGTTATCTTTTATGGCAATGGTTGCAAGACAGCTGATTTCTACACTTTTAATACTTAAAATAACAACATCGAAATTGCGAAGTCCAAGTGATTCCAAGGCATCCGAGTCCAGCAAATCACCCTGAACGGCATGTGTAATGAAGGGTGCGATATCGGCAACTTTTTCTTGACTGATATCAACCCCCATTACCTCAACACCCAAAGCCTCAAGCGAACGCGCAACACTTTCGCCAAAACGACCTAATCCCAAAACTGCAATTTGTTTCATATAACTCATGCCTTTCCCCGCCTTGATAAAGGCGCGTGATTAGATGTATTTATTATCAAAACTATATGGTTATTAACCAATAATCATTCGTTCTTCCGGATAATGCAGGGTGTCATGCGTTAACGCAGCACCTGATATTGTCATGGATAGTGTAAGCGGCCCCAGCCGCCCTATAAACATGGTGATTATTATAAGCGTTTTTGATATCCAGTACAACCCTCCGGTTATTCCGGTTGATAATCCCACCGTGCCAAATGCCGAAACCACCTCAAATAATACCTCACTCAAGGTGCGGGCGCCATTGGTTATATTCTCAACAGCACTTATTACGACTGTGTCCACCAAAACAAGACATAGTGCCAAGGCTGCGATTGTATATGCCTTTCTGACACTCTGTTGGTTAATAGACCGACGGAAAACATTACAATCCTGCTTCCCTTTGACGGTTGTAAATATTGCCAGCATAACAATGAAGAAAGTTGAAGTTTTTATACCGCCACCGGTTGAAGCGGGCGATGCACCGATAAACATTAAAATCGTGCTGACCAAGGTACCGGATGGGGTCATGTCTCCTTGAGGTATGGTTTCAAACCCTGCTGTACGAAGGGTGACCGATTGAAAACACGAAGCCATCACCTTAACAGGGGAGCTGAACTGCCCTAAGGTCTTTGTGTTATTCCATTCAAGAATACCGATTAGCAATGCTCCCGAAATAAACAAGACGGCCGAGACCAGCAGAACCACCTTGCTGTGAATCATAAGACGGCTTAATCTCCGTTTGCGTAAAATATCAATAAATACCGGAAACCCGAGACCGCCAAAAGTTACTAAACACATTATCGTAATATTTATGATTGGGTCGGCTACATATTCCCTTATTGATGCGGCCTGCCCCAAAGCATCAAATCCGGCATTACAAAAGGCCGAAACAGATAAAAATATCGATTGATATATACCCTTTGCTATACCGAATTGTTTTATCATCCGTATGGAGATTATTGCAGCCCCCACAAATTCGGCGGTAAAGGTGATAAATACTGCTGTTCTGACCAGCTTAACAACACCCTGTATTGATTCGAGATTATATGCCTCCTGAATTATCAATCTTTCACGAAGCGATATTCGCCTGCCTATCATCATGAAAATTAATGAAGCCATGGTCATAAAGCCCAGCCCGCCGATTTGTATAAGAATAAGAATAACAATCTGGCCGAACAAAGTGAACATAACGCCGGTATTTTCCACTGTTAAACCGGTTACACATACCGACGAGGTGGCTGTAAACAAGGCATCAACAGGGCTTAGACTCCCCCTCGAGGTTGTGGCAATGGGAAGGGCTAATAAAATGGTTCCGATTGCTATAACCGAAGCAAAGCCAATAATCAATATCTGACCGGGCTTAAGATTTCGCATTTTATTTATGAATTTATTAAGAACAGTTGCCATAACAATCTCCATTCCGCCGTTTTACCAGCGGTATAACTCAACCACCCTCTACTGATAACACGGGAATTATAACACTAACCAAAATGCTTTTCAAGAATGATTGTAAAATATATCCGCTAATAAGAATTCAAGTGCTGATTTGCTTTTATACTGCTCTCAAGTAAAAGGTGAGAACAGTATTAGTCTTAATTTTTTTGCAAAAAATACGAATATATTAATTGTATTAAACATCTACTTTATGATATATTATATTAAAATGTAATATTTGTTTGTTCAAATAGAGAGTGAGGGTTATATAAATGAGTAATGACTGGAATATTGAAACAAAATGCATACAGGAAGGCTGGAAACCGAAAAACGGGGAACCTCGGGTGCTGCCCATAACTCAGAGCACCACATTTAAGTATGATGACGCTCAAACTATGGGGGATTTATTTGACCTCAAGATAGGCGGCGATTTTTATACCCGTTTATCCAATCCGACAACAAATGCGGTTGAGGCAAAGATTGCCGCGCTCGAGGGCGGGGTGGGCGCACTGCTTACTTCGGCCGGACAAGCTGCCTCGTTCATGTCGGTAATAAATATAGCCCACAGCGGGGACCATATTATAAGCTCAATTGCCATTTACGGCGGAACATTTAACCTGTTTAGTAAAACGCTGCGGGAAATGGGTATTGATATTACCTTTGTGGATGTGGAGGCCTCCGACGAGCAGCTTGATGCCGCTTTTCGTCCCAACACAAAATTAGTTTTCGGAGAAATCTTGTCAAATCCCGGTCTTTGTGTGTTGGATATCGAGAAGTTTGCCCGCACTGCACATAAACACGGCGTTCCCCTTATTTTAGATAATACATTCCCAACACCCATAAACTGCCGCCCGTTTGAATTCGGTGCAGATATTGTTGTTCATTCCACTTCAAAATACCTTGATGGGCACGCAACCGCTTTGGGTGGGGTTATAGTTGACAGCGGCAATTTCGATTGGGCCGCTTCGGATAAATACCCCGGGCTGACCACCCCCGACGAAACCTACCACGGTCTTATATATACAGAAAATTTTGGGCGGGCAGCGTATATTACAAAATGCCGCACCCACCTTATTCGGGACTTGGGCACCTCCCCCAGCCCGATGAATGCGTTTTATCTGAGCCAGGGAATTGACACTCTCCATCTTCGCATGGAGCGGCACTGCTCCAATGCTCAAAAGGTGGCTGAATATCTTGAACTGGACGATAGGATAGCATGGGTGAATTTTCCCGGACTTAAATCCAATAAATATTATGAGATGGCACAAAAATACCTACCCAAAGGTACCTCCGGAGTCATTTCATTCGGCGTCAAGGGAGGGCGGGAAGCGTCCTGTCGATTTATTGATAACCTAAAGCTTGCCGCCATTGTAACTCATGTTGCCGACCTTCGTACCAGCGTTTTGCATCCTGCAAGCACCACCCACCGCCAAATGAGTGATGCCCAGTTAAAGGCGGCCGGTATCTCCCCCGACCTTATAAGATTTTCTGTAGGAATAGAGAATGTGAACGACATTATTCAGGATATAAACCAGGCACTTTCGGCAATTTAGTGTATTAAAAGCATACTGTTTTTCAACTTGCTGCAACCCTTTTTCAA
>JAQWBK010000049.1:0-7063 GCA_028706415.1 Oscillospiraceae bacterium | reverse complement strand
TTTTTCAACTTGCTGCAACCCTTTTTCAATTTGCTGCAACCCTTTTTCAATTTGCTGCAACCCTTTTTCAATTTGCTTAGTCGTTCTGCAAATAAGAAGTTGATACTGGACGATAAATATGTTAAAATAAATAAAAAGAAGATTGCCTATATGGCAACATCTGAGGAGGCGCAATATGGAAACTCGGCTTCAAGAGATTCGATCAAAGGCTAGCAAAAACATCAAGATTGGATTAATTCCGGGGCATTTTGCCACCAACCATTCCCATGTTAATTATTATGTTGATTTAACAAGTATCAAAAGTCGTCACAAAATGGCGAAAGCTGCGGCGGAAGAGCTTGCAAAGCAATATTTAACCTCCACCCCGATTGACACCATCATATGTCTTGAAGGGACCGAAATGGTGGGCGCTTTTCTTGCAGATGCTCTGGCACAATCGGGTACTCTTATAATGAACAGCGGAAACGATATTTGTGTCCTTACACCCGAGCTAAATTCAAATAATCAAATGATTTTCCGCGATAATACTCAGAAAATGGTTTGGGGCAAAAATATACTCCTTCTTATTGCTTCGGCCTCAACCGGAAAAACTATCAACCGTTCAATTGATTGTCTGCAATATTACAGCGGTCGTCTTGTGGGTATAGCTGCTGTTTTCAGTGCAATTCGTGAATCGCACGATCTGCCGGTCAACGCCATTTTTACCGAGGAAGATATTCCCGAATATAATTCCATGCCCACAATGGAATGCAAAATGTGTAAGAACAAGCGGAAGATTGATGCAATTGTCAACAGTTATGGGTATTCAAAAGTCTAGGGCAAAACACCCCCTGAGAATACTCTAAAAAATCCATTTTGGAAAACATTTATGATTTTCTTGCTTTTTTCACATTACTGTGTTATTATCATAAACATCCTTTTAATGCTCTGTTTCCTGAAAGAGGTGACGTTAATGAAAGAGACTATCCATCCGGAATATGATAAAGCAACGGTGACCTGCGCTTGCGGCGAGACCTTTGAAACAAGGTCAACAAAAAAGAATATTCGTGTTGAAATTTGCTCGAAGTGCCATCCGTTCTTTACAGGCAAGCAAAAGCTTGTAGATACCGGCGGGCGTGTGGACCGCTTCAAAAAGCGCTTTAGCATAAGTGATGAGAAATAATCAAAAACAAGCTTTATCGGGCAGCGCTTTGGGCGCTGCCCTTTCTCGGTATACGGAGGCTGCTAATGGAAGGTTATCGAACAGTTAAACAAAAAGCCGTTTGCGAATTTACCGAAAAACGCTCTCGATTTTTGGGTACAGTCTGTCCCGTAAAAACCGAGGATGAGGCGATGTGTTTCATTTCTGCTCAGCGTAAAGAGTTCTGGAACGCCACCCACAATGTTTATGCTTATATACTTCGTGAGGGTCAGATACGGCGTTTTTCAGACGATGGTGAACCGCAGGGTACGGCAGGGCTTCCGGTCCTTAATGTGCTAATTCGCGAAGAACTGACCGATTGCGCCGTGGTTATTACGCGCTATTTCGGTGGAGTCCTTCTTGGAACCGGGGGTTTGGTGAGAGCCTATGCACACAGTGCTAAACTGGCGGTTGATCATGGCGGTATTATACATATGCAAATGTGTGTTCGTGGGGTAATAAATTGTGATTATAATATGTACGGGCGGATATCCTCTTTGATACCCGAAACCGGCGGACGCATTTGTGATACAGTTTTTTCAGAATGCGTGGAGGTCGAGTTTATTATTCCAAACAAGTTGATCAACACATTAAGTGAAAAGCTTACCGAGATAAGCTCCGGAGGCATTAAAATAAAAGAAATTGGGCATGAATATACCCAATTTTAACTCAATTAGAGAATTTTATCGAAAAAAGAAGGGAAAAGGCAGATGGCTGGCGTATATATACTGTGAGGGCATATTTCTCTTTTATGGAGAGTTGTCGCCAAATTGCCTAACAACACTTTGATAATGCTGCACTTAGCGCCCCCATCTGACTAGTGAGATGGCACGGCAAAGCCGTGGCAAAGGTAGAAAAATCCGAAAATAAATATTTTCAACCACTGGTTGTGCGTTAAAGTAAGCTGTTTTTATAAAAATTTATACTACTATTTTAATTAAGGGAGAGCTGATATGACAATCCGTGAAAGAAGCGAAATGTATGAAAAACTTATGCAGTCACCGTTGGCTGCACTTTCTTCCCAAAGTCGTGGCCGGGACACAGAAGAAGCTCCATGCGAATATCGTACCTGCTATCAACGAGATCGTGATCGAATATTACATTCAAAATCCTTCCGCCGGTTGAAACATAAAACCCAGGTTTTTTTAGCTCCCGAAGGGGATCATTACCGCACCCGTCTGACCCATACATTAGAAGTATCTCAGATTGCAAGGACGATTGCATGTGCTCTGCTTTTAAATGAGGATCTGACCGAGGCTATTTCTCTTGGCCATGATCTGGGACATACTCCGTTTGGTCATGCAGGTGAACGCGCTTTAAACGAAGCAATGGGTAGCGTAGGCGGCTTTCGTCATTATCAGCAAAGCGTCAGGGTTGTTAACCAGCTTGAAAAGGATGGAAAGGGCCTTAACCTTACATGGGAGGTCAGGAACGGGATTAACCGCCACACCTGCGGTGAACAAGCTGTAACCCTTGAAGGGCAGGTCGTGCGTTTTGCCGACCGCATTGCATACATAAATCATGACATTGACGACGCTATTCGTGCCGGGGTATTAACCGAAGACAAAATTCCTGATACTGTCCATGAGACATTGGGCAACGGGAAATCAATCCGCATTCACAATCTGGTGACCTCAATCGTTGAAAACAGCGGTTCAAGTATCGGCATGGATCCAAAGGTTCTACGGGCTTTTGATAAACTTCACGACTTTATGTTTGAAGAAGTTTATCGAAATCCTATTGCCAAGAGTGAAGAGGAAAAAATTAGCGGTCTTATCAATAATATGTTTGAATATTTGGTCAACAACCCCGACTCTCTGCCGGATGAATTCAAAGATATACTCGAAAAAGAGGGAGCTCACCGGGCTGTATGTGACTACATTGCCGGAATGACCGATAATTACGCATTAGATATGTATAATTGTCTATTTATTCCACGCAGATGGCAAGTAAAGGGGATTAACTTTACCGGTTAGTGGCATAATAATCAATATGCTTTTCCATAAACCGTATTTATTTACAGAAAAGGAGGACAACCATGCCGTTACCGGATTCATTTTTACAGGAACTTGTCAGCCGTAATCCGATTGAAGACGTGGCTTCCTCCTATGTTAGAACAAAACAGCGTGGTCGAACTTCGGTTGGTTTATGTCCTTTTCATGGTGAAAAAACACCCTCCTTTAACCTATACCCCGAAACAAATTCCTTTTATTGCTTTGGATGTGGGGCGGGTGGAGATGTTATCACATTTGTTAAAAGGATTGAAAACCTGAGTTATATTGATGCGGTTCGTTTTCTGTCAGACCGGGCCGGTATAAAAATGCCGGACGATAAAACAGATGATACCATATCAAAGCTGCGTATGCGGATTCTTGAAGCGAACCGCGATGCAGCAAGGTTTTTCAACCAGTTTATGTACTCGCCCGAGGGCAAAGTCGGGCTTGAATACTATCACAGCCGTGGATATAATGACCAGACCATTCGTCGTTTCGGGCTGGGCTACACCCCCGACAATTATTATGCTCTGGTAAACGAGATGCACAAGCTAGGATACAAGGATGATGAGCTGGTTGCTGCCTTTCTTGCCTACCGAAGCAAGAAGTCACCCAACAAGGTATACGACATTTTCAGAAACAGGGTTATCATCCCCATAATTGATGTACACGGAAATGTAATTGCGTTTGGCGGTCGGGTTTTAGACGATTCCAAACCAAAATATTTAAACACATCAGATACCTTGGTTTATAAAAAGACAAACGGCCTGTTTGCACTGAACTTTGCAAAATCGTCCAAGGATAACACCCTTATATTGTGTGAAGGATATATGGATGTAATCGCTCTTCATCAGGCGGGTTTCACCAATGCGGTGGCTGCCTTGGGCACCTCCTTCACAGGGGAACACGCCCGTTTGGCCGCCCGTTATGCTAATGAGGTCATCCTTGTCTTTGATTCGGATGCTGCCGGCCAAAAGGGAACCCAGCGTGCAATTGCACTGCTGAGACAGACAGGTATGCATATACGGGTTGTCAGCATTCCCGGCGGAAAAGACCCTGACGGATTTATAAAATTATACGGGGCTGATCGTTTTAAGCTGCTGCTTAGCCGATCCGCCAATGATATTGAATATCAACTTATAGAATTGGCGCGGCTCCATCCTTTAGATGCCCCTGACGGGCGGGTTGCCTACCTGAGAGAAGCTTCAATACTCCTTTCAAGACTGAGCAGCCCCATTGAACGCGATGTATATGCAGGCAGGCTATCTGCCGAGCTTTCTGTCAGTAAGGATGCAATATTAGACCAGGTTGAGAGGTATAAGAAATCAGATATTAAGCAATTTAAAAAACTGGAGCTGTCTCAGGCGGTCCGCAATTCAGAGAACATGGTGAAAAAGATAAATCCGCAAGCCGGCACCAAAATCCGCGCCGCACATGCAGAGGAAGGGCTTTTGGGTCTGCTTATTCTCCATCCTGATTATATAAACGCCGTCTCTCAGCGGCTGTCCCCCGATACCATGATAACCGATTTTAACCGCGAGCTTTACAAATTCCTGCTGAAACGGCATGAACAGGGATTGATTATCGAACTTGTTTTTCTGTCAGCCGAATATGATGAGGATGAAATGGCATATATATCACGGATGGTGCAAAATGCTCGTGAAAGCACCCATTCTCCCGAACAGGCGGTTGAATATGTCGATGTAATTCAAAATGAGCATAAATTATCAGGGCTAAACGATCCCAATCAGCTTTCTGATGATGAAATAATAAAAATGCTGGATACCATGCGCGCACAAAAGAAGTAATACAAGCCAATATATAATGAGCATATTTAGAAGTGAGAAAGAGGAAAATCAATGAGCAATCATGAAATTGAAAATCTACACATAGAAGAAGATTTTTTTGACGAGCAGGAATCTTCGAGCTCGGAAGCCCCTTCTTCCGATGCGAGTGAAAAACCCGACGATACCGATACCGAAAAGGGTGACCTCTCCCCTATAGTTTCACCCACTAAAAAAGATCGTAAGACTCTGGTGTTCGAGCTTTTGGAACTCGGTCGGACAAAGGGAAAGCTCACTACCCAGGAGATACTTGACGCGCTTGAAGAAGTGGAATTTGATCCGGAGCAGATGGATAAGGTCTATGATGTGCTTGAATCTAATAATATTGAAATCATTGATGATTTTGAATCGAACGCCTTATCAAACTTGGAGCTTGCGCTTGAGGTTCCGGTGACCGAGGAAGCCGAAGCATCCGCCAGCACAGAGAGCATTGCAATTGATGACCCGGTGAAGGTCTATCTCAAAGAAATCGGGCGGGTTCCTCTCCTCTCCCCCGAAGAAGAAATTGAATTGGCCATCCGTATAATCGGAGGGGATGAGAATGCCAGAAAACGCTTGTCAGAGGCGAATTTGCGCCTTGTAGTCAGCATTGCCAAGCGTTATGTGGGGCGGGGCATGCAGTTTCTTGACCTCATTCAAGAGGGAAATCTTGGCTTAATCAAGGCGGTAGAGAAGTTTGATTATACCAAGGGATTTAAGTTCTCAACCTATGCAACTTGGTGGATTCGCCAGGCAATTACCCGGGCTATCGCGGATCAAGCTCGCACCATCCGCATCCCCGTGCATATGGTCGAAACAATAAATAAGGTTAAAAAAGTATCCAGTCAGCTTCTTCATAAGAACGGCCACGAACCAACCCCCGAGGAAATTTCCGAGGAGCTGGAAATGCCTGTCGATAAGGTTAGGGAAATCATGCGGGTTGCTCAGGAGCCGGTTTCTCTTGAAACCCCCATCGGCGAGGAGGAGGACAGCCATCTCGGTGATTTCATACCGGATGATGAGGCCCCTGCGCCGGCCGATGCTGCTTCCCATATCCTGTTGAAGGAACAGCTTGGTGATGTATTAACAACCCTTACCGCCCGCGAGGAAAAGGTACTCCGCCTGCGTTTCGGTCTGGAGGACGGACGGCCGCGCACCTTAGAAGAAGTGGGAAAGGTATTCGAGGTAACGCGTGAGCGTATCCGGCAGATTGAGGCAAAGGCGCTCCGTAAGCTTCGCCACCCCAGCCGGAGTAAAAAGTTAAAGGATTTTCTTGAATAAGATTGTTTTAAATCAAAGAAAGGCAGTGATAATTTGTGCATATAAATTTAGAATCTGATTATGCGGTACGAATAGTTCATTGTCTTTCTTTGGAAGCTACACAAAAAAACGATCTGGAAACCAGCCGTCTGGATGCACAAACAATTGCAGACCGAACATCGGTATCCCTGCGTTTTACATTAAAGATAATGCGTAAGCTGGTGGTTGCCGACTTGGTGAAGTCATATAAGGGGGCGCGCGGTGGATATACTCTTGCCCGTCTTCCCAAGGATATCACCGTGCGTCAGGTGATCGAGGCGGTTGAAGGGCCATACAGGTTCAGCCGTTGTATGGATGGGGAATACAATTGCAGCTGCTTGTCCATGGACGACTGTCCGTTTAGAGACATATTTGATGAGGTTACCCAACTTGTCATACAAAAGCTGGATGAGAGTAATTTTGACGCACTGTCCTCCGGCGGCGCATTATCCTCCGGCAATATAAATTAATACTTAATACTAAACACCTAGGTTTATCGGCACCATCCAATCACCGACATGGTATGGGCTAAGCAATTTAAAACATAAAACAAATATGAGATTTTGATAGCCGATAAATCAAGGTCACCTCTAAAAACCTGTTTTGAACGGATTCCGAGCAGAATTTTTGTCGGACAAGGAAAGCCGACGAAGCAAGGCTTTCCGCCTTACGAGGAGGTTTGACG
The DNA here is from genome assembly GCA_028706415.1 of Oscillospiraceae bacterium. Classification (GTDB taxonomy): domain Bacteria; phylum Bacillota; class Clostridia; order Oscillospirales; family Acutalibacteraceae; genus Avimonas. Next base: position 82 of record JAQWBK010000049.1, on the reverse strand, counting down.
CAGTCCGGCGGAAATTGTGCCGGAAGACACCGGAAGGGGTTTTTAGAGGTGACCTCAATATCTTATAAATAATTTGTATGTA